>NZ_BAABJQ010000012.1:0-251576 GCF_039543385.1 Rugosimonospora acidiphila
GGGTCCGGGCCTACCCGACGCCGGCCGGGCCGGGACGGCGGCCGACCGCGGCAGCGTCGACGGCGGGGCCACCGCGTCGACGTCCGGTGCCCCGGCGGCCGACCAGCCGCTGCCCGACCCGCCGACGCCCCAGTGGCGCGGCGCGGCGAAGCCGGTCGCCGACGATCTGGTCGGGGTCGTGCCGGAGGCGCTCATCGTCTCCGGGCTGGCCAGCCTGATCATCTCCGCCGCCGGGCTGCTGATCGTGGCCCGCCTGCGCCGGCAGTGGTGAGCCGCGCCGGCCAGCCCGCGCACCGGCGCCTCGCGGCCCGCCGGGGACCGGCCCGCAGGGGACCGGCCCGCAGGGGACCGGCCCGGCCGGGGAACGGCCCGCCGGGAACGGCCGGTCAGGAGGGGGCCGGGCTGGCCGTGGGCGGTCCCACGCTGAACGACGGTGAGGGGGACGGGGGCGGGGCCGAGGCCACAATCACGACCACCGTGCTGCCGGCCGGCACCTGTGTGCCGCCGTCCGGCTGGGTACTCACCACGGAGCCGAGCGGCACCGTGTCGTCCGGCTGGGGCTGCAGCTGGACCTTGAGACCGAGGCCCTCCAACGCCTGCTGCGCGTCGGCCGCAGGCACGCCGCGCAGCGAGGGCAGCATGACCAGGGCCGGCGGCGGGCTCGGCGAGGGTGAGGGCGGGGTGGGAGACGGCGTGGGGGACGGCGAGGGCGCCGGGCTGGGCGACGAGGCGCTCGGGCTGCTGGTCGGGCCCGGTGCCGGCGGCGTACCGCCGTTGCCTCCCAGGCCCAGCCAGAGCCCCAGGCCGATCAGGCCGAGCAGGATCAGGATGAGCAGACCGATCAGGATCGGCATCCACCAGGCCCCGCCCCGGACCTCCTCCACCGCCAGCCACTCCTGCCGCGAGCCCTCCCGCGACCCGGTCGGCGGCACCCCGGCCCGCGCCGACCAGCGCCGCGCCGGGTCCTCGGGCCCGCCGGCCGGCGGCATTACCGAGGTCGCGTTCGGATCCAGTGGCGGCAACGCGCTGGTCTCCTCCGGCGCCGCCGGATGGATCACGGTCTGGTCGCCGCCCGACCACGGATCCTGGGCCTCGCCGGCCTCGGCCCCGGCCCACCATGGGCCGGTCGGCTGTTGCTGAGGGCTGGTGGTCTCCTCCCACGGCCCGACGGGCTGCTCGGGTGTGGGTTGGTCCGCCGCGGCAGGGCTGTTCTCGTCGGGCTGGCCCGACGAGGGCGGCCAGGCATTCTCCGGCCGCTGTTCCTGTCGCCGCTCATCCGGATCAGACCGGCCAGCATCATCGACCACACGACCATCTCACCATGCCGGCGCCGCACCCCCGGTCAACCTCGCCCGCTGGACTCGCCCGGCCGCATGGATGGCGTTAGGCTGCGCGACATGGCCGTACGTGGCTGGGGAGGATCGGTCGCACTCGCGGTCGGGGTTGCCGCTGGCAGCGCCGCCGCCCAGCTGGGCCTGGGCTACGGCCTGGGCGTCCTGGTCTGGACGTCGGCCACCGACACGACCGGCGTAAGCGCCTGGCTCGCCAGTCTCGCGTGGACCACCTGGATCGCGGCGACCTCCACGGTGCTCGGTGCGGTCGCCGCCGACCGGCTGTCCGCGCCCCGGCCCGGACCGGCGGCGCCGGTGCACCGCTCGACCGCCGATGATCGGGCCCGGCCCGGACTGATCGCCACCACCGCCTGGCGGCTGGCGCTCGCGCTCACCGCGGCGGTCGGCAGCCTGATCACCGTGCCGCTGGTCGCGGTGCCGGCCCGTGCCGCGCACCGGCCCGACACGTTCTCGCCGCAGACGATCGCGGGCGGGTACGCGATCGTCGGGGTGGCGGTCGGGCTCCTCGTGGCGGTCGCGGCCCTGTCGTCCCGGGCGGTCGCCACGAACGTGATGGCCACCACCACCTGGCTGTGGGCGCTGGCCGTCGCCTCGGCGCTGTACGGGATCGCCGGCGCGCAGGGCTCGACCACCGCCCAGCTCGGGGTCTGGCGGTTCGGCGGCAGGTACTTCCTCGAGAAGATCTTCTCGCTGCCCGGGGCGGCGCTGATGATGGGCGTGGCGCTGGTCATCGGGGTGCTCGCCGCGCTGCCGGCCGGCCGGCGTGGCGACAACCGGGTAGGTGTCGCGGTGTCCGGCGCCGCGGGGCCGCTCATGGTCGCCGCCGCGTATTTCCTCGCCGCCCCGAGGCTGGTCGGGGTGCGGGCGGACGAGCAGCTTTCGGCGTACCTCATCGCGCCGTACGCGGTGATCGCCGGGCTCGCCGGTTCGGTCCTGCTCTCCGGCGTCATCGCGCATCGAGAGCAGCGACGGGCGCCCGGGGCAGAAGTCATCGTGCCGCGCCAGCCCGACCCACCGCCCGTTGGCGTGGCCTGGCTCGGCGAGGGCCCTGCCCACGCGCAGCGTGACGGCGGGGCGCCGGCGCCGGTCGCGCGGCCGACCGCCGATCTGCCAGTGATCGGGCGGGTTCCGGCCTGGCCAGGTGGCGCCGACGAGCCGGAGACCGTGCGGATGACCGAGGTGCGGATGACCGGCCCGGACGCGGCCGCCGGCCCGGCCGCCAGGAGCGGCAGCCTCGGCTGATCCGCTCGGTGGCGCTCAGTCCAGGGGCCAGGTGTGCACCGGGGCGTTGCCCGCGAACAGCTCTGCGTACCTGCGCAGCATCTCCCGCAGCGCGGCCGGCCGGTCCAACCCCCGGTCGTTCTCCAGGCGCTCGACCACCGACGTCTGCCACGACGCGCCGTTGATGCCGGTCCGGCACCGATCCTCGATGATGCCCAACAGCCGGTCGCGGATCCGTGACGGCACGCCGAACCGCTCCAGGCCGCCGTGCGCCAGCGGCAGCAGCCAGTCGAGCACCAGGTCGGTGGCCGGCAGCGCGCCCAGGCGCGGCCAGAACAGCTGCGCGGAAAGCCCATCCCGGGCCGCCATGTGGAAGTTCTCCTCGGCCTGACCGAAGGTGAGCTGCGTCCACACCGGACGGTCCGCCTCGACCAGTTCCCGGACCAGCCCGAAGTAGAACGCGGCGTTGGCCAGCAGATCCAGCACGGTCGGCCCGGCGGGCAGCACCCGGTTCTCCACGCGCAGGTGCGGCCGGCCGTTCATGATGTCGTAGACCGGCCGGTTCCACCGGTAGATGGTGCCGTTGTGCAGCCGCAGTTCGGGCAGCCGGGGAACCCCGCCGGAGTGCAGCACCTCGACCGGGTCCTCGTCCGCCATGATGGGCAGCAGGGCCGGGAAGTAGCGGACGTTCTCCTCGAAGAGGTCGAAGATCGAGGTGATCCAGCGCTCGCCGAACCACACCCGGGGCCGGACGCCCTGGGTCTTCAACTCCTCCGGCCGGGTGTCGGTGGCCTGCTCGAACAGGGCGATCCGGGTCTCCGCCCAGAGCCGCTTGCCGAACAGAAACGGGGAGTTGGCGCCGACCGCGAGCTGCGCGGCCGCGACGGCCTGCGACGCGTTCCAGTAGTTGGCGAACTCCTCCGGCGCCACCTGAAGATGAAACTGGGCGCTGGTACACGCCGCCTCGGGCGCGATCGAATCGGTGATCAGTTGCAGGTGCTCCGCACCCCGGATGTCCAGCACGAACGACTCGCCCCGGGCGCTGGCCAGTTGCTCGTTGAGCACCCGGTAGCGCGAGTCGGTGGACATGTTGTCGAGTACCGCGTGGCGCTGAGTGATGGTGGGCAGGATGCCGATCAGGATGACCCTCGCGTCGGCCTTGGCGGCCCGGTCCTCCGCGCGTGCGAGTTGGTCGGTCAGCTCCGCCTCGTACTGGTCGAAGCCGGCGCCCGCGAGCAGCCGCGGCGCCCCGTTGATCTCAAGGTTGAACTGCCCCAACTCGGTCTGGAACGACGGATCCGCAAGCTCGGCCAGCACCTCGGCGTTGCGCATCGCCGGTGCGCCATCCTTGTCGATCAGGTTGAGCTCCAATTCGAGGCCGGTCATCGGCCTATCCGCGTCGAACCGGAGGTCGTTGAGCATCAGGGCGAAGACGTCCAGGCATTGGCGGACCTTGTACCTGTACCGCACTCGGTCCTCGCGCGTGAACTCGGAGAGGGACACATCCTTGCCCATGGGTCCTTCCCGTCCAGCGTTTCGTTGCAGGTTCGCGTGAGCACGCGGAAGCACACTGCGATTGAGACTCCACGTTATGTGGGGTCAGGCACTTCAGGCTAGGGACAAAGCAGGCGGGTTGAAAGCGCTATGTGAGGGAAAACGCACGGTAGGTATGACATTGGCCCCCACCTCGTGAGTGGGGGCCAATGCGGCGAAACTGGTCGAGGTCAGTCCTCCTTGAGGGCCTCTCCCTCGATCTCGATCTTGATGTTCTTGCTGATCATGACGCCGCCGGCCTCAAGCGCCATGTTGTAGGTCAGGCCGAACGCCTCACGGTCGATCTCGGCGGTCGCGCTGAACCCGAAGACGGGCTTGCCGTAGGGGTTGGTGGTCACACCCTCCAGCTCGACCTTCAGGTCGACCGGCACGGTCACGTCCTTGATGGTCAGCTCGCCGGTGAGGAGGAACTCGGTGCCGTTGAAGGACTTCACGCCGGTGCTGCGGTACTCCAGGGTGGGGTACTTCTCCACCTCGAGGAAGTCGCCGCTCTTGAGGTGGCCGTCGCGCTGCTCCTGGCCGCTGGTGATGCTCCCGGCCTGGATGGTGGCGGAGACCGAAGACTCCAGCGGGTTCTCGGCGACGGTGATGGTCGCGCTCGCCTCACCGAACCCGCCGCGGACCTTGCTCACCATCATGTGCCGGGCGACGAAGCCCACGCGCTTGTGTGCCTGGTCGAGCGTGTACGTACCGGCGGCGGGAATCTGGACACCGTTGTGGTCCCGGGACGCGAGTGATGAGCTGGTCGTGTCGGTCATCGGAGGAGGTCCTTCCAAGGTGTGTGGTTATTCAGATGTCTGCTCGAACAACTATAGACCTGTCAATTATTTCCGTGTCAAGCTCTGGTAGGATAGAGGTGTGACTGAAGATCTAGTGCGGGACGAGCGGATCACCGCGATCGGCCTGCTGAGCGAGGTGCTCAGCGGGCTGACGGCTCAGTTCTCCGCGCAGATCGCCGAGCACGGGCTGGCACTCATCGAGTTCGAGGTGCTGATCCGGCTAGCCCGGTCGTCCGACTGTCGGCTGCGCATGACCGACCTCTCCGCCCAGACCAGTCTCACCACCAGCGGCGTGACCCGGGTCGTCGACCGGCTGGAACGCGACGGCTTCGTCTGCCGCACCGCCTGCCCGACCGACCGACGCAGTTCCTACGCCGTGCTCACCGAGGCCGGCCGGGAGCGGCTGGGCGCCATCCTGCCGGGCCACCTGGAGACGATCGACCGCCTGTTCACGGGCCTGCTCCCGGCGGAGCAACTCGGGCCGATGATGGCCGGCCTGCGGACCATCCGCGACGCGGTGCGCCCGGGAGCGACCGCCGGCGCGACCTCGACCGCGGCCTGATCCGTCACTACCGCGCGGAGCCGAATCCCTCCCCAGGAGCGCCCATGCGCCCTACTTGCTCCGTACCTGCCCCAGCGGCCGCGGGTCCTCCTCGAGCGCGGCTCGCGCCGCTGACCAACTGGGATCCTCGGGGTGCAGAGCACTGCGCAGGAATGCCCAGCTGAGCCGCTGGATGAGGGCGACCCGTTCGGGGCTCTCGTCGGTCGTCTCCGTCACGCTGTAGCCGGGGATCCCGCCGAGCGAATGCTCCGCCCCGTACAGGGTCAGCAGGCTCTTGGCTCCCGGGCTCAGGAAGTACGGGTCGGTGAACCAGTCGGGACCCCGGACGGACAGGGCAGACTGGTCCCGGTCCCCCGCGACCACGAGGGCCGGCGCGGTCATGCCGTCGAAGGACGGGTTCATGAACGGAAAGTGCTCGGCCGCGAACGGGGACAGGTCGGCGCCCCCCGGCCCCGGCAAGGCCAACAGCACGCCGGCCGCGACCCGGGGGTCGGACATGTCCTCCCCAGGTACGCCCTCGGAGTCGAGCACGCGCGCGCCCAGCAGCATGCTCGCCGTCTGGGCTCCCCACGAGTGCCCGGCCACCGCTATGCGACTGGAATCGAAACGCCCGGCCAGGCCCGGCACGGCGGCTTCCAGGAGGTCGAGCCGGTCGAGGACGCGCTTCAGATCCTCGACCCGATGACGCCAGATCAGCGGCGTACGGGGGTCGTCGGCGGGAAGATCGAGCGTCCTCGAATCGAGGTGGGTGGGCCGCACGACCACGAAGCCGCGGGCGGCCCAGAAGTCCGCCAGCGGTGCGTAGCCGTCCATCGACCAGCCATAGCCGTGCGAGAAGACGATGATGGGCAGGTCGCGCCCTGTCGTGGGCGCCGACACGCGGACTTCTAGATCCGCACCACGGCCCGGGGCGGGCAGGGCGATCGGCTTCACGGACACGACCGGAGACGGCGTGGTCCCGGTCGGGTAGGTCATCACGCTGGTTGATTCGGACATGAAAGTGCCTTCTGTTCTGTTGTTCCGAGTCTGCTTGGGCGCCCCGCGAGCGACCGCCGGGCGCCTGGCCATGCCATCCGTCGCCCGTCTACCATCGAGGCAAGACGGAACAACGTTCCGGATAACCATAGCGGAACAATGTTCCGTTTGCCAACGCCGAGACACCGGAGGCCGAGGTGTCAAAGCCGAGGAGGGGACGCTGTGGAAGGCGACGAGGTGACGGACATGGCGGAGCGACCGCCCCGGCGGCGGGCCGATGCCCAACGCAACGAGAAGACCCTGCTCGACGCCGCCGCGGCGGCGTTCGTCGCCTCGGGGATCGAGGCGCCGGTGCGCGACATCGCGGCCAGGGCGGGTGTCGGGGTGGGCACCGTCTACCGCCACTTCCCGACGCGAGCGGACCTCGTCGTCGCCGTGTACCGGCATCAGGTCGAGGCCTGCGCCGAGGCCGGCCCGGCCTGCCTCGCCAACGCGACCACCCCGTACGCCGCGCTGGCCCGGTGGATCGACCTGTTCGTCGACCTCCTGGTGACCAAGCACGGGCTGGCCGCCGCGCTGCGGTCGGACGACACCCAGTTCGACGCCCTGCACTCCTACTTTCTCGATCGGCTCCTGCCCGTGTGCAGCCAGTTGCTCGACGCCGCGGCCGGCTCGGGCGAGATCCAAGCCGATCTGGCTGCCTACGAGCTCCTGCGCGGCGTCGGGAACCTCTGCATAGGCGCGGAGAGCGATCCCCGCTACGACGCGCGCCGACTGGTCGGGCTCCTCATCGCCGGCCTGCGCCAACCCGGCGGACCGGCAGAAGTACCGGCAGAACCAGGCCAGCAGGCGGACAAACCAGGTTGATCAAGGCAAGCCCCGGCCGGGTACGCGACTAATCTCCAGCGCAGGGGAGGCGCCGGTCACGGGTTCGCGACGGGCGGAGGAAGGTGGGGCGTTACGGGGGACTTCGCCCACCGGGCCCTCAGCCGTGGTGGTGGCGGCATGGTCGCCGCCACCACGGCCGGCGGTAATCACCCGCCGAGCAGGGCCCTTTCCCGGGCCAGCAGGCTGACCGCACTGCGCTGACACAGGTCGTCCAGTTCGGTCAGTGCCTGGCGGCGGCGCTTCGGGTCATCGGTACTCGACGCGACGCCGACCAGCGCCTCCACCACATCGCGGACGTCGTGGCGGCCGGCCAGCGTCTCGGCCGCCATCGAGAACCGCTCGGTGGCGGCCGTCCGGTCGCCCTCGGCCAGGGTCAGGTACGCCTCGATCAGCTCGACCACCGGCGGGTCGCCCACCTCGACCATCGTCTCCCGGGCCTCGGCCACCCGTCCCGACTGCGCGAGCGCAAGCGCGACGCACCCGAGTACCCGCCACTTGTGCCGGGGATCGCCGAGCTGGTCTACCTGCGACAGGGCGCGCCGGCCGATGGCGACCGCCTCCGCGTACCTGCCGTCGAGCCGGGCCACCTCGGCGAGGTTGGCGTGGGCCAGCGCGCGCAGCCGGTCCTCGCCGACCCCGGCGGCCAGCCGCTGCACGGTGACCAGTCGCCGGCGCGCGCCGGCCAGGTCGCCGACCCGGATGTCGTGCCAGGTCAGGTTGTTCTCGGCGACGACCACGTCGCGGGTACGCCCGTACCGGGTGGCCAGGCGCAGTACCGCCTCCCCGTGCTCACGGGCGGCCTCGTAGTCGCCGTTGGCCTGGTGCAGGATGCACAGCTGGGTACGGGCGGCGAGCTGCCCGGTGACCCGACCGAGCCGGGTGAAAGTGGCGAGCGCGGCCTCGACCCCGCCCAGTTCGGCCAGCCCGTCGCCGTGCTCCGCGGCGAGCTGGGCCAGGCCCAATCCCGCCCACGCCCGGGTGGTCGGGTCCGCGCGCTGGTTGTCCGGGTGGTCGAGCAGCCGGCGCAGCCAGCCGCGGCCCTCCCGGTCGTTGCCGCGCAGCCGCCACCACCGGGGCAGCTTCGAAGCCAGGTACAGCGCGGTCCGGGGATCACGCTCCCCGGCCCAGACCAGCGCGGAGCGCAGGTCGCTGTTGAAGTCGTCAAGCCGCGTGGCGGCCTCGCGCAACGCCCCTCCGACCAGCTCGGGCGCGGTCCGGGCGGCGTACCGGGCCATCACGACCGCGTGCCGGTCGCGGAAGCTCGCCAGTTCGCCCTCGCCCTCGCTCTGCTCGACCGCGAAGTCCCGCACCATGTCGAGCATGCGGAACCGGGTGGGCCCGGTGCCCCGCACACTGACCAGCCCCAGTTCGACCAGCCGATCCAGCAGCGCCACCACGTCGCGTTCGCCGCCGGGATCCGGTTGCGGGTGGTTGTCGGCGAACAGCTGCTCGGCCAGCTCCACCGACCACCGGTGGTGGAACTGGGCCAGCAGCCGCAGCGCCGCGCGCTCGGCCGGTTCGAGCAGCCGGTAGCTGCCCGCGATCGCCTCGCGCAGCGTGGTCGCCTCGCCGTCCCGGGGCTCTCGGCGCAGGTCCAGGACCCGGTCGCCGTACCGGTCGAGGATCTCGCTCACCTCGAGAATCCGGCCGCGGGCCGCACCCAGTTCGAGGGCCAGCGGCAGGCCGGCCAGCCGCCGTACCAGCTCACCGACCGTGGCGGCATCGGCCGGCGCCACGTCGGCGTGGCCGACCCCGCGCAGCCGCTCCAGGAACAGCTCGGCGGCCGGATAACCGGCGATCTCCGGCAGCTCGATGAGGCCGGGCGGCGGGCACTCCAGGGGCATCACCGGCCATACGTACTCGCCGGCGACCCCGCTCGGACGCCGGCTGGTCGCGATGATCCGCAGGCTCGGCGTGTTGTTGCGCAGCCACAGCATCGCGGTGACGGCCGATTCGGCGGATCGCTCCACCGCGTCGACCAGCAGCAGCGCGGGGCGACCGGCGAAGCGTGCGGGCAGGTCGCTGGCCCGGCCGACGCCGAACACGCCGGCCACGGTGGCGAGGGTGTCGGCCTCGGTGGACACCTCGGTGACCACGATCCCGGCCACGCCGCCCGGGTGCCGGGCCGCCACCCGGTGCGCCGCGGCCCAGGCCAGGCTGGTCTTGCCGACCCCGGCGACGCCGACCAGGGTGACCACCGCCGCGTGCCGCAGCACCGTGGCCAGGTTGGTCAGCTCCGGCTCGCGCCCGATCAGCACGGGGGCCGGCGGCAGGTTGATCCCGGAAGGGTCCGGCTCGCCGGACTCGCCGCGGCGCGCCGCGGCGAGGAACTCGTCCCGCGCGGCGCCCCGCAACCCGAGCGCGGCGACCAGTAGGTCGACCGTCGCACGCTGCGGCCGCGACCGGCCCCGCTCCAGGTCCCGCAGGGTACGCACGCCCACCCCGGCCTTGGCGGCGAATTCGGCCTGGGTCAGCCCGTTGCGGCGCCGGTGCTCACGCAGCAGCACCGCGAATGTGCTGCCCGATACCGCACCGACCGGCCGAGCCATGGTCACGAAGGTTAGGCGGTGGCGGCGTCCTGCGCGAGAAACGAGTCAAGATCACGACGGGAGTTGGGCCGATCTACGACAGTGGGTGAGCCGTCTCACACACCCAGGTCGCGGGCGATGATCATGCGCTGGATCTCGGAGGTCCCCTCGCCGATCTCCAGGATCTTGGCGTCCCGCCAGAACCTCGCGACCGGCGTCTCGTTCATGAACCCGTACCCGCCGTGCACCTGGGTGGCCTCCCGCGCGTTGGTCACCGCTATCTCGCTGGCGTGCAGCTTGGCGATGGCCGCCTGCCGCTTGAAGTCGGCGCCGGCGAGCATCCGCGCGGCCGCGTCGTAGTACGCCAGCCGGGCGGTGTGAGCCCGCGTCTCCATGTCTGCGATCTTGAACTGGATCGCCTGGAAGTTGCCGATCGGCTGGCCGAAGGCGTGCCGGTCGTGGGCGTACCGCACGGACTCGTCCACGCAGCCCTGCGCCAACCCGGTCGCCAGCGCCGCGATCGCGATCCGCCCCTCGTCGAGGATCCGCAGGAACTGGGCGAAGCCCCGCCCCCGCTCGCCGAGCTGGTTGGCCGCTGGTACCCGGACGTCGTCGAGGTGCAGCTCGTGGGTGTCCGAGGCGCACCAGCCGACCTTCGAGTACCCGGGCGCGACGGTGAAGCCCGGCGTACCCGACGGCACGATGATGGCGGTGATCTCGGGCGAGCCGTCCGGCCGGGTACCGGTGCGCGCCGTGACCGTGACGAAGGCGGTGATGTCCGTACCCGAGTTGGTGATGAACGCCTTGCTGCCGTTGATGACCCACTCGTCCCCGTCCAGGACGGCGCGGGTCTGCGTCCCGCCCGCGTCCGACCCGAAGCCCGGCTCGGTGAGGCCGAATCCGGCCAGGGCCTCGCCGCTGGTCAGCCGCGGCAGCCAGGTGGCCTTCTGCTCGGGGGTGCCGAACCGGTGGATGGGCATGGCGCCGAGGCTGATGGCGGCCTCCAGCGTGATCGCCACCGACGAGTCCACCCGGGCCAGCTCTTCCAGGGCGACGCACAGCGCGAAATAGTCGCCGCCCATGCCGCCGTACTCCTCCGGGAAGGGCAGTCCGAACAGGCCCATCTTGCCCATCTGCCGGATGATCTCGTACGGGAACGTGTGGCGCTCGTAGTGCTCGAAGGCGGCCGGCGCGATGACCTCCCGGGCGAACTCCCGGACCGTGTCGCGCAGCGCGGCGTGCTCCTCGTCCAGCGCAAAGCTCACCATTTCGGCCCCCTCAGACGGGCGTGACGCCGTGCCGGCGCCGGGAGAAGTGACGATCCTTGCCGGCCGCCGCCGCGAACCTGATGACCAGCTCGGCGCGCAGCGCCGACGGTTCGACGATGGTGTCCACGACCAGCTCGCTGGCCAGCCGCACGATGTCGATGTCGCGCTCGTACTCGGCGCGCTTGTCGGCCACGAACGCCGCCCGGGCCTCGTCGTCCGGCAGAGCGGCAATCTTGTTCGCGTAGACGGCGTTGACCGCGGCCTCGGCGCCCATGACGGCGATCTTCGCGGTGGGCAGCGCGATGGTGGCGTCCGGAGCGAAGCCCGGCCCGGCCATCGCGTACAGCCCGGCGCCGTACGCCTTGCGCACCACCACGCAGATCTTCGGCACCGTCGCCTCGCTGATGGCAGTGATCATCTTGGCGCCGTGCCGGATGATGCCCTGCCGCTCCACCGCGCTGCCCACCATGAAGCCGGGCACGTCGGACAGGAACAGCAGCGGCACGTTGAATGCGTCGCACAGCTGCACGAACCGGGTCGCCTTGTCCGCCGAGTCGACGAACAGCACGCCGCCCTTGTGCAGCGAGTTGTTGGCCACCACGCCGATCGGCGCCCCGTCGAGCCGGCCGAAACCGACCGTCACCTCGCGCGCCCACAACGCCTGGATCTCGAAGAACTCACCGCCGTCGAGCAGCGCGCGGACGACCTTGCGCATGTCGAAGGCCTGCCGCTCGCTGGCCGGAATCAGGGCGGCGACGTCCACCTCCGGTGCCGGCACCGCCTCGGTGACCGGGGGCGCCGACTGCCAGTTCGAGGGCAGGAACGACAGGTACCGGCGGATCGTCTCGATCGCCTCGGCCTCGGTCTTGCACAGGAAGTGCCCGACCCCGGACTCCGCGCAGTGCACCCGCGCGCCGCCCATCGCCTCCAGCGTGGTCTTCTCGCCGGTGACCATCTCGACCATCCGGTCGCTGCCCAGGTACATGCTCGCGTTGCCTTCGACCATGGCGACCACGTCGCAGAACGCCGGGATGTAGGCGCCGCCCGCGGCGGACGGCCCGAACAGCGCGCAGGCCTGGGGAATGCTGCCGGACGCCCGGACCTGGTTGTAGAAGATGTTTCCGGCGCCGCGCCGGCCGGGGAACAGGTCGACCTGGTCGGTGATGCGGGCGCCGGCCGAGTCGACCAGGTACACCATGGGCACGCCGGTGGCGTAGGCGCGCTCGATGATGCGGATGATCTTCTCGACGGTACGGGCGCCCCACGATCCCGCCTTGACCGTGGAGTCGTTGGCCATCAGGCAGATCCGGCGCCCGTCGACCTCGGCGACACCGGTGATCACACCATCGGCGGGCAGCCCCTCGGCCTGGGCGTTGGCGTACCGGCCATCCTCCACAAAGGACCCCTGATCCACCAGCAGGGCGATCCGGTCGCGGGCGAACAGCTTGCCCTTGGCCGCGTTGGCGGCGTGGTAGCGCTCGGCACCGCCGACCTGGACGCGCTTGCTCAACTGCTCCAGTGACTCGTGGTCAAGGCTCACCGCGGCTCCCGTTGGTCTGAGGTCTGCGATTCCAGGCTACTTAACGATCGTTAGGCTACCACGCCGGATCGCACCTTGATCGGCTCAGAACTTCCCCGGGCGTCGACCCTCCACGCCCGCCGATGGTGGCGCGGTGCCGGCGGGCGGACGCGTCGTGAACGGTCCGCCGCCGGTACCGGGGGCCGGCGGCGGACCTGCCTGGCGGCGGTCGGTATCCGCGGGTCAGCTCGCGGCGACCAGCCGGGTACGTGGGCCGGCGCGCAGCACGCCGGAGGGCAGGGTACGGCCGACGATCCGCTCGGCGAGCTCGGCCGCCTCCAGCAGGGCGTCCAGGTCGATGCCGGTCTCCACGCCCATGTCGTGCAGCATGTGCACCACCTCCTCGGTCGCCACGTTGCCGCTGGCGCCCGGGGCGTACGGGCAGCCACCGAGGCCGCCGATGCTCGCGTCGAACTCGCTGATCCCCAGCTCGAGCGCGGTCAGGATGTTGGCCAGGCCGGTGCCCCTGGTGTTGTGGAAGTGCAGCAGGATCGGCGCCTTGCGCGACACCACGCCGAGCAGCTCGGTGACCCGGCGGGGGGTGGCCATGCCCGTGGTGTCGCCGAAGGCCACCCGATCGGCGCCGTCGGCGAGCACGCGATCCACGATCGTGGCGACCCGGCGCGGATCGACGTCTCCCTCGTACGGGCACCCGAAGCTGGTCGCCACGATGACCTCGACGGTCCCGCCGGCCCGGTGAACCTCGTCAATGAGCGCCGAGATGTCCTCCAGCGACTCGGCCGTCGACCGGTTCAGGTTCTTCCGGTTGTGCGTATCGCTGGCGGAGACCACCACCTCGATTTCGGTGAAGCCCGCCGCCAGGGCGCGCCGCGCGCCGCGCGAATTGGGGACCAGGGCCGAGTAGCGCACCCCGGGCGCCTTGGTGGCCGCCGCCCACACCTCGTCCGCGTCCGCCATCTGCGGGATTGCCCTGGGATGCACGAACGACACCGCCTCGATGCGCCGCACTCCCGTGCGGGACAGCGCGTCGAGCAGCCGCACCTTGTCGGAGGCCGGAACCGGATCCTCGTTCTGCAGGCCGTCGCGCGGCCCGACCTCACGGATCGAGACGTTCGCCATGTTCACCGCCCCCGCATCCGGCCGATGATGCCGGTGTCGTAGTCACCGGTCACGAACTCCGGGTTGTCCAGCAGCTCCGCGAAGAACGGCAGGTTGCACTTGGGGCCGGCGATCTCGAACTCGGCGACCGCCCGACGGGCCCGCTCCAGGGCCGTGGCCCGATCGGGGCCGAAGATCACCAGCTTGGCCATGAGCGAGTCGTAGTGCGGGGTCACCGTCATGCCGGCCGCGTACCCGGCGTCGACCCGTACCCCCTCGCCGGCCGGCTCCACCCAGGTGCCGATGACGCCCGGGCCCGGCAGGAACCGCTTGGGGTCCTCGGCGTTGATCCGCAGCTCGACCGCGTGCCCGGACGGGCGCAGCGCGTCGGGGTCGAAGTTCGGCGGCTCGCCGGAGGCGACGCGCAGCTGCTCCTCGACCAGGTCCACCCCGTACACGCACTCGGTGATCGGGTGCTCGACCTGCAGGCGGGTGTTCATCTCCAGGAAGAAGAAGTCGTTGGTGGTCGGGTCCAGCAGGCACTCCACCGTGCCGGCGTTGCGGTACCCGACCGCCTCGCCGGCGCGTACCGCCGCGGCGCACAGCCGCTCGCGCAGCTCGGGCGAGACCGCGGGGGACGGCGACTCCTCCAGTACCTTCTGGTTGCGCCGCTGCACCGAGCACTCCCGCTCGCCCAGCGCGACGACCCGCCCGTCGGCGAGCCCGAGGATCTGCACCTCGATGTGGCGCACTCGGGGGAAGTAGCGCTCGATCAGCACCGATTCGTCGCCGAACATCCGCCCGGCGAACGCGTGCACCTTTTCGTACTCGGTGCGCAGCGCGGCCTCGTCACCGGCCGCCGCCATGCCCATGCCGCCGCCGCCGGCCGCGGCCTTGACCATCACCGGGTACCCGATCCGCTCCGCCTCGGCGATCGCGGCCCCCACGGTGGCGGCCGGGTCGGTGGTGCCGGGCGCGACCGGTACCCCGGCCGCCGCCATCAGGTTCCGAGCGTTGATCTTGTCGCCCATCGCGCCGATCGCGTCCGGGCCGGGCCCGACCCAGATGATGCCCTGATCGACGACCGCGCGGGCGAAATCCGCGTTCTCCGACAGGAACCCGTACCCGGGGTGGATCGCCTGCGCCCCGGTCGCCTTCGCGGCGGTCAGGATGGCGTCGGCGTTCCGGTACGACTGGGCGGGGTTGGCCGGGCCGATCAGCACGGATTCGTCCGCCTCCGCGACGAACGGGAGGTTCGCGTCGGCGTCCGAGTACACCGCGACGGTGCGGACGCCCAGCCGGCGCGCGGTACGGATGACCCTCCGGGCGATCTCGCCTCGGTTGGCGACCAGCAGCGATTCGATCATAGATGTCCTCCCAACCGTACTGAACGATCGTTAGGCTACTCGACCCCTGCCGGCACGGGAACAGGCCCGGGCGGGGAGCGGACCTGGCGACTGTCCGGATCGCCGGGCGACGTCAGCCCCGCCGAGCCAGCCTGGTCGGCGGCTGGTCCGGTCGTCGCGTGGCGTCAGCCCCGCCGAGCCGGACCAGTCGAGGTGGATCAGCCGAGCAGTGCGGCGAGCGTGGCGGCGCGCAGCAGGTCGGACCGGCGCTCCCGGTCCACCTCTCCGCCGGAGAACGGCGTCGAGTTCATCAGGCCGAACGCGGCGTGGGCCAGCACCCGCGCCTCCGCCGGAGCCAACTCCTCACGCAGCGTGGTCAGGGTCTGCACCCAGACCTCGACGTAAAGCCGCTGCAGGCGACGAATGTGCCGGCGGGGCTCCTCGGGGAGGCGGTCCAGCTCATGCAGGTGCAGCGCGATCACGACCGGGTTCGCCAGCGCGAACGCCACGTGGAACTCGACCAGGGACTCCAGCGCGGCCTTCGCCTCGTCCGGGTGCTCGGCGACCCGGGCCCGGCCGCCGGCGAGCAGGCCCTCGCTGACCGGGTTGAGCGCCGCGACCAGCATCGCCTCCTTGCCGGCGAAGTGGTGGTACAGGGCCGGACCGGTGACCCCCGCGGCGGCTCCGATGTCGTCCATGGAGACACCGTGATACCCCCGCGCGGCGAACAGGCCCATGGCGATCTCGAGGATCTCGTCCCGCCTGCTGCGCCGTCGTGTCCGCTCTCGCTGCTCCACCGCCATTCGGCCATGCTACTCAGCGGTTATCCCGCCGCTCACCATCGGTTCACCTAGCGAGATCGACTTCTACCGCTCCGGGCCGCCCGCCGAGCCCGGCCGCCTCACTGACCTGGCCCGCCTTCCCGGACCGCCCTCGCCTCGTCCGTCCGGCCCTGCGCGTCGAGCGCGGCGGCGAGCAGCCCGCTCATCCACTGGCGGTGGTCGGCGTCGCCCGATGACATGATCGCCTCGCGCGCGGCCCGCTCCGCCTCCGGCGGCCGGCCGGCGTCCAGCAGTATCTGTCCCCGCAGCCGCTCCACCTGCTCCCGCGGGAGCACGGCACCCAGCCGCCCGAACGCGGCGATCGCCCGCGCGGCGCGGTCGAGAGCGTCGTCGATCCGGCCGGCACCGTTGCACACCCGCGCCGCGTCGTAGTCCAGCGTCGCCCGCTCCCAGGCGACCGGGTCGCCCTGCCCCTCGGCCCCACTGGAGCCCTCGGCCTCACTGGAGCCCTCGGCCCCACTGCGACCCTGCGCGCCGCCGTCCGGGAGCTCGGCCGCCAGCCGGTCGACCTCGGCCAGCCGGTCGACCGCCGTGCCCGCGTCGCCGGCCCACATCAGCGACATGCACTGCCGCCGCCGCGCCCGTACCTCGTCCAACCGCAGCCCGGCGGCGCGGTACGCGTCGGCCGCGGCACCGAACCGGCGGGCCGCCGCGGCGTCATGGTCCCGCTGGTCGAGCACGACCGCGATCTCCTCCGCGAAGCGCCCGGCGGCCGCCTGGTCACCCCGCTCGACGCAGTCCGCCTCGATCGCCTCCAGGCAGGCGATCACCTCACCCGGCTGGTCGAGCCGGCGGTACGCCTCGGCCAGCGCGTGGCGCACCTGCATGGCGGGCGGCCCGGTGAGCACGGCGAGGGCGTCCTCACCGGCCTCGGCCGCGTCGACCGGGCGGCCGGCGTTCAGGTAGGCGACCATGAGGTGGTACCTGGCCTCGGCCGCGTCCTCGTCGCGCCCGGACGCGGTGAACCGGGCCACCCACTCCACCAACTCGTCGATGGCCTCGGTGGCCCGGCTCGAGGCGGCGAGCAGGTTGGCCCGCATCCGCCGGGCATCGTCCCGTAGCTGGTCGATCGGGGCGTGCGCGATCACTTCGTCGTACGCCGCCAACGCAGCCTCGTCGTCGCCGAGCATCAAGGCCGCGCTGGCGGTCATCCAGGCGGCGGTCGACAGGGTCAGATGATCGTCGTCGGCACACAGCCGCCGGGCCTCCCGCGCGGCGGCCAGGGACTGCTCCAGCGCGCCGGCCTCACCGAGCATCCGAGCCCGGGTCAGCGCCAGCTTCACCGGGCGCGCGCCCCGCGGTTCGCCGGCCTCCGCCGAATACAGGGCGCCGATCTGGTCGAGCGCGCCGAGCGCGTCGGGGAACCTGCGCAGCGTGCGGTAGGTGAAAGCCAGCCGGAGCAGGGCGCTCTCCTGGTCGTCGCGCTCGTCGTTGGCCAGCGCGTACTCGGTCGAGGAGCGGACCAGCGGCAGCCCCACCTCGGCCTCGCCGAGTTGGCAGTGCGCCTGACCGAGCCGACCGAGTGCACGCTGGCGGCGCCGCTCGTCTCCGGCCTGCGCGTACCCCTCGATCGCCTGGCGCCACAAGTCCACGGCGGCCCGCGGATCGTTGTTGTTGGCCCTCTCCACACCGCTGCCGTCCGCCCGGCGCGCACGCTGGAGCACCGTCAGGTCGGCCGGGCCGTACCGCTCGTCGAACGCCTGCCACGCGGCGAACGCGCCGGTCACGTCCTCGGCCCGGTACCGGGTCGAGGCCAGGTCGAGCAGTTCGTCGGGGCCGGCCGTCTCCGGCACCTCAGCGGGTCGCTGGGTCGGGGGCACCGGGCCACCGGCCGACGGGGTCGCGGCCTCCGCCGGCTCGACGGGTTCGACCGGCTCTACCCGATCGGCCCCCGGTGCCGGCGTGGTCGGAGGGGTCCGTGGGGTCGGCACCGCGCGCCGGCTCGGCGTCGCCGTCAACGGCAGGTAGTCGACCAGCGGCTCCGCGGCGATGATCTCCTCGATCAGCTGGCCCTGCCGCTGCGTGCCGTTGCGCGCGTCGAAGCGCGCCGCGATCGACCGGGCCTGGGCGGCCAGCTCGGCGGCGAGCGCGTCGACGCGGGGCGCGGCGGCCGGCCGATCCTGGTGGGCCGGGCGCCGGATGGTCGCGTCGGCGTACCCCGCGCCGGCCGCCCGGTCGAGCGCGAGCGCCGCGCCGGCCGCGAACATCATGCCGGCGTACGGCGACGGGGCGCGGTCCAGCCAGGACAGATGCCGCTCGATGATCTCGAGGGCGCGGGCGTGGTTGCCGGTACGCGCGCAGAACCGGATGTGCTCGCCGATGCTCGACAGGTCCGCCAGGTTGGGCCGGTGGCGCAGGTACGCCTGCCGGTGCGCGTCGCGCGCCTGCTCGAGCCGGCCGGTGCGCAGGTACGGGACGAGCAGGGTGGTGAGCATTTCCTGCGGCTGCTCGCTGCAGGTCAGCCGGCCCGCGAGCACCGGTTCGGCCAGCGCCACGGCCTCCTCGTCACGGCCGACCGTGGACAGCCACGACGCCTGCGAGCTCGGGTCGCAGCCCACGCAGTCGGACAGGTCGTCGCGGGGCGTGGCGCGCCACTTGTCGAACCATTCCTGGGCCGCACCCAGGTCGCCCAGGTGCTCGGCCAGGTGGTGCCGGTACGCGTAGATGGCGTGCGGCCCGTACCCGGCGTCGCTCCACCGGCGCGCCATGTCGTCCAGGATCGGCCGCACCCGCTCCAGCGGTACCTCGGGGAACTGCTGCACGTTGCTGACCATGTACTTGAAGTGCCACAGCAGGTCGGGGTAGGCGCTCTGGTACCGGCTGGGGTCCCGGTCGAACTCGGCCAGGCACCAGGAGAAGGTCACGAACGACCTGACCGGCTCGCCGCCGTACTGGTACGCCGTGGTGGCGATCATTCGGGCGTGGAACGGCAGGTCCCCGGCCCGCTTCGCGTCGGCCTCCGACATGATCGTCTCCGCCAGCGCGATCTGGGCCGTCCCGAAGGGCATGTTCGATGCCTCGCGCAGCAGGTCCCACAGCTCGTCCGCGGTGTGACTCACGACGTCTCCTCCCCTGGTACGGCGTGGTTGAGCAGGCCAAGGAACGACCTGTTGAGCAGGGCCGCGTCCGCCGGGCGGATCGGGTGGTACCCGAGCAGCAGCGCCTGCCCGTAGAGCGCCTCGACGGCGGTGCCGACCAGCGCCGCGCTGCCCAGCGCGGTGATCCGCCGCACCAGCGGGTTGCGGTGGTTGAGCACGAGCTGCGGGCGCACGTCCCCGCCGCCCTCGTCCAGCGCGGACAGCACCCCGGCCCACACCGGGTCGGCCCGCTCCTTGGTCGCGCGCAGCTCGCCCCGGAACGCCGTGGCGCGGTCGACCAGGTACAGCGCGGGGAGCCCGGACGGTTCGAACCCGCGCAGCACCACCTCGCAGCCGAGCGGGTCCAGGGCGCGCTGCGCGGTGGCCACGAACGACCGCAGGCTCAGCTCGATGCCGGGGTCGAGCCCCTCGAACCGGGCCGCGAGGTCGGTCGGCTCCAGCCGCTCCACCCGGATCTCGGGGTCCAGCACCGGCAGCCGCTCGATGATCTCGCTGTCGTACGTGTACCCGCCGTTGACCAGCGCCACGTTCTGCGCCGCCGCCACCGCGGCGAGCTGGCGGAACTCGTCCACCTTCGCGGTGTAGCGCACCACGCCGTGGCGCTGCCGGAACTCGGCCAGCGTCATCCGGCCGACGTTCGTCTCCATCTGCCACCAGCGCTCGACCAGCCGCAGCATCTCGTCGTCGTGCAGGGCCAGCGCCTTGACGCCGAGGTGGTGCACGTCGAGGAACTCGGCCAGCCGCCGCGGCTGCTGGGTGGCCAGCCGCACCAGCCAGCCGCGCAACTGGTCGCCGAGCGCCTCCCGCACCTCGTCGAGCAGGCCGTCCTGGTACAGGGCCTCCCGGCTGGCGGTCGGGCGCAGTTCGGTGGCGTCGACCACGCACCGGGCGAAGAACGCCCAGTCCGGCAGCAGCCCCTCGGCGTTCTCGGCCAGCAGCATGCGCTTGAGGTAGACCCGGTGGCCGGCGTGCGCGACCGGGTTCGCCGGCACGGGAAGCACCATCGCGACGCCGGTCAGCCCGGCCGCCGGCACCCGCAGGTCGACGACCGCGAACGGCTCGAAGCCCAGAATCTCTCGGGCGTAGCGCCGCACGCTGCCCTCCGGGTCGGAGCTGTGCCACGGCGGCGGACCGGAGGTGACCGTGACCTCGCCGACCCGCACCTCCACGGGCAGCAGGGAGCCGTACAGCCGGGCGAGTTCGGTCAGGGTCGGGCCGGCCAGCCAGTGCTCAGTGCCGCGACGCGGCACCAGCGTGACGGTGGTACCGATACCCGGGCGCTGCTCGGCCGGCAGCGTCACCGCGTACCGGCCGTCGGCGTACCCGGTCCACGCCACGGTCGGCGAGTCCTCGGCCCTGGTGAGCACCCGGATCTCGTCCGCGACCATGAAGCACGACAGCAGCCCGATGCCGAACTGGCCGAGGAACTCGTGCCGGGCGAACCCCAGCTCGTCCCGCTTGGAGCTGCGCCCGATGGTGGCCAGCAACTCGTGCACCTGGGCTTCGGTCAGCCCGATGCCGCTGTCGTGTACCCGCAGCGTGCCGTCGCCGGTCTGCTCCGCCGGCTCGAACCGGACCTCGCCCGGTGCCAGCGGATCGTCGACCCGCCGAGCGGTGATCGCGTCGACCGCGTTCTGGAGCAGCTCCCGCACGTAGACCCGAGGGCTGCCGTACAAGTGGTGACTGAGCAGGTCGACGACGCCGCGCAGGTCAACCTGAAAGGTGTTGTCCATCGCCGGAGAACGCTACCGGCGAGGCCGGACTCGCGTCGCCCCCGTTATGGCCGGCGTCCGGCGTCGGTCAGCTCGCCGGGGTGATGCCGCCGGGCTCCGGACCCCGGGCGACCGGCGCGCGCACCAGGTTGCCCCACTCGGTCCACGAACCGTCGTAGTTGCGCACCTGGCCGAAGCCGAGCAGGTGGGTCAGCACGAACCAGGTGTGCGACGAGCGCTCGCCGATGCGGCAGTACGCGATCACGTCGTCGCCCGTCGAGAGGCCCAGCTCGTCCTGGTAGATCACGCGCAGGTCGCCGGCCGGCTTGAACGAGCCGTCATCCTGGGCGGCCTGCTTCCACGGCTTGCTGACCGCGCCCGGGATGTGCCCGCCGCGCAGCGCGCCCTCCTGCGGATAGTCCGGCATGGACAGCATCTCGCCGGTGTACTCGCCGGGCGAGCGCACGTCGACCAGCGGCCGGCCCGCCGCGATGTGCGCCATGACCTGGTCGCGGTACGCCCGGATCGGGGTGTCATTGCGCTCGACGAGCGGATAGCGGGTGGCCGCGCGGGACGGGCGGTCCCGGGTCAGCTCACGCCCCTCGGCCGCCCACTTCTGCCGGCCGCCGTCGAGCAGCCGGACGTCGCCGTGCCCGAACAGGGAGAAGACCCAGAGGGCGTACGCGGCCCACCAGTTGAAGTTGTCGCCGTAGAACACGATCGTGTCGTCGCGCGCGATGCCCTTGGCCGAGCACAGCTCGGCGAAGCCGGCGCCGGTGAGGTAGTCCCGGGTCACCTGGTCGTTGAGCTCGGTGTGCCAGTCGACCTTGACCGCGCCGGGGATGTGGCCGGTGTCGTAGAGGAGCACGTCCTCGTCGGACTCCACCACGACCAGCCCGGGCTCGCCCAGGTGCTCCACGAGCCAGCCGGCGGTGACCAGGCGCTCGGGGTGGGCGTACTGCTGGAGGGCTGGCGCTGGGTCGGGACCTACCGGCATGCCATCACGCTAGTGCACGCCACCCGACACGCGGGTTGACTGGGCAGGTGATCACTGTCGCCAGTCCGACTTCCCGGCCGCGTTTCGACCATCACGCGACGGGCCGTGTGCCCGATCGTCCCTCCAACGCCGATCGTCCCCTCGGCCGCGCTTCGGCCACGCCGGGTCGGGACGGCACCGGATGGCTGGGACGGGGCGGCCCGAGGGGAGTCGGCCGGCCGGGGCGGACGGGTTGAGGCAGGGGCGGTCGGGGCGGCTGCGCCGGTCCCGACGGGTGCGGGGTCAGTCGAGTGGGGTGAGCGTGGGCCGCTTGGCGACGACATGGTCGCCGGACGACCGTCCGGTGAGCCGCCGCCTGACCCACGGCGCGAAATGCTGGCGCGCCCAGCGGGCGTCGGCCGCGCGCCGCGCCGCCCAGGACTGCACGGGACCGGCCAGGGGCTCGACCCACCAGTCCGGGTCCGGCTTCACGTCCAGCGCGGTGAGCACGTGCGCGGCCACCCGCCGATGGCCCAATTCGTTGAGATGCAAGCGATCCACGCTCCACAGCAGCGGGCTGTAGAACTCCTCGTCGGCCCACAGGTCGACCAGCTTGGCGCCGTGCCGCCGCGCGCTGACACCGATGGCGTCGTTGAGCGCCTGGGCCCTGGGCAGGACGAGGCGCCGGCCCGGCAGCCGGCGCGTCACGTCCGCGAACCGGAACACGATCACGTCCGCGCCGGTGGCGCGCAGGGTGCGCACGACGTCATCGAGGCGCTTGGTCAGCGCCGGCCCGTCGAAGCCGCGCCGCAGCGCGTCGTTGCCGCCGGCCGCGAAGCTGACCAGATCCGGCCCCACCCGCAGGGCCATCGGTACCTGCTCGTCCACGATCCGGTCGAACAGCCGCCCGCGCACGGCCAGGTTGGCGTACGTGAACCCCGGCTCGTCCTCGGCCAGCCGCTGGGCCACCAGATCGGCCCAGCCCCGGTACACGGTGCCGTCCGGATACAGATCGTCCATTCCCTCGGTGAAGCTGTCCCCGATAGCGACGAAACTGCGCCAGCCCATGCGTTCTCCCGTGCCGTTGTCCAGCTAACGGAAAACTACTCATCAAGGTCGGACAACGAAAGTCGCGCACGGCAAAAGGTGGCGCAGGCAACGGCGGAGGCACCCGCCCGAGCGGGCAAGATTTCGGTACCCGCCGCCGTCGCGGTCGGCCGCGGAGCCGCCGGGCGGCCGGATAGTGTCGAACCGATGGATATGCCACCGAGGCTCGCGGAGATCGTCGAGGAGTTCGCGTCGGCGCCGCGCGAGGTAGTTCTGGAAATGCTGCTGGAGTACTCCGACGCGGTGCCACCGCTGCCGGAGGAGTTGGCCGGGCACACCGGGATGGAACAGGTACCCGAGTGCCAAACACCGTTCTTCCTGCGCGCCACCGTCGCCGCGGACGGGACCGTCGCTACCTGGTTCGACTGCCCGCCCGAGTCGCCGACGACCCGGGCGTTCGCGGGGATCCTCGCCGAGGGACTGGCCGGCGCGACCGCCGACGAGATCCTCGCGGTGCCGGACGACCTCTACCAGAGGATGGGGCTGGCCGGCGCGATCAGTCCATTGCGGGTTCGCGGGGGCAACGCCATCCTGGCCCGCCTCAAGCGCCAGATCAGAGAGGCGACACGAGAATGACAGCCCCGCTATTCGCCCTGGGCGGCGACCTGAACGTCAACCGGTTGGGCTTCGGCGCGATGCAGCTGACCGGCCCGGGCATCTGGGGTGAGCCGCGCGACCGCGACGAGGCGCTCCGGGTGCTGCGCCGGGCGGTCGAGCTTGGCGTGAACCTCATCGACACCGCCGACTCGTACGGCCCGGTGGTGAGCGAACAGCTCATCCACGAAGCCCTGCACCCGTACCCCGAGGGCCTGGTCATCGCCACCAAGGCCGGCCTGGTCCGCACCGGACCCGGCGAATGGCACCCGGTCGGCCGCCCGGAGTACCTGCGCCAGCAGGCCGAGCTGAGCCTGCGCCGGCTCGGCGTGGAGCGCATCGACCTGTTCCAGCTGCACCGGCCCGACCCGCAGGTGCCGCTCGCCGACTCGGTCGGCGCGCTGGTCGAACTTCAGCGCGAGGGCAAGGTCCGACACCTCGGCCTGTCCAACGTGACGGTCGAACAGATCAGGCAGGCCCGCGAGCACGCCACGATCGTGAGCGTGCAAAACCTGTACAACCTGGCCAACCGGGAGCACGAGGAGGTCCTCGACTACTGCGCGGCGGAGGGCATCGCCTTCATCCCGTGGTTCCCGATCGCCACCGGTGAGCTGGCCCGGCCGGGCGGCCCGCTGGACGTGCTCGCCCGGGAGACCAACGCCACTCCGGCTCAGCTCGCCATCGCCTGGCTGCTGCACCGGTCGCCGGTGACGCTGCCGATTCCGGGTACCTCGTCGGTGGCGCACCTAGAGGAGAACCTGGCCGCCGCGTCGGTGCGGCTGACGGAGGAGCAGTTCAGCCGGCTGTGACGGTTGGTTGCACGTGAAACAACATCGATCAGCTTGGTATCCCCAGGCCCTCGATCACCAGCGCGCCCGGCAGGTCCGCCAGGGACTTTCCGGGCAGCGCGATCTTGCTGCCCCGGATCCCCGACCCGATGATCACGTTCGGCGTGGCTGCCACGGCGGCGTCGACCAGGATGGGCCAGGCCCCGGGTAGCCCGATCGGCGTGATGCCGCCGTACTCCATGCCGGTCTCGCTGGTCGCCGCGTCCATCGGCGCGAAGCTGGCCTTGCGCACGTCAAGCTGCCGGCGCGCCACACCGTTGACGTCGGCCCGGGTGGTGGCCAGGACCAGGCACGCCGCGTACCGGACGACACCCTCCCGCTTACCGGCGATCACCACGCAGTTCGCGCTGACGTCCAGCCCCACCTGGTACGCCTCGCAGAACGCGGCGGTGTCGGCCAGCCCCGCGTCGATCGGCGCCACATATACCTCGCCAGCCCGGTCCCAGCCGCGCAGCGCCTCCAGCACGGGTGCGGCGAGCAACTCCGGGTGATCGAGGGCCGGCGCGGTCTGCAGAGTACCCATCATGGAAGCCATCCTGCCCCATCCGCCCGCACCCCCGGCCGCCCGCACCCCGGACCCCACAGGGGCTCAGCGATACCCGCCGCACCCCCGCCCGAGGGCCCGCGGCGTGCGGCCTGAACACCGAGCCCGGGAGGCAGGCGCGGCCCGGCACGGGGCCGCCGGCTCCGGGGCGATCCGGCAGCTCAGCCGGCCCCTGGGCATCGCCCCGGCCGGCACGTGGGGCCATCACCCGCCAGGGGGATCCCGGGACTCCACGCACCCCTATACCCCTATGTCCGGGGCTGCCCCCGCGAATTCCGTTGCCGCCACCGTGATCGCGTGGTTAGTGTGGTGGTACACGGGAAGGGAGGTGGTCCGAAGTTGTATAAGCGTTGGACTCGTGAGGTGACTGTCCGCTAGCCGTTGTCCGCCTGGACTCGCATCGCCGAGACCGCACAGCGGCCCAGCGAATACGAGGCAGTTACCCGACCCTCGGGGTGCCGGCTTAGTCCAGCCGGTTCGCGCTCACCGCGCGAAAACCCCGGGGGTCGTTCCTATTCCGGGGCCTTCTCCCCGACCGGGCCGGCCACCACCGGAATTGTCAGGCGAGTACCTGATCGAGCAGCGCGGCGACCGCCACCGCGGCCGTGATGGCCGGTACCAGGCCGGCGACGCTGTTCACAGAGAATCCGACCAGCCCGACGGCGATCATGATCACCGCCCAGCGCAGCGGCAGGGGCGATCGGCCGTCCTCCCGCCGCTCGGGGACCAGGCTGCGGGGGCGGCGTCTTACGCTGTGCATGGTTCCGGCTGCCTTTCGTGCGCATCGTCCCGGTCGGGGGCCGACCGGCGGATCGAGCCGGACGCCCTCGGGTGGCGCCAAAGCGGACACGCCGACAAGTTCCGGCATCTCCGACTCCCTCCGCTCTGTAATCCTCCGAGGCTTGTGGCCCGATTAGACCTCCGGCCGGGGGCCCATACAATCCCCGATCCGAGCGACACGAGACCCCTCGGACCTGTGGATTCTCGCGCTCCCGGGGACAAAACGGCGCACGCATCCGATGCGGAGGGCGCCGTCACCCGGCCTGGCCCGGCCGCGCCCGGCGCCGACGCGAGTACCACCGCCAGGCCCACCTCAGCAGCGCCAGGCCCGCCGTGAAGGCGACCCGTCTCAACAGCCACAACACGGACCACAGGTACCCAGCGGCCCGCCGACGATGCCGTCGCCCGACTCCGGAGGTGCACGGCGGTAGGTTCCGCGGCGGTGTGCGGTGTGTGAGGTCGGCCGGTGTGTGAGGTTGGCCGGTCGCGGTTGCGGGCGGTGGGCGGTTCCGCGGCGGTCGGCGGTTGGCGGTTGGCGGGGTCGGGAGGCGACCGGGTCCGGCGCGGGCCGGAATCTGGGATTCCGGTCTCACCGGCACTCGGTTAACGTCGATGCGTGCCCTCGATCCGCCCCCTTGCCCTGGCGGTGCCGCGCCGCGGCGAGGATCTGCTCGTCTTCGAGGGCCACGACCCGACGAAGGGCAGCACCTTCTACCGCCCGCTGGGCGGCGGTATCGAGTTCGGTGAGACCGCCGAGGAGGCCCTGCACCGCGAGCTGTGGGAAGAACTCGCCGCCGAACTTCTCGACGTACGGCGGCTGGGCGTGCTGGAGAATATCTTTCACGCCTTCGGCGGGCCGGGGCACGAACTCGTGTTCGTCTTCGGCTGCCGGCTGGCCGACGAGACTCTTTACCAGCGGGATCTCGTGGGCGAGGTTCTCGACGACCCCGGTACGAAGGTGATGTGGCGACCGCTGAGCGGCTTCAGCGCCGATCGCCCGCTGTACCCGGCCGGCCTCGGCGACCTGCTCCGCAGCGGCTGAGGCCGCGCGATCGGCCCGATCGCGCCACTCGGCCCGGCGAGAGCGTCATTTCCATCGGGTGGAGCCGCGGGAACTCGTGGAGTCGGCTCTCACCGCAGCGTTCCGGTCATTCAGCACGGGACCGAAGCAGAGTCACGCCCGATCCGTCCCCCGATGGTCTTGCCCGGACGGACCTATCAATCAGACGCCCAAAAAGTGGAGACGAGGGGACTTGAACCCCTAACCCCTGCCTTGCAAAGGCAGTGCTCTGCCAGTTGAGCTACGCCCCCCGGCCGGGAAGGCCAGGAACTAACGGAGGTCCTGCGAGGTGGTTGCCTCGTGCCACAGCGACCGCTCGTCGTTGGCGTCCTTGACCTTCTTCGCAACGTATACAGCGGCGCCGAGCACACCGGCGAGGATCAGCAGCTTCTTCACCATCGGACAGGCCCCTTCGTGATCGGGCTTGGTGGCCGCCAGCCTGGCGGCCCAGGTTTTGTTAAGTGGGGCTAGATGGAATCGAACCATCGACCTCAGAGTTATCAGCTCTGCGCTCTAACCGACTGAGCTATAGCCCCGTAACGCGACGAGCAAGGTTATCGCACCGGGTCCGCTTCGCTCAAACCGGTACCCCCGGACATGAGGTTGGCCCGCGAGATCGCGGGCCAACCAGGCGATTCGACCGTCAGTCCTTCTCCGACAGGGTGACCTCGATGCCACCCACCAGGTCGGCGCAGACGTTGTAAATGAACGCGGACAGGGTGGCGAGGGCCGTGAACAGCACCACGTTGACCAGGCCCAACACGCCCGCCGCACCGATCACAGCGCCAGCGGTGATCTTGAAGCCGGACTTGCCGCCGTTGCCGATCATGTCCGCCAGCGCCTTGTTCACGCTGTCCCACACGCCCATGGCGTCCAGCGCCAGGTAGAGCACCGCAGTCGCCACGATCGCGACGAAGAAGAGCACGAAGGCGACCGCGAACGAGAACTTCATCACGGACCACGGGTCGATCCGCTTGACGAACAGCCGGGCCCGGCGCGGACCGCGGGCCGCCGCGGAGGACACGGTCGCCCGGGCCGCACGAACCGCCTCGGCGACCCGGCCGCCGGCGATACCCGCGCCACGTGCCGCGGCCGCCCCTGTGCCGGCCGCGGCAGCCGAGCCGCCCGTCCTGCCCGCCGCCGCGTCGTTCGGCGCCGCGCGACCGTTGGGGACGGTCGGCGCAGCCGGCTTGGCCGAGCCGCGGATGCTGGACGGCACCGATGCACGGCCGGTGCTCACCTGCGGGGAGCCGATGCCGCCGGGCGCCGTGCCGATCGTCGCCGTCGCGCCGCCGAAATCGGGCATCGCGGCCGTCTTGTTCGACTCCGCGCCGGCGTCGCCGTCCTGCTTCTGCTCGGTCGGCGCCTCGGGCGGCGGTGGCATGCCGGGCGCCCTGGTGTACTTGGGAGCCGGCGTCTCGCCGGGGACGCTCGCGCGGCCGACGACCGCCCGACCCGCTGCGGAGCCGTTGCCTGCGCCCTCGGCGCCCTCGGCGGCCTCGCCATCGGTCGGGGAGGTCGAGGTCGCGGCGGACCCCGACGTCGCCTGTGTCTCCGTCATCAACTAGTCCTGTTCGTCAGGCTCGTCGGCGTTGCGAGCAATGGCCACGAGGGTCACGCCCTCCGGAAGGTCCATGAGCTTGACACCCATTGTGTTCCGATCTCGCGTTCGGCGTACAGGCTTCACCGGAGTCCGGATAACGCCTCCGTTAGACGTGATCGCGAATAGTTCATCGTCGGGACTGATCACGACCGCACCTACCAGTCCACCACGTCGTTCCGTGATTTTCGCGGTGAGTACGCCCTTGCCGCCCCGGCCCTGAACAGGGTACTCGTCGATGGGCGTGCGCTTGGCATAGCCACCGTTGGTAGCTACCAGTACGTCCATTTCCTCGCGCACAACCTCCATGGCCAGCAGCTCATCGCCCTCCGTGAAACGCATCCCGATCACGCCGGACGTGGCCCGGCCCATCGGCCGCAGTGCGTCATCCGTGGCATTGAACCGGATGGCCTGGGCGCTCTTGGACACCAGAAGAAGGTCATCCTCCGGCCCGATCAGGGACGCACCGACGAGTTCGTCGTCCTCTCGCAGGTTAATGGCAATGATTCCCCCGGCCCGGTTCGAGTCAAACTCCTCCAACCTGGTCTTTTTCACCAGGCCGTTCTTCGTCGCCAGGACGAGGTACGGGCTCACCTGGTAGTCGGCGATCTGGATCACCTGGGCGATGTGCTCGTCCGGCTGGAAGGCGAGCAGGTTGGCCACGTGCTGTCCCTTGGCCGCGCGACTGGCCTCAGGCAGCTCGTAGGCCTTGGCGCGGTATACCCGCCCCTTGTTGGTGAAAAACAGGATCCAGTCGTGGGTGGAACTCACGAAGAAGTGGCTGACGATGTCGTCCTGGCGCAAAGTGGCACCGGAGATCCCCTTACCGCCACGCTTCTGGGACCGGTACAGGTCGGTCCGGGTGCGCTTGGCGTAGCCGGTACGGGTGATGGTGACCACAACGTCTTCCCGGGCGATGAGGTCCTCCATCGAGACCTCGCCGTCGAACGGGACGATCTTCGTGCGCCGCTCGTCGCCCCACTTCTCGACGATCGCGGCCAGCTCCTCGGAGATGATCCTCCGCTGCCGCTCCGGCTTGGCCAGGATGTCCCGCAGATCGGCGATGTCGACCTCGATCTTGGCCAGTTCGTCGATGATCTTCTGGCGCTCCAGTGCGGCGAGCCGGCGCAGCTGCATGTCCAGGATCGCGGTCGCCTGGATCTCGTCGATCTGCAGCAGCTCGATCAGGCCGGTACGGGCCTCCTCGACCGTGGGTGAGCGCCGGATCAGGGCGATCACCTCGTCCAGGGCGTCCAGCGCCTTGACCAGACCGCGCAGGATGTGCGCGCGCTCCTCGGCCTTGCGCAGGCGGTACGCGGTGCGCCGGACGATGACCTCGATCTGGTGCGCCACGTAGTAACGCAGGAACTGGGCCAGGTTCAGGGTGCGGGGCACCCCGTCGACCAGGGCCAGCATGTTGGCGCCGAAGGTCTCCTGGAGCTGGGTGTGCTTGTACAGGTTGTTCAGTACGACCTTGGCCACCGCGTCGCGCTTGAGCACCAGCATCAGCCGCATGCCGGTCCGGCCGGAGGACTCGTCGCGGATGTCCGCGATACCGGTGAGCTTGCCCTCCTTGACCAGCTCGGCGATGCGCTCGGCCAGATTGTCGGGGTTGACCTGGTACGGCAGCTCGCTGACCACCAGGCTGGTGCGGCCGCGGTTGTCCTCCTCGGCCTCGACCACCGCCCGCATCCGGATCGAGCCGCGCCCGGTCCGGTACGCGTCCTGGATCCCCGCCATCCCCACGATCAGGCCGGCGGTCGGGAAGTCCGGGCCCTTGACGATCTTGATGAGCTCGTCCAGCGTGGTCGCCTCGTCGAGCTCCGGGTTGGCCAGGCACCACTGGACGGCTTCGGCGATCTCGCGCAGGTTGTGCGGCGGGATCTTGGTGGCCATGCCGACCGCGATGCCGTCCGAGCCGTTGATCAGCAGGTTGGGAATGCGCGCCGGCAGGATGTTGGGCTCCTGCGCCCGGCCGTCGTAGTTGGGCACGAAGTCGACGGTGTCCTCGTCGATGTCGCGCAGCATCTCCATGGCCAGCGGATCGAGCTTGGACTCCGTGTACCGCATAGCGGCGGCCGGGTCGTTGCCGGGCGAGCCGAAGTTGCCGTTGCCGTCGATGAGCGGGTACCGCAGCGACCAGTTCTGGGCCATCCGGACCAGGCTGTCGTAGATGGCCGCGTCGCCGTGCGGGTGGAACTGACCCATGACGTCGCCGACGACCCGGGAGCACTTGACGTACCCGCGGTCGGGCCGGTACCCGGAGTCGTACATCGCGTACAGGATCTTGCGGTGCACCGGCTTGAGCCCGTCCCGCACGTCGGGAAGCGCCCGCCCGACGATCACGCTCATCGCGTAGTCGAGGTACGAGCGCTGCATCTCGACCTCAAGGCCGACGGGTTCTACCCGACCGCCCACGTGCAGTTCTATCGGTTCGTCCTGCCCGGCGCCCGAGTCGCCACCCGGGTTGACCTCCGGATTGTCAGTCACAGTGAGCCCTCATGAGTTGTGGAAAAACCTGTGGATGCTGGGGATAACCTGCGAACCTCCGGCCGGCGCTGGTCAGCGCCTGCCGGGGCCCGACCGGCGGGGGTGGCGCTGTCAGATGTCCAGGAATCGCACGTCCTTCGCGTTTCGCTGGATGAACGAGCGCCGGGCTTCCACGTCCTCACCCATAAGGACGCTGAACAACTCGTCCGCGGTTGCCGCGTCGTCCAGACTGACCTGACGCAGGGTCCGGGTCCCCGGGTTCATCGTGGTCTCCCACAGCTCCGGGTAGTTCATCTCGCCGAGACCCTTGAACCGCTGGATGTCGTCGGGCTTGGCGTTGGGCTTGGACTCCTGGCGCAGCCGGATCAGCCCGTCGCGCTCCCGGTCGGAGTACGCGTACTGCGCGTCGTCGCCCTTCTTGTTCCACTTGATCTTGTACAGCGGCGGTGCGGCCAGGTACACGTGGCCCAGCTCGACCAGCGGCCGCATGAACCGGAACAGCAGAGTGAGCAGCAGCGTCTGGATGTGCTGGCCGTCCACGTCCGCGTCGGCCATCAGGACGATCTTGTGGTACCGCAGCTTCTCGATGTCGAAGTCGTCGTGGATGCCGGTACCCAGGGCGGTGATCAGCGCCTGGACCTCGTTGTTCTTCAGCACCCGGTCGATGCGGGCCTTCTCGACGTTGAGGATCTTGCCGCGGATCGGCAGGATTGCCTGCACCCGCGGGTCGCGACCCTGCTTGGCCGAGCCGCCGGCCGAGTCACCCTCGACGATGAAGACCTCGGACTCGCGAGGGTCGGTGGACTGGCAGTCGGCCAGCTTGCCCGGCATCGAGCCGGACTCCAGCAGCGACTTGCGGCGGGCGAGCTTGCGTGCCTGGGCCGCGGCGATACGGGCCCGGGCCGCCTGGGACGCCTTGGTGATGATCACCTTGGCCTCGCTCGGGTTGCGCTCCAGCCAGTCGGCCAGCCACTCGTTGCAGACCCGCTGCACGAAGCTCTTCATGTCGGTGTTGCCGAGCTTGGTCTTGGTCTGGCCCTCGAACTGCGGGTTGGCCAGCTTGACCGAGATGATCGCGGCCAGGCCCTCCCGGATGTCCTCGCCGGAGAGCCGCTCGTCGCCCTTGAGGACCTTCTTGTCGGCGCCGTACTTGTTGATCACGCTGGTCAGCGCGGCGCGGAAGCCCTCCTCGTGGGTGCCGCCCTCGTGCGTGTTGATCAAGTTGGCGAAGGTGTAGACCGACTCGCCGTAGGACTCGTTCCACTGCATGGCGATCTCCACCGCCATGCCCTCGCCCTCGGCGTCAAAGTCGATGACCGACTTGTGGATCGGGGTCTTGGTCTGGTTCAGGTGCCGAACGAAGTCGGAGATGCCGGCCTTGTAGAGGAAGGTCACCTCGCGCTTCTCGGCGGTCGCCTCGGCGCGCTCGTCACGCAGCACGATGGTCAGGCCCCGGCTGAGGAACGCGTGCTCCTGCAGCCGCCGGTACACCGTCTCGTAGGAGAACTCGACGGTCTCGAAGATCGAGGCGTCCGGCCAGAAGGTGACGGTGGTACCGGTCTCCTGGGTGGACTCGCCCTTCTCCAGCGGGGTGGGGTTGGAGTTGTGGTACGACTGCCGCCAGACGTACCCGTCCTTCTTGATCTCAAGGTCGACCCGGGTGGAGAGCGCGTTGACCACCGAGATGCCGACGCCGTGCAGGCCGCCGGAGACCGCGTACGCCCCGCCGCCGAACTTGCCGCCGGCGTGCAGCATGGTCATGACCACCTCGACGGTCGGCCGCTTCTCCACCGGGTGCATGTCGACCGGGATGCCCCGGCCGTTGTCCACGACCCGCACCGCGCCGTCGGCCCTGAGGATGACCTCGATCGCGTCGCAGAAGCCGGCCAGCGCCTCATCGACCGCGTTGTCCACGACCTCCCAGATCAGATGGTGCAGACCCCGCTCGCCGGTCGTACCGATGTACATACCGGGACGCTTGCGGACGGCCTCCAGGCCCTCAAGGACGGTGATGGACGACGCGTTGTAGTCGCCCGGCTGCTGCTTCGGCGCTGCCACTTCCCTCGATCGCTTTCTCGTCCGGCGCGCGAGCCCTGGACGGGGTCAGGCGGTGTCACCCAGGCACGGGGCACGCCACGGCCCGCACGCCTGGCGGGGCGAGGAATGGCGCGCCGGTCTCCTTGGGGGCCCGCTGGTCGTGATCGGCTGATCTGTTCCGTCGTCAATCCTACTGCGCCGGAGCCATAGAAGCCGCCCGCGGCACCCCCTCAAATCGCCGTAGCCAGGAGAATCGGACCGGGCGCAACCTCCCCCACACGCCCAGCGCGGCTGGCGCTGCCTTCACGCCGAGGGGGGCTTTAGATCTTGCTGGGCCGGGATCGACCGGCTTCGCCGGCCCAGGGGTCGCGCCGGCACCCCTTCGTGCCGTACCCTCTCCGCCGCATTCGCTTATCCATACCAGGAATGGGGCAAAGATGGGCCTGGACAACGTCGCCGTACAGTGGCCGCGTACGGGCCGCTTCTACGAGCCGGTCGCGCCCGCCGAGTTCGTCGACTTCGCCGAGGTAGGGCGGCAGGTGCCCAGGATCGCCGGACCGGCCGCGGCGCTCGCCGAGCACATCGCCCAGACCGGCACGGTCCGCGCCACCGGCTACACCGCACTCGTCGATCTACTGCTCGGGCTCGATGGTGTGCTGTACGCCACTGACGCCAATGCCGAGGACGAGGACCCGGTGATCGACCCGGACGGCTGCGCGTGGGTCGCGGGTGGGCTGGAGCGGTTCGTCGTCGGGCACCGGGAGTACGGCGAGGAGGTCACCTTCGACTCGGTCACCGACGTCCTGCGCAAGGCGATCTCCGCGGGCCGCCTCGCCGACCAGCAGCTGCGCTGGCTGGACGGCCGCCTCGCGGCGCTGCGCGACGAGGACGGCTTGGCGCCGCAGTGGAGCTTCACCCTCACCGAACTGGCGGTGCTGGCGAGCTTCTACCGGCGGTGCGCGGAGCGCGGCTTCGCCGTCTACGCCGACTTCTAAGGCCGGCGGCGGCGCTCACGGTGACGTCTTGCGGCCCGGCCGGTACCGGGCGACCGGGACCGCGGGCATCACTATCGGTGATCAGATCTAGCCGTTGCGTGAATCACCTCACGATCCGTGACGATCGCCTTGAGCAGAAGCGACACTTGGCGAGGTCAGCTGACAGTCGCTGACCTCGGGCAAGGCGGTGTCCACCCCCATCGGGCTGCCGTCAGCGATCGAGGAGACGGTAACCGTGCGCAGCACTTTCGCTGCCCTACGGCAACGCAATTTCCGCATCTGGATCTGTGCGGACCTGGTGTCGGTCACCGGCAGGTGGATGCAGACCCTCGCCATCAGCTGGTTCGTACTCCAGCTGACTGGCTCGACCACCCAGCTGGGCTTCAACCTACTGCTGCAGGCGCTGCCGGTACTGCTGCTCAGCTCCTGGGCGGGCGCGCTGGCCGACCGGTTCCCCGGTCGTCGGCTCCTGGTCTGGACCCAGTCGGCCCACGCCCTGTTGTCCGTCTGCCTGGCCATGTGCGCCTGGCACCACGTCGGCGGCATGTCGATGATCTACGTGGTCTCGGTACTCGCCGGGGTGGTCAGCGCCATCGAGGGACCGGCCCTGGGCAGGTTCACCTCCTCGACCGTGGACGCGAAGACCCTGGGCAACGCCCTGTCGTTGGGCTCGCTGTCCAACTCGGCCGGCCGGATCATCGGGACGAGCCTCGGCGGCGTGGCCGTCGCGATACTCGGCCCGGCGCCCCTGTTCGCCGGCAACGCGGCGGGCTTCGTAGCGGTGATCATCGCGCTGTTCCTCATCCGTACCCACGAGCCCGTCGACGTCGACCCGGCCGTGCCGGAGAAGCGGGGGGTACGCGAGGGCTTCAGCTACCTGTTCCGGCAGCCGATAGTCTTGATCACCCTCGCGCTGGCCACCGTGCTGGGCAGCATCGGCCGCAACTATCAGGTGACCATGGCAGCCATGGCCGACGGGCCGCTGCACTCCGGGGCCGCCGGGTACGGCATGCTCTCCACGGTCTTCGCCGTCGGTACCGTCTTCGGCGGATTCATGGCCGCCCGGCAGCGCCGGCTCGGGTACCCGACCCTGATCGTCGCCGGTGTCGTGGGCAGCGGCCTTCAACTGTTCGCCGGCCTCTCCGGCGGCCTGTGGACCTTCGCCGCCGCGATCCTGCCGATCGCGGCCGCCGCCGTGCTGATCGACACCACCGTGTCCACCCGGGTGCAGCTGGACACCCGCGCCGACATGCGCGGCCGGGTGCTGGCCGCGCTCGCCATGACCAGTTCACTGTCCAGCGCCCTGGGCGCCCAGCTGCTCGGCTGGATGTCGGAGGCCGTGGGTCCGCGCACCACGCTGGTGATGGCCGGCACCGTGACCACGGCCGCCTGCGCTGTCGCCGCCATTGTGCTGTCCCGCCGCGCGGAGAAGCCGCTGTCCTCGGCCGGCACGGCGCGCGGCCTGCTCACCGGGGTACGCGGGTCGGCGGCGCGCGGCGTGGCGGTACCGCGCCGGCTGGCCGTGTCCGGGCGCCTGGCGATGTCCCGCGCGCTGGTCTCCCGGGAGCACCCGGCCACGGCTCGGCCGGGCCCCACGCCCGCACACCCGGCGGTACCGGGCCAGCGGGCCAACCGGCCGGTCGGCCACCCGACGGCGGGCCGCTCCGTGCCACACCCGGCGACCCGGCAGCCCGAGGACGCCGGGGCGCCGCTCAACTAGCCGTAGGTGTCGCGCGGCCCCCGGCCGCGTACCCGGCGGGTGCCGCGGGTCCACGACGGGGCCGCCGGGCCGTGGATGTGCAGCTTGGTCACCACGTTGTGGCCGACCTTGGCACCGATGCCCGCCAGCAGCCGACCGGAGAGCAGCCTCAGCTGCGTCGCCCACGCGGTGGACTCGGCCTCGATGGTCAGCTCGCCGTCCTCCAGCTTGGTCGGGCGGCAGTGTGCGGCGATGTCCTCGCCGACCACCTTGGGCCAGTCCCCGAACACCGTGGCCTCGGCCGCCGGCCGCTGCCAGCCGCGGCTGCGGACCAGCTTGGCCAGTACCGAGCCGAACGGCTGCGGGTCGCGCGGGTCCGGCCCCGGCCCCGAGTACCCGCGCAGCCGCCGGGTCACCGGCCGGCCCTGTTCGTCAACGGGGCGGGGCCGGCGCGCCGACCGGGCCGCCTCCCGGCGCACCTTGGCCGCGTCGAGCACCGCCCGCGCCAGCTCGGGTCCGTTCACCGCCTGGCCGTCCGGCTCGGCTCCCGCCGGTGCCCCGGCGTCCGGTCCGGTCGGGGCCGGCTTCCCGGCGCTCTGGTCGGGGGCCTGCTCGCCGCGTGGCCGCGGGGACCGCCTGTCAGGCACGGTGCACCTCACCCTCGCTGACCTCATACCGGGCGCCCCGCAGCGCCGCCGGCACATCCTCCGCCACCGCACAGGTGATCAGCAGCTGCCCGGCCGAGCCGACCAGCCCGGCGAGCCGCTCCCGGCGCCCGGCGTCCAGTTCGGCGAACACGTCGTCCAGTGCCAGGACCGGCTCGATGCCCTCGGTGCGCAGCAGCTCGTACGCCGCCAGCCGCAGCGCCAGCGCCATCGACCAGGACTCGCCATGGCTCGCGTACCCCTTGGCCGGCAGCTCGCCCAGGGTCAGCAGGACATCGTCGCGGTGCGGCCCGACCAGCGTCACGCCCCGCTCGATCTCGCTGGGCCGGGACTCGACCAGCGCGGCGGTCAGCCCCGCCGACAACGACTCGCGGTCGATCGCCCCGATCGGGATCCTCGACCGGTACGCGATGCCGGCACCGCCGCGCCCCGCGGCCACCGCGTCGTACGCCTTCGCGACGTGCGGCCCGAGCGCGGCGCACAGCTCCAGCCGCGCGGCCAGCAGCTCCGCCCCGTGCGAGGCGAGGTGCACGTCCCAGACGTCGAGAGTGGACAGGTCACGCGCCCCGGCACCGGTCTTGCGAGCCAGGTACGCGGTGCGCAGCAGGGCGTTGCGCTGCTTGAGTACCCGTTCGTAGTCGGCGCGGACTCCGGCGTACCGGGGCTGCCGGGCGACCAGAAGGTGGTCGAGGTAGTCGCGGCGCTCGGCCGGATCGCCGCGTACCAGCGCCAGGTCCTCGGGGGCGAACAGCACCATCCGCAGCGCACCCAGCACGTCACGGGCCCGCCGGACCGGCGAGCCGCCGAGCCGGGCCCGGTTGGCCTTGCCCGGCTCGATGGCCAGCTCGACCGACAGGGATCTGCCCTCGTGCACGATCTCGGACCTGATCACGGCCGAGGTGGCGCCGGCCCGCACCAGGGGCGCGTCGGTGGCCACCCGGTGGCTGTCCAGCGTGGACACGTAGCCGAGCGCCTCGACCAGGTTGGTCTTACCTACCCCGTTCGGGCCGACCAGCACGCTGCACCCGGGGTCGAACTCGACGACGCACCGCGAGTACGAGCGGAAGTCGACGAGTTCGAGCCGCCTGACGTACAAAATCACCCCCGAGCCGCAGCCGCCCGCCCGCGGCACCCTGTCCTTCACCGGCACCGCCGGTGGGCCGACCTTGGCGGCGCCACCGGCGGTCGGCGGGTTAGCGGGTTTCCTTCTTGACGGCGTGGCCGCCGAACTCGTTGCGCAGGGCGGCGACCGCCTTCATCGCCGGCGAATCCTCCTGCCGCGAGGCGAACCGGGCGAACAGCGAGGCGCTGATGACGTTCAGCGGCACGGCGAGCCGGATCGCCTCCTCGACGGTCCACCGGCCCTCGCCGGTGTCCTCGGCGTAGCCCCGCAGCGCGTCCAGCTTCGGGTCGGCCTCGAGCGCCCGGTCCAGCAGGTCCAGCAGCCAGGACCGGATGACCGTGCCCGAGCGCCAGGACTTGATCACGGCCGGCACGTCGGTGACGTACTCCGCCGCCTCCAGCAGCTCGTACCCCTCCGCGTAGGCGTGCATCAGCCCGTACTCGATGCCGTTGTGCACCATCTTGGCGTAGTGCCCGGCGCCCACCGGGCCGGCGTGCGCGAAGCCGAAGTCACCCTCGGGCTTGAGCGCGTCGAAAATCGGCTGAGCCTTCGCGACGTCCTCGTCGGAGCCGCCGACCATCAGCCCGTACCCGTTCTCCAGGCCCCAGACGCCGCCGGAAACGCCGACGTCGAGGTACCCGATGCCGTGGCCGGCCAGCCGCTGCGCCCGGGGCTTGTCGTCGACGAACTTCGAGTTCCCGCCATCGATGATCAGGTCGCCTTCGTGCAGCAACTCGATCAGCTTGTCGATCGTGTCCTCGGTGACCTGCTGCGGCACCATGATCCAGATGACCCGGGGCATGGTCAGTTTCGCCACCATGTCGGCCAGTCCTGGAACATCGCTCCTCTGCGGGTCCGGGTCGTAACCGATGACCTCATGCCCGGCGCGGCGAAGCCGCTCGCGCATGTTGCCGCCCATCCGGCCGAGGCCAACCAGGCCAAGCTGCATGGCGTGTTCTCCCTTGTTGCGTTGTTGGACTAAGCACCGATCCGAATCGGCATGATCAGATACCGGTACCCGGGGATGATCTCCCCATTCTCACTGGCCGGCGCCAGCACCGCAGGCTTGCGGGGGTCGGTAAGGGAGAGCACCGCGGTCGGCCCGTCCAGCGCGCCGAGCCCCTCCAGAAGGTACCCGGGGTTGAACGCGACCTGCATCGCCTCGCCCTCGTACGTGCAGTCCATCGCCTCACTGGCCCGCGCGTCCTCGGTGCCGCCCGCCTCGACGACCAGCCCGTCCTCGCTGAACGACAGCCGCACCGGAGTGGTCCGCTCGGCCACCAGCGCGACCCGGCGGACCACCTCGACCAGCGCCGAGACCTGGAACCGGGCCTGCGCGCTGTGGTGATCGGGCAGCAGGTTGCGCACCTTGGGGAACTCGCCGTCGAGCAGCCGGCTGGTGCTGCGGCGGGCGCCACCGACGAAGCCGATCATGCCCTCGCCCATCCCGCCCCGGGCCAGCGCGACCGTCACCTCGCCGCCGATGGGGCCGAGGGTCTTCGCCGTGTCGGCCAGCGTCTTGGCCGGCACCAGCGCCTGGAGGCTGGCGTCGGAGGTGTCCGGACGCCACTCCAACTCCTTGATCGCCAGCCGGTACCGGTCGGTGGCCAGCAGCGTCATCGTGGAGCCCTCGAGCTCGACCCGGACGCCGGTCAGCAGCGGCAGCGTGTCGTCACGGCCGGCGGCGACGGCCACCTGAGCCACGGCCGAGGCGAAGGCAGCGGCGTCCACGGTGCCGGCGGTGGCCGGCATCTCCGGCAGCGTCGGGTAGTCCTCCACGGGCATGGTCGGCAGGGTGAACCGGGCGCTGCCGCACACCAGCTCCAGGTGCGCGCCGACCGCGGCCACGTCGACCGGCTTGGCCGGCAGCGCCTTGGTGATCTCGGCGAGCAGCCGGCCGGAGACCAGGGCGGCGCCGTCCGCATCCGGCGCGACCTCGACCGAGACCTGCGTGGAAACCTCGTAGTCGAAGCCGGACACGACCAGCTGGCCGCCGGCCACCCGCAGCATCACTCCGGCGAGCACCGGGACGGAGGGGCGGCTGGGCAGGCTCTTCGCGGTCCACGCGACCGCGTCGGCGAGCGCGTCGCGCTCGACTCGGAACTTCATCTCGTGCCCTCCCGATCCAGGCTGGCGGCATGGTGGTCAGCGGCGGCCGGGGCCGCCCTGCGGTTGAACTCCATCGTTTGCCCTTCGCACTGTATGGCGAACCGACTTCGGGCGTGCACCGACCCCGGCAACTTTGGCACCCGGTCCTTTCCACACGCTGATGATTGTTTTTGGTTTTCTTAGAAGATCTAATTCATAGTCTTCTTCGGTCCTGTGCGTTCTGTGGAGAAGTGCCGTTCCTGCTGTTCAGACGTTGTTTCCACACGTGAGGAACTTGTGGAACAAGGGTGTTGAGAACGCCTACTTGTCCCCAAGGCGGCCACCTCGGTCGAGGTTGTCCACGGCTGTCCACCGGTTGTCCACCGGTTATGCCCAGGATTTACCCCCAGCTGTGGGGAAACGTCGTGCACAAGCCGTCCACCGGTAATCGGACACGTCCACATGACGTCCACACCATGTCCCCAGGGTCGGTCCACAGTCTGTGGACGAGCGTGGCTCATTGTGGATGGCAACGCACAGGGTGTGGATTAGTTACGACACCTGTTGACGCCGTCCGGGGCGTCCGGCCGGGACGCCCCACCGGCCGTGGACGCACGTTGCCCGTTCGTGCGGTCGCACATCGTGTCGCGTCCCGCCGCCGCCGCGTCGGCAGAGGCCGTCGGAAGGAGAGCCGACGGCGACCGCTAGAGAGAAACAAGTACGCCCGGACGCGGGCCGCCACGGCGACTCCCCGCGGGGCCGCGTCCCGGAGGCTCGTCAGGGAGTCTGCTTGATCCGATTGGTTAGCTCTGCGATCTGGTTGTACAACGACCGCCGCTCGGCCATCTGTTGGCGGATCTTCCGGTCGGCGTGCATCACCGTCGTGTGGTCGCGCCCGCCGAACGCCTGGCCGATGCGCGGCAGCGACAGGTCGGTGAGCTCCCGGCACAGGTACATCGCGACCTGGCGGGCGTTGACCAGGACCCGGGAACGGGAGTGCCCGCGCAGGTCCTCGAGGCTGACCCCGAAGTAGTCGGCGGTCGAGGCCATGATCTGGTCGGCGTTGATTTCCGGGCTGGTCCCGTCCGGGATGAAGTCGCGCAGCACCTCCTCCGCCAGGGAGAGCTGGACCGGCGAGCGGGTCAGGCTCGCGAACGCGGTGACCCGGATGAGCGCGCCCTCGAGCTCCCGGATCGAGTTGGAGATCCGTGACGCGATGAACTCCAGCACGTCCGCGGGGGCGGACAGCCGCTCCTGGGCCGCCTTCTTCTGAAGGATCGCGATACGCGTCTCCAGGTCCGGCGGTTGGATGTCGGCCAGCAGGCCCCACTCGAAGCGGGTGCGCAGCCGGTCCTCCAGGGTCGCCAGCTGCTTGGGGGACCGGTCCGACGTGATGACCAGCTGCTTGTTGGAGTTGTGCAGGGTGTTGAAGGTGTGGAAGAACTCCTCCTGGGTGCGCTCCCTGGTCTCCAGGAACTGGATGTCGTCGATCAGGAGGATGTCGACGTCCCGGTACCGGCGCTGGAACGCCTGGGTCTTGTCGTCGCGTAGGGAGTTGATGAAGTCGTTCGTGAACTCCTCGGTCGACACGTAGCGCACCGACTTCGCGGTACCCAGCGTCGTGGCGTAGTGCCCGATCGCGTGCAGCAGGTGGGTCTTGCCGAGCCCGGAGCTGCCGTAGATGAACAGCGGGTTGTACGCCTTCGCCGGAGACTCGGCGACCGCGACGCTGGCCGCGTGTGCGAACCGGTTCGAGGACCCGATGACGAACGTCTCGAACATGTACTTCGGGTTGAGCCGGTTGCCACCGTCGCTCGACGGGATCGGGGAACGCCGGTCGTCCCGGCCGGTACCGCCTCCTCCCGACGTCAGGGCGGGCGGATGCATCGGCACCGACGGACTGGTCGGGGCGCGCTGCATCGGTGGGGCGGGCGCCAGGCTCTGGTACGAGTTGGGCTGCGCCGGCAGGGGTCGCCCATACCTCTGGTCGTACCCGAGCTCGTATCCGCTGCGCGGCGGTGGGATCGAGGCCTCTTCGGTGAGCTCTCCGCCGATCCCCGGGTCGCGCAGCAGCGCCGCGTCGAACAGGGTCGGCTCGGAGACCCGAGCCGTCGGTACCTGCTGGACGTACGCCGGTACCTCGGGTACCGGCGCGGGCATCGGCACCGGTTGGGGCGCCGGGCGCGGCGGCTCCTCGGGGGCCCGCACGGTGACCGCGACCTGGATCGCGCGCCCGAGCCGCCGGGACAGCGCCTCGGTGATGGCGGGCCGCAGCTTGGACTCGATGACGTCGCGGGTGAACGCGTCCGGCACGGCCACCAGGGCAGTGTCCTCGACAATCGCGCGCAGCCGAGTCAGACGCAGGTAAGCACGGTGCTGAGCCGAGACGATCTCATCCGTCGCCGCCGCCCACACAGCACCGAGGTCATCTGCATCCGCCACTGCTGAACCCCCTGTTATCCCCACGCCAATCCCCCACGGCCTTACACATCGCGTCCACAGTTCACGCGAGTCGTCCACAGCTTTTCCACAGGCTGTGAATCGACTTACCAGCAGCGTGGAGAGCGATCTCCCCGGCCGTTCAAATCTGATCGCCGCACCCGTCGTCGCCGCGCCTACCTGGGCGATTCCTCATTCGTCCGGCTCAGTCTCCGCTCGGCGCGGGCCATGCCTCGTCGACATCACCGGCAAGCGGGCAGGTTAACAGCGTTGTCCACACCCACTCAACCGTTGTCCACATGCTTGTGTCACGCTTGTCCACACCTGGGGGCTATGCGGGTGCGCCAAGTTGTGCAGGACACACCGTTCGTTTTTGCCCGGTTACCGGACGTATGGGCGGCCGTCGCGGTACGCGGCCCGGCCGGGGTACCGTTTGGGCTGATCAGGGGTGCGGCTGGTACGCTGACTCAGAAGCGTGCCCGCAAGTCGGTCACGCCGAATTGTTTCTGCACCTTACGGACTCCGTCCGGCGACGTGTCGCCGGACAGCCTTGAGACGGAGCTCGACGTGAGCAAGCGCACGTACCAGCCGAACAACCGCCGGCGCGCGAAGACCCACGGCTTCCGGCTGCGCATGCGCACCCGCGCCGGGCGCGCGATCCTCTCGGCGCGCCGGTCTAAGGGCCGCGCCCGCCTTTCGGCCTGAGGGCCGCTAGGAGCATTGGGTGTTGGCCGCCGCCCAGCGGCTCCGCCGCCACGGTGAATTCACCGCGACGGTTCGGGGTGGTGGGCGCGCGGGACGCGGCGCGATCGTCGTGCACCTGATGCACCCGGAGGTCGGCAATGAACCGGTGCGCCCGGCGCGTGCCGGTTTTGTCGTGTCCAAGGCCGTCGGCATCGCCGTTGTCCGGAATCGCGTGAAGCGGCGACTGCGGGATTTGGTCCGTGAGCGGATCGGCGACCTGCAACCCGGAACAGACCTTGTAGTGCGGGCGTTACCCGGAGTGGCCACCCGTTCGTATTCGCAGCTAGCGGCGGACCTGGACGGCGCACTCGCCGCCGCCAGTGCCCGCGGGAAGGTGCGACGATGACCGTCCACCACATGCCTGCGAGATCAGGGCGGACCAGGCTCGGTGCGAAGGTGCTGACAGTACCCATCGTCGCGTACCGTCGTTGGATAAGCCCGGCACTGCCGGCCCGCTGTCGGTTCTACCCATCTTGCAGCGCGTACGCCCTTGAGGCGATCGCGACACACGGTGCGCTGCGTGGACTCCGGTTGGCGACCTGGCGGCTGCTGCGGTGTCAACCGTTTAACCCCGGCGGGTACGACCCGGTGCCGCCGATCCGACATTGACGTAACTGGAGTATCGACGTGCTGGATCCGCTCTACAGGGCGATCTCCTGGATTCTGCTGGAGTGGCATGCTCTGTGGAACCTGGTGTTCCACGGCAGCTCCTTCCTGGGCACAACCTGGGAATGGGTGCTGGCGGTCGTCTTCCTGGTGCTGACGATCCGGGGCATCCTCTTCCCGGTCTTCGTCAAGCAGATCAAGTCTCAGCGCGCGATGCAGGCCCTGGCCCCGCAGATCAAGGAGCTGCAGGCCAAGCACAAGGGCGACCGGGAGACGCTCCAGCGGGAAATGATGGAGCTGTACCGCAAGGAGAAGGCCAACCCCCTGATGGGCTGCCTTCCGATGGTGGTCCAGATCCCGGTCTTCATCTCGCTGTTCCACGTCCTGCGGCACGTCAAGCCGTCCATGCCGGTGGCGCTGCAGACCCTGTACGGATGGAGCGTCTCGCAGTTCCAGAGCGCCTCGCACGCGAAGCTGTTCGGCGCACCGATCGCCGCGTCGTTCCGGTCCAGCCACTCCGACCTGATTGCGATGCACGCCAACGGCACGACGGTCAAGCTCGTGGCCGGCGTCCTGATCGCCACCATGATCGTGACGACGTTCATGACGAGCCGTCAGATGATCCTGAAGACGGGCTGGTCCGAGGATCCCCAGCAGAAGATGATCCAGCGACTGATGCTCTTCGGCATCCCGGTCTCGCTGTTGATCTCCGGCACCCTGTTCCCCATCGGTGTCGTCATCTACTGGACCACCACCAACCTCTTCTCGCTCGGCCAGCAGTTCTGGGTGCTGCGCAAGTACCCGCCGCCGCCGAACGCCAGCAAGGCGGCGGCGGCTGCTGGTAAGCCGGGCGCGGCCAAGACCGCCAAGCCGGGCGTGAAGACCGTGCCGACGGCGGCGGCCAAGGCGCTGGCCCCGAAGCCGGGCGCGAAGCCGATGGCGAAGAAGGCGGGCACCCCCGGGGTGAAGAAGGCCGCCGTGCCGGCCCCCGCCGACAAGGTCGACACCCCCGTGGACACGCCGGTCGACACGCCCGCGGTCAAGAAGACCGGTACGCCGAGCGTCGCCAAGAAGACCGGCACCCCGGGCGTCGCCAAGAAGATGCCCGCCCGGCCGAGCCGAGCCGCCGCGGCGGCCAACGGCTCGAAGCCGGTGAACGGCGCGTCGGGCACCAATGGGACCCCGGTCGATGACGCTCCGAGGCTGGGCCAGAAACCTGGTGCCAAGCCGGTGAACCCGAAGAAGGGGTCGGCCAGGCGCCTCTCGGGTTGATGCGATGCGGCCCGCGGACCCAGCGGTCCGCGGGCTACGCGGCGCTCCCCGAGCGAACAGACATCCTCGAACCGGTGCTCGATCGGCGGCCGGGGGTAGTGGATCTCAGTAATCCGGAGATGACAACGTGACCGAAACAAGCAGCCCTGCCGCGACGGATACGGAAAACGCGGGGGACGCGGAGATCGCCGAAGTGACCGAGGAGTCGACCTCGGCTCCGACCGGCGAGGGCGACCTCTTCCGTCAGAGCGAGATCGCGGCCGACTACGTCGAGGGCCTGCTGGACATCCTCGACTACGACGGCGACATCGACGAGCTCATCCAGAACGGGCGTCCGGTCGTCGAGGTGGTCGGTGGGCGGCTGCAGGCGCTGGTCGGGCAGCGCGGTGCCACCCTGGAGGCGCTGCAGGAGCTGACCCGGCTGGCCATCTTCCGGCAGACCGGCTCACCCAGCCGCTTGCTGCTCGACGTGGGCGGGTACCGCGCCGCGCGGCGCAAGGAGCTGGGCGCGATCGCGAAGAACGCGGCGGAGAAGGTCAAGGAGTACGGCGAGCCGGTGCGGCTGGAGCCGATGTCGGCGTTCGAGCGCAAGTGCGTGCATGACGTGATCAACGCGCTGGCCGGTGTGGAGAGCGAATCCGAGGGCGTTGAGCCGAGCCGGCGGATCGTGGTCAGCCCGTCGGCATAACCGGTGTCTGATACTGATCTTCCCGAGTCGCCGTTGCCCCTTCCCGAGTCGCTGTTGCCGGCGGCTCGGGCGCTCTTCGGCGATCGGCTGCCGTTGGCCCGCCAGTACGCCGATCTGCTTGCCACCGACGGTGTGCTCCGCGGCCTGATCGGACCGCGCGAAGCTCCCCGCATCTGGGACCGGCACCTGCTCAACTGCGCGGCCATGACGGAGCTGATCCAGCCCGACGCGCTGCTGGTGGACGTGGGCTCGGGCGCCGGCCTGCCGGGCATCGTGCTCGCGGTGGCGCGCCCCGACCTCACTGTCGCGCTTGTCGAGCCACTCGCTCGGCGAACGGTGTTCCTCGACGAGATGGTCGACAGACTCGGCCTTGGGGCGCAGGTGTCCGTGCTGCGCGGTCGCGCCGAGGAGTTCGTCCGAGGTCCGCTGTCCGGGCGGCTGTCGCCCGCCGACGTCGTCACCGCCCGAGCCGTCGCTCCGATCGATCGGCTTGCCGCGTGGTGCCTGCCGCTGAGCGCGATCGGTGGGCGACTACTCGCGATCAAGGGCGCCTCGGCCGCCGACGAGGTCGAGGAGCACCAGGACGCGGTGGGCCGGCTCGGCGGCGGCGCGCCTCTGGTCCGCCGGTGCGGCGTCGGGCTCCTCGATCAGCCGGCGACGGTAGTGGAGATCGTCCGGGAGAGGGCGGTCGGTGGAACCGGCCGTGCACGCGCGGCGAGCGGACGCGGTGACCCGCCCCGTGGGCGACGGGGTGGCACGGCGCGATCGCGCTGACGGGTCGTTGAGAATGGACGTACCGCCACCCGATTGCTTCCGGGAGCCTGAGGCGGCCGGTAGTGCCAAGAGCGGAGCGGGAGTGGCGTGGAAAACTCGGACAGCGGGGTCGAATCGACCCGCCGGTCGGATGGGACCGGCTTCCCCGCACGACCGGGTGATTCGAATGATGGCGTCGATACCGGCGGACTCTCGGACATCGGTGGCCTCTCGCACACGTCAAGCCGTAGGCTTGCCGCGCACCGCCGCGTTTATTTCCGGCGTGGTCCACGAGATCGTCGGTCAGGTCCATCCACAGCGGGCAGGGATGACAGCGTGCACGAGACTGGTTCTTTCAGCTCACATGGCACCGGCTCTCCGGAGCCGGAGTACGACGGCTGGGCGGTGGGTGCCGGGGGCGATCCGCAGGTCGATTCCCGCCCCCGTTCTGACACCGGGTACTCCGGAGGGGCCGCCGCGACCGTTCCCCCGGCGTACGACTCGACTCCGCCGGTTCCGTCTCCCCGGGCGGCGCCCAATGGGACCCCTCTCGGCGCCGGGGCGCCCGACGCTCAAGCGAATGTTTCACGTGAAACCGATGACCCACCCCTTGCTCAGGAGGCCGAACGGGCTGTGAAGGTACTCAACCCGAGCGGCGAGATCACCATGCCGCGGCCCGCTCATCGCCGTGTCATCGGAGTCGCGAACCAGAAGGGCGGGGTGGGCAAGACCACCACCGCGGTCAACATCGCCGTCGCCCTGGCGCTTCACGGCAACCGGGTACTGGTCATCGACCTCGACCCCCAGGGCAACGCGTCGACCGGACTGAACGTCCCCCACCACGTGGGTGTGCCGGACGTGTACGACTGCCTCATCGACAGCGCGCCGCTCGCCGAGGTCACCCAGCAGGTGGATGGCATCCCGAACCTGTCGTGCGTGCCGGCGACCATCGACCTCGCCGGCGCCGAGATCGAGCTGGTCTCCGTGGTCGCCCGCGAGTCCCGGCTGGCGCGCGCCATCCAGGCGTGCCAGACCGAGTACGACTACGTCTTCATCGACTGCCCGCCCTCCCTCGGCCTTCTGACCGTCAACGCGTTGGTGGCCGCTCAGGAGGTACTGATCCCGATCCAGTGCGAGTACTACGCGCTCGAGGGCGTGCAGGCGCTCACCAGCAACATCGCTTTGGTGAAGTCGCACCTGAACCCGGCGCTGGACATCTCGACCGTGCTCCTCACCATGTACGACCGCCGGACCCGGCTCGCCGACCTCGTCGAGCAGGATGTTCGCGCGCACTTCGGGGACAAGGTCCTGCACGCGGTGATCCCCCGCAACGTCCGGGTGTCAGAGGCGCCGAGCTACAGCCAGTCGGTCATGACCTACGATCCCGGGTCCAGGGGTGCGATCAGCTACTTCGAGGCCGCTCAGGAGATCGCCGAGCGGGGAGCCCGGGTAGGAGGACTGGCATGAGTAAGCCAAGGGGGGGCCTGGGCCGGGGGCTCGGGGCCCTGATACCCACCGCCGCCCCCGTGCCGGCCGCACCGCCCCCACCGGCCGATGTCCCGGTACAGCCGGCCGGCGCACCGGATCCGCAGCCCGAGTCTCCGGCGTCTCCGGCCGTCGAGTCCGGCCAGCCGGCGCCGGCTGGTCCTGCCGCCCGGGTCGAGGTCGTCGCGGACCAGGACGGACTGGCGCCGGTACCGGGTGCCCGGTTCGCCGAGGTTGCGGTCGACGCGATAGTGGCGAACCCGAAGCAGCCCCGGACCGTCTTCGACGACGAGGCGCTCGACGAGCTGAAGGTGTCGATCCAGGAGGTCGGCTTCCTTCAGCCAATCGTGGTCAGAGAGATCGGGCCGCAGAAGTACGAACTCGTCATGGGCGAGCGTCGGTGGCGGGCCGCCCAGGCGATCGGTCGCGAGGCGATACCGGCGATCATCCGGGACACCCGCGACGACGCGATGCTCCGGGACGCCCTACTGGAGAACATCCACCGGGCGAACCTGAATCCGCTCGAAGAGGCGGCGGCGTATCAGCAGCTGCTCGACGAGTTCGGCGTGACACACGAGGAGCTGGCCCGGCGGATCGGCCGCAGCCGGCCGCAGATCTCCAACACGATCCGGCTGCTCAACCTTCCGGCTCAGGTCCAGCGGCGGGTGGCCGCCGGGGTCCTCTCGGCCGGGCATGCCCGGGCACTGCTCGGCATGGAACACCGCGACCGGCAAGAGGAGCTCGCCACCCGGATCGTGGCCGAGGGACTGTCGGTCCGGGCGACCGAGGAGCTGGTCGCGCTCGCGGCGTCGGAAGGCCCCGCCAAGCCGGCGGCCAAGCGGCGGGCCAAGGCACACGCCCCGGCCCTCACCGATCTGGCGGAGCGGCTGTCCGATCGCTTCGACACCCGCGTGAAGGTGGACATCGGTCGGAGCAAGGGGAAGATCACGATCGAGTTCGCGACCGTCGACGACCTCGAGCGGATTGTCGGCATCATCGGCGTAGAGGGCCGCGGCGGCCAGGGCTGACGCGACCACAAACTGGAGGCCCGCCGTTTTCGGCGGGCCTCCGTCTGTCCACAGAAGTTATCCACAGGGCGCTCCGTTTCACGTGAAACCGCGCGTAAAACGGGGTGAGGGCCTGTGGACGACGGTTTGGGAGACTGCCCAGTCATGGTGGGTTACGAGATCCATGCGAGGAACGCGGCGGCGATGTGGTGGGCGCTGGCGGACGGGCACGGCGAGCTGCTCGCGTGGACGCGGCAGCTTCGGATCTTGCGCGCCTCCCCGTACCACGCGCTGCGGGGCATCGTCCTCGACGCCGGCCACGCGTCGGCGGAGACCAAAGCGAGGGTCAGCGCCCTGATGCTCCCACGCGTCGAGCTGCCCCGCCGGATCGTGGAGGATCCCAGCGGCACCCTGGACCTCGAACCCTTCGGATTCGAGCGGCGATTCCGGATGCCCGTGATGGTGCGCCCCCCGGAGGCTCGGTCGGTTGACGGCGAGCGGAGCCCGGGTCCGGTGGAGATCGTGGGCGACCCCGATACCCTCGGCGCAGCCGAGCAGATCATCGCGGCGGTGTTTCCGCCGGCGCGGCTCGAGCCGGAGATGTTGGGTCGCACCATGCCGCCGCGGGTGCTCGGCATCCCCGGTTGGCAGGTGTGGCTCGGTCGGCGCGCCGACGTACCGGCCGGGGCGGCGTACACGTACCACGACGGGACGAGCCTCGGCGTGTATCAGGTGGCGACTCTGCCCGAGCACCGGCACTACGGAGTCGCCCGGGCGCTCATGGAGAGCATCCTCTCCGCCCATCCGGACGTGGCCGTGACGCTCACCGCGACGGAACAGGGGCGTCCCCTATACGAGAGTCTCGGCTTCCATGCGGTCAGCGAGGCGGTCTGGTGGGTTCCTTCCTCTGTCGGGTGCCCCATCGGGTGACGACATCGGCGCCCGGCTCCGCTAGGTTTGTCTCGTGCCCGACACCCCTGCCAAACTCCCGGACTTCGTTTCCTGGCCAAGCTTTCCGTTCGAGGGCGACCTGCGGGTCAAGCCGCTGGAGCCGATCGCCGATCATGAGCCCCCACGACAAGGCGAGGACGCTGGCAGCTGCCTCGCGTGTAGCGCTCCGGACGAGGCCTACATCTGGGTGAGTGAGCGCTGGCGGGTGCGCGCGATGGATCGCCCCACCGGTCTGCCCATGGTTCTCATCCTCGAGTCGCGCTCGCACCTCGACCTGGGAGACCTGCCGAACCTGCTCGCCGCCGAGCTCGGCGTAATGACGGTCCGCCTGGAGCGTGCGATCCGGTCGCTGGACGGCGTGGCCCGGGTTCACGTGAACCGCTGGGGTGACGGTTCGGCTCACCTGCACCTGTGGTTCCTGGCCCGGCCGCTCGGCCGGCTGCAACTGCGCGGCTCGTTCCTGTCTCTCTGGGACGAGATCCTGCCGCCGATCTCCGAACCGCAGTGGCGGGAGAATCTCGCGCTCGTCGCCGCCTGGCTCGCCGAGTTCGGTGGCCGCCCGTTGGCCGAGCCGCCGCGGATCGAGTGGCAGGCACCATCGACGTTCAAGTCCGAGATCGTGGCCGACACCCCGGGCCCGTCCGGGCCCGAGATCGTGTCGAGCGCCGAGGGCTCCGGCGCGACGCCGGCCGAGGACCGATCCGGTGAGGCTCGAGTGCTTCCCGGCGCAGCGCCCGGGGACACAGCATCGACCGAAGGGGCCGGCGTGGCGACCGGGAGCGAAGCCGCCCCTCGTAACCGCCCGACGCCCGGCATCCCGAAGCCCGTCGTTCCGAGCACCGTGCCCTCTCCGGGCAACCCGCCGACCCCGGGTCCCCACCCGGCCGCGTCTCCCGCGGTCTCCTAGCGGAACCTCGGCCGGGCCGGCGGACCGCAGGGGCTGCGGCCGCCTCCGTCCCGCCGGGTCGACGGGCCCGCCGGTCCTTCGGGAGTCGTCGGGGCCTGCCGAAGTCGCCAACCCTTGGGAGTCACCGGACTCTGGAAAGTGGCCGGGCCTGGCGGGATCGATCGGGCCGCCGGAATCGCCGGGCCGATTCGTCCGTCGGATCGTGGGAGCCTGAGCTTCGCCCGGCAGGCCCGACCCGCCTGATCCGCACCGCCACTCCATCGGTCCCGCCCGGCCCGCCACACCGGCCCCGCCCGGCGGCGAACCACGCACGCCCCGGCGGCGCGGTGGGCGGCCGGCCGACGCTGTGGCCAGACCTCGCCTAGGTCTCGCCCGGATGCGCCGACCCGATGGGCTGGTCGGACACCGAATCGCGAGGATCGAGTTCGGTCAGGACTCGGCGCCGCCGGACGACACTCCGCCGGATCGCGAGGGCCGAGTTTCGCCAAGGCGCGCATCGTCACCGGGCCGATCGTCCGGCGGTCCGCACCGGCTGAGCGCTGCCTCTCCTCGACGGAGCCCGACCGCCTGACGAAACCCGACGGACTCGACGGCCGGCGGGCGCAACGGGATCGGTGGGCCCGGTGACCCAACGGATCGACGACTTCGGCGGGCGATCGGGATCCGGGCGCGATCGGGATCGCGGGCAGCGCCGAGGCGCGTGACCGCCGCGTTCTGGGCCAAGGCTCTGAATTCGGTTCTGGCGACACACCACCGTCTGCCCCGGCAAACCAACATCCCGCCGAATGTTTCACGTGAAACGGCCCCGCTCTCAGAGCGGGGCCGTTGTCGTTTCTGTCGAGGCTTGCCCTACGCCGGGCCGTCGGCTCCCCGCTCGATCGCGCGGTTCACCAGAGTCGCGAGCAGCTTGCCGAGGTCCAGCCCGGCGGCCCCGACCGCGAGCGGCAGGAGCGACGTCTCCGTCATTCCGGGTGCCACGTTGACCCCCAGCACCTGCACCTCGCGGCCCTCGCCGACGATCAGGTCGACCCGGGAAAGGTCCCGCAGCCCCAGCGCGGTGTGCGCGGCGACCGCCAGGTCTGCCACCGAGGCAGCGAGCTTCGGCTCGAGCCGGGCGGGCGCGTGCCAGGTCGTGAGCCCCGCGGTGTACCGGGCGGCGTAGTCGTACACCCCGTTCTGCGGAACGATCTCCACGGCCGGAAGTGCGGTCGGCCCCTCGCCCGTGTCGATGACCGACACCGCGATGTCCACCCCGGGTACGTACCGCTCGACAAGCGCCGTCTGGTTGTACGCGAAGCAGCCGACCATGGCGGCCGGCAACTCGCCGGCCTCCCGGACGACGGCCGCGCCCAGTCCGGAGCCGCCCTGCGCCGGCTTCACCATCAACGGCAGGCCGAGCCGGTCGACGATGCGATCGAGCACCGCAACCGCACCGAGTTCGGAGAACCGGTCGTGCGGCAGGGCTACCCAATCCGGCGTGGGGATGCCGGCTTCCCGTAGTACGGCCTTGGCCGACGGCTTGTCCCAGGCGAGCCGGGACGACCGCGCGTCGCAGCCGACGTACGGCACCCCGCACAGGTCGAGTACTCCGCGCAGCGAACCGTCCTCGCCCGGCGCTCCGTGCAGGGCGACGATGACCGCGTCCGGGCGATCGGCCGCCAGCGCGGGAAGCAGCGTCACGTCCGCGTCGCTGAGTACCGCCTCGATGCCGACCGCCCGTAGCGCGTCGAGTACCCGGCGCCCGGAGCGCAATGACACCTCGCGCTCGTACGACAGTCCGCCGGCAAGGATCAGAACATGCGTGTCCATGGCTCTCCTGACTCCGGTCGCCCGTCCGCCGGCATAACACGGCGCGCGCCGGGCGACCGGAGGTCGATCATTCCAGACCGGGTGCGGGATGGTTCGCGGCCGCCGCGTTGAATGTGGCGGCGGGCGTCCATGACACGGCCGGCCGGGTACCCGGAGAGGCGGTGCCGAACACCTCGCGCATCTTCATCTCCTCGTCGAGGACGCCGGCCAGCCGCCGTACGCCCTCGCGGATTCGCTCCGGAGTCGGGAAGCAGTAGGACAGCCGCAGGTGCGATCCTCCCGACCCGTCGGCGTAGAAGCCGGTACCGGGGACATACGCGACCCGCGCCGCGATCGCCCGGGGAAGCATCTCCTTGGAGTGCAGCCCCTCGGGCAGGGTCAGCCACACGTAGAAGCCGCCCTCGGGGCGGGTCCAACGGGTGCCGGCGGGCATCATGTCGCTCAGCGCCGACAGCAGCGCGTCCCGGCGCTCCCGGTAGATCTCCCGGAATGACTTGATCTGCTCGCGCCAGGGCATCGTCGCGAAGTAGGTGGAGATCGTGGTCTGCGCGAACATGCTCGGGCACAGGATCTGCGCCTCGGACGCGATGACCAGCTTCTCGCGTACCGCGTGCGGGGCGAGCACCCAGCCCACCCGCATGCCCGGCGCGAACGTCTTGGAGAACGTGCCCAGGTACAGCACGCCGTCGCGGCGCCGGGAGCGCAGCGCAGGCACCGGCTCCCCGTCGAAGCCCAGCAGCCCGTACGGGTCGTCCTCGATGACCAGCAGGCCGGCGCGCTCGGCGATCGCCAGGATCTCCTCCCGGCGCGCTTCGGAGAGCGTCACACCTCCGGGGTTCTGGTACGTGGGCACGGTGTAGAGGAACTTCGCCCGCTTGCCCGCGCTCGCCACCGTGGCCAGGGCCTCGGTCAGAGCGGCCGGGATCAGCCCCTCCTCGTCCATCGGTACGTGCACCACGTCGGCCTGCGCCGCCTGGAACACGCCGAGCGCGCCGACGTAGCTCGGCCCCTCGGCGAGCACCACGTCGCCGGGGTCGAGGAAGACTCGGGAGACCAGGTCCAGCGCCTGTTGGGCGCCGACCGTCACCACCACGTCGTCGGGAGAGGCGCCGTTCGAGGCGTCGATGCCGGCCAGCGACATCACCTCGCAGATCCGCTCGCGCAGGGCGATGTCGCCCTGGCCGCCGCTGTACTGCAGGGTGGTGGCCCCGTGCTGCGGACCGCCGAGGCGGCCGAGCATCTCGCCGACGGCGTCGAGTGGAAGTGCGGAGACGAACGGTGCGCCGCCGGCCAGGGAGACCACCTCGGGTCGGCTGGTAACGGCGAACAGAGCTCGGATCTCCGACGCCGTCATGCCACGTACGCGTTGCGCGTAGCGATCGGTATAGTCGTCAAGCGTCGTGCCCGTCACGTGCCCTCCCTTGCGGCGCGGGGGCGCCGCGCTGGTCAGCGGCCGCGCTGCCACCGTACCTGCGGCCAGGCGCCAGGTGCGTTGATCGTACTCCGCTCGACATCTCCCGCAGCAGTCGTTTCCAGCGTACGATTCTGGACTTGGGACAAAGGGGGCGGCGCCTTGTCGAACTCGAAGGGTCCCGAGGGATCTGCCGATGTCGCGACGCCTGGTCAATCTGACCCTAGACACGCTGGAAGATCTGCCGCGTCCCTGCCGGCGCTGCGTCTACTGGGAACTCGACCCGGTGGCCGCGGAGCGCGCCCGCGAGGCCGGTGACCCGGGCCTGGAGAAGGAGGCCTGGGTGTCGCAGACCCTGCTCGAGTGGGGTTCGTGCGGCAAGCTCGCGTATGTCGATGGCATGCCCGCCGGTTACGTGATGTTCGCGCCGCCGGCCTACGTGCCGCGTTCCATGGCGTTCCCCACGTCGCCGGTGTCGGCGGACGCGGCGCTGCTGATGACCGCGAACATCGTCGCGCCGTTCGCCGGTGGCGGGCTGGGCCGGATGCTCGTACAGGGCGTGGCGCGCGATCTGACCAAGCGCGGGATCAAGGCCATCGAGGCGTTCGGCGACGCGAAGTTCGGCGAGCTGCCCGAGGGCGGGGGCGGCTGCCTTGCCCCCGCGGACTTCTTCCTGTCCGTGGGCTTCAAGACGGTGCGCCCGCACCCCCGGTTTCCCCGGCTGCGGCTGGAGCTGCGTACGGCGATGTCCTGGAAGTCCGATGTGGAGTACGCGCTGGAGAAGCTGCTCGGCTCGATGAGCCCGGAGTCGCTGCTGCGCCCGGTCCGCCCGGCGACAAGGTCCACCTCGTCCTGAGCCGCCGACCCTCGTTCTGAGCCGACCTCGTTCTGAGGCCGCGAGGCCCCGGAACGTCAGGGCGTGGCCGCGACCGTGGCGCGCAGCGACGAGACGTCGATCGACCCCGTCGGCACGTCGTCCTCGACCGGGTAATACATGCGCTGCACGGCAGCGACGATCGCCTCGACCACCCGCTCCCGGAACAGCGGATCGATCAGCTGCGCCCGGTCGGTGGCCGAGGAGAGGTACCCGACCTCCACCCGCACCGCCGGCATCCGGGTCAGCCTCAGCAACTCCCAGGTCTTGGCGTGGGTACGGCAATTCTGCATGCCGGTGCGCATCACGATCTCGCGCTGCACGAGGCCGGCCAGTCGCTCGCCGACGGTCGAGTTCACTCCGTTGTCGGAGCCGTAGTGGTAGGTGGCCACGCCGCACGCGTCCTGATTCTCGTTCCCGTCGATGTGCAGGGAGATGAACAGGTCGGCGTTCAGGTCATTGGCGAGCTGGGTCCGCTCGCGGTCGCCCAGTTCGGCCGCTGGCGCCGGTCCCCGGGTCAGGTACACCCGCATACCGGCCGCGCCCAGCCGGCCCTCCAGGCGGGCGGCGAGGTCGTAGGCGAGGTCGGCCTCGGTCCAGCGGAGCACCCCGTCGGGGACCACCACGCCCAGGTCGGGGCCGCCGTGCCCGGGGTCGATAACGATGGTCTTGTTGATAAGGGCCCGGCCCGACCCGTGCAGTTTCGCCATCTCACGCAGCGCCAGCGGGGCACCGCCGACCACCTTGCGACCGAGGCGGCGCAGCGCGTGCATGGTGTGCGGGCCGCAGGCGCCGTCCGGGGGAAGCCCGACCTCGCGCTGGAACGTGGCCACCGACCGGGCGGTTCGCGAGCCGTAGATGCCGTCCGCGCGGCCGACGTCGTATCCCATCTCCAGCAGGCGCTCCTGGAGTTGCCGGACGTCGTCGCCCACCAGCGGGTCGGGCACCGACTGGTAGAGGGTGCGGGCACCCAACCGCCACCGGGCGGCGTCCAGCGCGCGCCAGGTCTCGTCCCCTACCTGGCCGTCGACGGACAACCCACGGCTCTGCTGGAAGGCCCGTACCGCTATCTCGGTCTGCTCATCAAACTCAGCCCGAGCGCTCAGCTCCTGCTGTGTCGGCAGTAACTCCAGGCTACGCAGGATCGAGCGGATCTCCGCGACCGCGTTGCCACGGTCGCCACGCCGGATCGCACGCATCCTGCTCCCCTCGAAAACACGATCGGGCCCGGCCCGATCAGCGTTCAGTGGCCGTCTCTCGGCGCGATCCAAACCCCGCCCGCGCCACCCGGCCTCTCTACTTTCGGTGATACCCGCAAGCCCACCGGAGCGTACCCCCGTCACCCCACCGTCGCCCTGTATTGCGCGGCTTTCCGATCCCGCCGGAGGCCCGCCGCGTCCCCATACCCGGTGACGTCCGGCACACACGCTGTAACGGAGCGGAGACCGGGGCGCCCGGCGAGAGGCGGGTGCGGGATCGATAGGCCGCCGGCGTGGCGGGGCGCGGCTGGCGTCGAGGCGTGGATCAGAGGGCGGATTCGACGAGGCGTACCAGGTCACCCTTTGCGCGGGCGCCGGTCACCGACTGTACGGGCCTGCCGTCCTTGAATACGATCAGTGTCGGTACCGACAGCACTACGTAGGCGCGCGCAGTGTCCGGGTTGGCGTCGATGTCCAACTTCACGACCTTTACCCGGTCGCCCATCTCGCTGGCCACCTCGTCCAGCACCGGCGCTACCCGCCCGCACGGAGGGCACGACTCTGCCCAGAAATCGACCAGCACGGGCATCTCGGACCGCAGGACCTCGTCGGCGAAGGTCGCGTCGGTGACCATTCTGCTGGCTGCCATGGGACTGTCCTCTCGGTGTCTGACATCACCACGTCGTCTCCGCCGTCCGGCCGCTACCGGGCCCGATGCCCGGAACGGCCGGACCGCGGGTGGTCGGTCAGCCCTCCAGCGAGGCGATGAACCGCTCGGCGTCCAGGGCCGCGGCGCAGCCCGTCCCGGCGGCGGTGATCGCCTGACGGTAGGTGTGGTCGACGACGTCACCGGCCGCGAACACGCCGGTCAGGTTGGTGCGGGTACTGGGGGCTTCTACCCGGACGTACCCGGACTCGTCCACCTCCACCTGGTCGCGCAGCAGCTCGCTGCGCGGGTCGTGGCCGATCGCCACGAAGACGCCGGTGACGTCGAGGGTCGTCTCCTCGCCGGTCAGCGTGTCGCGCAGGCGCACCGCGCTCACCTTGCCATCGGTGCCCAGCACCTCGGTGACCGCCGAGTTCCAGGAGACCTTGATCTTCGGGTTCGCCAGCGCCCGTTCGGCCATGATCTTGCTGGCCCGGAACTCGTCGCGCCGGTGCACGATGGTCACGCTCTCCGCGAACCGGGTGAGGAAGCTCGCCTCCTCCATCGCCGAGTCGCCGCCACCGATGACCGCGATGTGCTGGCCGCGGAAGAAGAAGCCGTCACAGGTGGCGCAGGACGAAACGCCCCGCCCCAGGTACTCCTGCTCGCCGGGGACGTTGAGCGGCCGCCAGGCCGAACCGGTAGCCAAGATCACCGCTCGCGCCTGGTACTCGGTCTCGCCGATCCAGGCCCGCTTGACGTCGCCCTCCAGCGCCAGCCGGGTGACGTCGTCGGTGATGAACTCCGCACCGAAGCGTTCGGCCTGCTTACGCATGCTGTCCATCAGTTCGGGGCCGAGGATGCCGTCCGGGAAGCCGGGGAAGTTCTCCACCTCGGTGGTGGTCATCAGTGAGCCACCGGACGCGGCACCCTCGATGATCAAGGGCTTGAGGTTGGCGCGGGCCGCGTAGACCGCGGCCGTGTACCCCGCCGGTCCGGAGCCAACGATGATCAGATTGCGGATGTCAGTCAACTTCGGCTCCTTGTCCAGGACTCTCGCACACGCGCAAACGCCATCGTACGAACAGGAAATTCCCGGGAGAACGGCGCGGTGCGCCAGGTCACCCCGGCGCCTGGACGGGGCCCTACGGCAGGCTGTCGAGCAGCGCGGCGCCCCGGCCCGGCGAGCCGCAGTCCGGCCCGGCCGCGACCACCCGGGCGGAGCCGCCGGCCAGCACCACTATCACCGCGGGCTGCCCCTGGTAGCGGGCGTACTCGACGCTGGCCGGCCGGCCGCCCTCGGCGGCCATGATTGCCGCCAGGCAGCCGTCCAGAGCGGCGGGCTCGGCCAGGCGGGCCAGCCCGGTCGGCAGGTTCGGCACGGACTCGGCCTGCCGACTCGCGGCCGGTCGGCCGGAGGCCGTGGAGCCGGCCAGTGCCAGCGTGTCGTGGGTGTAGTCGGTCCCGGTGGCCGTGGTCGGCACGGCGGCTGGGCCTTGCCCGCCTCGGACGGCGGGGGCCGCCTTCGCGCCGCTGGAGGAGGAGGACACCCCCGGGTCCTTCGCGTTGTTGAGCAGCGTCAGGCCGCCGAAGCACGCCGCCACCACCGCGGCGGCCGTGGCGGCGCCGACGGCCATGCGGCCCCAGCGCCGGCGGCGAGCGAGGGATACAACCGTGGCCACGCCGCCCCCCGGCGCCGGAGCCCCGCCCGGGATTGCCTCGGGCCCGACCCGGCGCGGCTCGGTCGTGGGCGCCGGAGAAGGCGCGTTCTCCCGCGGCGCGGCCGCGGCCGGCAACGCGCCGGCACCGGCCTGCCGTGGCGCCACGCGGGGCGCGCCAGCTGCCCCGTCCGCCCCGATCGGAACCGACCCAACCTCGTGCGGACCGACCCTCCGGGCGGCCAACTCGCCGGCTGTGGCCGCGATCGCGAGATCGAGCCTGGCGGCCAGGTCCGCCGGCATCGGCTCCCCAGCGAGCCCGGAAAGTGCCTCATCCAGCCGCGGCTGCGCCGCCGACAGCCGGGCGTGCGCGCGTGCCCATGCCGGTTCACCGGCGATGAGCCGCTCGACCTCGGCGGCCTCGGCGGCGTCGAGCACTCCGGCGGCGTAGTTCGCCAGCCGGTCGAGATCGTCTTCGCTGATCGGGCTCACCCCGCCCCCTTGCCGCTCGTACCCGTCTCCGATCGGACGGTCCGGTCCGGTGCCGGGTTCCGCAGGTGGCCCAGGAGTGCCGCGAGTCTCGCCCGGCCGCGGGCGCAGCGGCTCTTCACGGTGCCCTCGGCCACTCCCAGGATCGCCGCCGCCTCGCTGACCGGGTAGCCCTCGACGTCGACCAGGATCAGGGCGAGCCGCTGCTCCTCCGGCAGTCGGGCGAGCGCGGCCCGCACGTCCAGGGCGGTGTCGGAGTCGACCGCCGGGGTGGGGACCGGGTCGGAGTCGGCCAGCGCCACGGTTGGCCGGGCCTGGCGCCGCCGGATCCGGTCAAGGCAGGCGTTCACCACTATCCGGTGCAGCCAGGTGGTGACCGCCGCCTCGCCCCGAAACCGGTCGGCCGCGCGCAGGGCCGAGATCATCGCGTCCTGGAGCGCGTCGGCGGCCTCCTCGCGGTCGCCGAGGGTGCGCAGGGCCACCGCCCAGAGCCGGTCGCGGTGGCGCCGGACCAGCTCGCCGAAGGCGGCGGGGTCGCCCGCGACGTGGGCGGCGAGCAGCGCCCCGTCGTCGAGTACCGCCGGGTCATCCCCGGGCTGTAGCGTTCCGGCCGGTCGCGCCATCACGACCCCTTAGCGTCAGTCCGCCAAGGTCGGCTTCGCCCAGGCTCAGTTCGCCAGGACCTGGAGCTCATCGATGCCGACCTGCCACTGGCCGGGCTTGTCCGTCGACTCCGGCAGCGAGGTGATCCAGACCAGCAGGTAGCGGACGGCCTGGCCGTCGCCGTCGACGAAGGTGGTGGTGGCCGGGGCGTCCGTCCTCACCTGGCCGATCGTCTTGTAGTTGGACACGGTCGACGCGTCGCCCTCTCTGGTGGAGGGGTAGTTCTCGTTGCCGGCCTTGAGCTGAACCGTGGCGCCAGGGATCGTGAAGTCGACCTTGACCAGATCGACCTTCTTGGGCGCACCCAGGTCGATCCAGACACCCATGCCGGACTTGTCATTACCGAAGTTGGCACTGTGCAGGTAGTGCTGGGTCTTCCAGGCGGTGTCCGGGTTGCCGTCGACCATGTTGGCGGCGTTGTCCAGCTCCTCCCCGTCACCCTGCGGGTCGATGATCCGAACCTGACTCCCGCTCAGCGCCACCGGTGTCGGCTGGCCGGCCGGGGGTGAAACCGCGGCGCTCGGATGGTTGGTGCCCGACGTCGCCGCCTGCGTCTGGCTGTCGTTGTCGTTGCCCGAGCCGGAGAAGACCTTGGTCGAGATCAGTAGTCCGATGAGGGCGAGCACGACCAGAGCGGCGACGCCGATCGCGAGCTTGCGACCGACCGGGCGGCGGACCTCCGGCGCGGCGGGGTCGGCGTACCTCGGCTGATTGAAGTCGAGCGGGCCGCCGTCGGAGAAGAACTCATTCTCCCGATGTTCATTGTCCAGCCGGCCCAGCTCTGCCGCGAGCACGTCCGCCGAAGGCGGCGCGAGCTCCGGGTCGAGCACGTCGGTGGCAAGGTCGGAGAGGTGTCCGGGCACCCCACCGCGGACCTGGCGCGGGGGCACCAGCACCCCGGCCGGATCGCGCACGGCGTCGGGCAGGCTGTTGGGGCCGGCCTCGCGTTGCGGCCAGTGGCAGGTCAGCGCGCAGTAGAGCACGCCGCCGATGGCCCGGACGTCGCCGTCGATCGTGGCGTTCTCGTCGGCCCTGGCGTCGGCGAGCACTACCCGGCCGTCAGTGCCGATCAGCACCGTGCCGGGATGCACGTTGCCGTGCGCCATGCCGGTGGCGTGCACCGCGGCCACCGCGCTCGCGACCGCGCTGGCCACCGACGTGGCCCGGTCCGGATCCAGGGGCGCCTCGGCCACCAGCTCGCGCAGCGAGCCGCCGTCCACCCACTCCCGGACCACATAGGCGCGGTTGCCCTCGTCGATCGCGTCGTAGACGTCAACCAGGTGCGGGTGGACCACCCGACTGGCCGCGACCGCCGCGTCGAGCATTTCGACCGCTGCCTCGCCGCCCGGGTATCGCAGCACCACCGCGACCGGTCGGCGCAGGATCACGTCGATGCCGCGCCAGACCTGCCGGCCGAAGGCGTCGTCGTTGATGTGTTCCTGGAGCTCATACCGTTCGGCGAGAACTTCACCAACCGTTGGCACACCAAAGGTCGTCAATATCCCCGGCACGCCGGGCGAGTCGGGACCCTCGTCGACCTGGGTCACCAGTCCTCCCCTCCCCGGTTGAAAACGCGCTACGCGATGCCCACAGAACAGCCTAGGCGCTCAGAGCCAGTGCCGCGTACGACCTTACCTGGGTCAAGTGACGCACCTGGGTGGCCATTCTTCGCTGTTTGCCCGTTGAGTGCCAGTCTGATCATCGGGATCTCGGCGTGCGTGTGCTCTCATCGTAATTGTCGACAAAAGGACGCGTGGGGCCACCTGTGGGTGACGCCGATGACCGGTCGACGTCGGCGGTCGGTAGCCGTGCGGTGCCGCTCAGTGCCACCGGCGGCCCGAGCTGCGGCGGTCGGGCTTAGGGGGACCGTGCTCGCCTCCGCCAAGGACCGGCTCCGGCTGCGCTCGGTCGGGCCGATGGGGACCGTGCTCGCCTCCGCCAAGGACCGGCTCCGGCTGCGCTCGGTCAATCGGCGACCAGCAACTCGCCGACCTCGGCGGCCAATTGGTCGCGGGCCGCCCCGGTCAGGCCCGAGTCTGTGATCAGCGTATGAGCGTCGTGCAGGGCGGCGATAGTCGAGATGCCGACCAATTCCCATTTGGTGTGGTCGGCGCAGACCACCAACCGCCGGGCCGCCGCGACCAGGGCCCGGTCCGTCTCGGCCTCCATCAGGTTTGGGGTGGTGAACCCGGCATGGGTACTCATCCCATGTACGCCCATGAACAGAATGTCCACGTTCAGCGACCGGATGGCGTTGACGGCGAACGGGCCGACCAGCGCGTCCGACGGGGTGCGGATGCCGCCGGTGAGCACGACCGTCTGGTCGGCGCGATGGGCTCGGTAGAACGCGTCCGCGACTGGTACCGAATTGGTCACAACTGTCAGCCCCGGCACGTCGAGCAGCAGCCCGGCGAGCACGCAGGTGGTGGTGCCGGCGGACAGCGCGATGGCGGTGCCGGGCGGCACCAGGGTGGCGGCCCGGGCCGCGATGGACTCCTTCTCGGCCCGCTGCCGCACCAGCTTGGCGGCGAACCCGGGCTCATCGGTGGAGTGCTGGTCGAGCGTTGTCGCGCCGCCGTGCACCTTGGCGACCAGTCCGCGTTCGGCGAGCGCCTCGAGGTCGCGGCGGATTGTCATGTCCGATACGCCGAACTCCCGAACCAGATCGCCGACCCGCACCCCGCCGAGCCGCTGGACCATCTCGTGGATGGCCTGCTGGCGCTGCGCGGCGAGCATCACCCCTCCTCGGGGGGAGGGACGGGGTGGTTCGCGGGGTCGAGACCGGCCGCGTCGCGCCGCCACACCGGCCCGGGCTCGCCTTCCGAAAGGTGATCGCCAGATCGGACTGCGCCAATGTGGTGAGCGAGTGACGACATGCCAACAGGGTGCCGTCTGGTTTCACCACTAGTCAACAAGAGAGGACACCTTTCCGCTCATCACCGGGTCAACGGGAATCTTCGCGACTCCCCGGTCAGGTGCCGGTAGCTGGCCCGACACGGGCGTGTCACGGAGTCGACACGAATTGGCGGGCAAGCCTTGACATGCGTCGATGTCGGCGCTGGACTGTGGTGAGTTTTGAACGGTTCCGTTGGAATCTTTGATCCAACCGCATCCCGTCAACGACTAGGAGGGGCACATGACGCAGTCACCGCCCGACCAGCCGCTCCGCCCGGTTCCGTCGAACGTGTCCCGCACCGTGTCGCGCCGCAGCATGCTGCGCGGCACCGCCATCGGAGCCGGCGCGCTCGCCATCCCCGGTGCCCTCGCCGCCTGCGGGAAGTCCGGTGGTTCGTCGGGTAACAGCAAGACCGTGACGTTCGGTTCCAACTACTCCGACGCCATTCCGAAGAAGGGCATCGCCGCGGTTATGGCGGCCTACCAGAAGTCGAGCGGCGTCAGTGTCAAAACCAACACCCAGGATCACAACAGCTTCCAGGAGAACATCAGCCGATACCTGCAGGGCAACCCGGAGGACGTGTTCAGCTGGTTCGCCGGCAACCGCATGAAGTTCTTCGCCGCGCAGGGGCTGGCCACCGACATCTCGGACGTGTGGGCGGGGCTGACCGGCTTCAGCGACGCGCTCAAGAAGGCGTCCACGGGCGAGGACGGCAAGCAGTACTTCGTGCCCCTCTACAACTACCCGTGGGCGGTCTTCTACCGGCCGAGCGTCTGGCAGGCCAAGGGTTGGCAGGTCCCCAAGACGCTGGACGACCTGACGGCGCTGTGCAAGACCATCAAGTCGTCGGGGATGGACGCGTTCGCCTTCGCCGACAAGGACGGATGGCCGGCGATGGGCACCTTCGACCAGATCAACATGCGGACGAACGGGTACGACTTCCATATCAGCCTGATGGCCGGCAAGGAGTCGTGGACCGATCCCAAGGTCAAACAGGTCTTCTCGACCTGGGCGAGCCTGCTGCCGTACCACCAGCAGGGCGCCAACGGCCGGATCTGGCAGGACGCGGCGAACTCGGTGCAGCAGAAGAAGTCGGCGATGATGGTGATCGGCTCCGGCCAGATCGCCCAGTCGTTCCAGGGGTCCGACGCCACGGATCTGGACTTCTTCCCCTACCCGGTGATCAATCCCGACTTCGGGCAGGACGCCGTGGAGGCGCCGATCGACGGCTTCATGGTCGCCAAGAAGGCGAAGGACATCGACGCCGCGAAGGCGCTGATGAAGTTCCTCGGCTCCCCGGCGGCGGAGAACGCCTACCAGTCTGTGGACGGTGGCAACATCCCCACCAACTCCGGCGCGGACACCTCGAACTTCACGCCGTTCCAGAAGAAGTGCCAGGAGTACATCGCCGGGGCCAAGCAGATCTCGCAGTTCATGGACCGCGACACCCGGCCCGACTTCGCCTCCCAGGTCATGATCCCGAGCCTGCAGAGCTTCATCAACAAGCCCTCCGACATCGACGGGTTGCTCAAGAGCATCGACGCCCAGGCGAAGAGCATCTTCGCCCAGGACAACTGAGGGCGCCCGGTGGCGTCGCCTCCCGTCAGCGCTCAGGCGCCGGCCACCCGGGCCTCCGCGGCCCGCAGGCGCCGGCGCCTGAGCCGCTTCACCCGCCGAGACCTGGTCATCCTGGGCCTGCTGATCGGCATCCCGGTGCTGCTGGACATCGTGCTGATCTGGGGCACCACGCTGACCTCGATCGGGCTGTCCTTCACCGACTACAACGGGTTCACCTCGCCCAAGCTGGTTGGGCTGCGCAATTACCACGAGATCGTGACCATCTACGAGCCGTTCTGGCGGGCGGTGCGCAACAACCTGCTCTGGTTGGGCGTGCTGGGGTTCATCGCCACACCGCTCGGGCTGCTCCTCGCGGTGCTGCTGGACAAGCGGATCCGGTTCACCCGGGTGTACCAGAGCATCTTCTACATGCCGGTGGTGCTGTCCCTGGCGGTGGTCGGCTTCATCGCGCAGCTGGTCTACTCCCGCGACTACGGTGCGCTCAACTCCGTGCTCGGGCGCACCTCGCACCCGATCGACTTCCTCGGCGACCCCAGCATCAACATCTGGGCGATCCTCGCGGCGGCGGCCTGGCGGCACGTCGGGTACGTGATGATCCTGTACCTGGCGGGCCTGAAGTCGGTCGACCCCGCGCTCAAGGAGGCCGCCACCATCGACGGGGCCAACGAGCGGCAGACCTTCTTCCGGGTGGTCTTCCCCACGCTGCGCCCGATCAACGTGATCGTCCTGGTCATAACCGTGATCGAGGCGCTGCGCGCGTTCGACATCGTGTACGCGGTGAACTCCGGCCGCAACGGCCTCGAACTGCTCTCCGTCCTGGTCACCGCGAACATCGTGGGCGAGGCGAGCCGGATCGGCTTCGGGTCGGCCATCGCAGTGATCCTGCTGGCGACCTCGCTCGGATTCGTGATCGCGTACCTGACCCAGATCCTGCGGGAGGACCGGCGATGACCACGACCACCACCGCGCCCCGCGACACGGTTGGCGGCGGGCCGCGGGAGGGCTCCCGGCCCAACCGCAGGCCAGTGCGCCCGGCCCGGATCCTGCTCTACGTCGTGCTCACCCTGGTCGCGCTGGGCTGGCTGGCGCCGCTGCTGCTGGCCGTGTACGCCTCGCTGCGCCCGTACGCGGAGACCGCCAAGTACGGGTACATGTCCCTCCCGCATCACCTGTCACTGCGGTACTACTCGCAGGCGTGGAGCCAGGGAGGAATGGGCAAGTACTTCCTGAACACGCTCATCATCACGGCGCCGGCGCTGGTGCTCACCCTGTTCTTCGCGTCGTTCATCGCCTTCGCGCTGGCGCGGTTCCGGGTCCCGGGCCGCAAGACCCTGCTCATCCTGTTCACCGCCGGCAACCTGCTCCCGCCGCAGGTCATGGTGACGCCGCTGTACACGCTGTACAACAAGATCCCGCTGCCGTACTGGCTGTCGGACTCGGGCACGGTCTACGACTCGTACCTCGGTGTGATCGCGATCCACGTGGCGTTCCAGACCGGCTTCTGCGTGTTCGTGCTCTATAACTACATGCAGACCATCCCGTCGGAGCTGACCGAGGCGGCGGTCGTCGATGGTGCCGGGGTGTGGCGCCAGTACTGGCGGGTCATCCTGCCGCTGTCCCGTCCGGCCCTGGGCGCCCTGGCCACTCTCGAATTCACCTGGATCTACAACGACTTCCTCTGGGCGCTGGTCTTCATGTCGACCGGCGACAAGCTGCCGATCACGAGCGCGCTGAACAACCTCCGCGGAGAGTTCTTCACCGACTACAACCTGTTGGCCGCCGGCTCGATGCTGGTCGCCCTGCCCACCTTGATCGTCTTCTTCGCGCTGCAGCGGCAGTTCGTGTCCGGGCTCACCCTCGGCGCCAACAAGGGCTGACTCCGCCCGGCCCGCAGAGCGCGGGGTGCGGCCCGCCGTCCGCGCCCCGCGCGGCGGCACGGGCGCGTGGCGGTCAGTGGGCGGGGCGTGGCGGCGTGGCCGGGACCGGGGCGTTCGCGCCGGGTACGGCTACGGATAGGCTTGCCGGCGCCATGACCGATTCCCCTGCTCCGAGCCACGCCCGCGCCCTGTCCCAGGCCCAGCGCCGGGCGCTGAGTGAACTCGTGCGCGTCTTTCCGGTCATCGACGAGATCGGTGAGCGGTTCGACCGCGCCGGCCACGAGCTGCACCTGGTCGGGGGCTCGGTCCGCGACGCGCTGCTCGGCCGGCTCGGCAACGACCTCGACTTCACCACCAGCGCCACCCCGGACCAGACGCTGGACCTGCTCAAGGGCTGGGCGGAGACCACCTGGGAGACCGGCCGGGAGTTCGGCACCATCGGCGCCGCGCGCCGGGGCCTACGCCTGGAGATCACGACCTACCGCGCCGAGGCGTACGACGGCGTCAGCCGCAACCCGGTCGTCGAGTACGGCACCGGCCTCGAGGACGACCTGCGCCGGCGGGACTTCACCGTGAACGCGATGGCGGTGTCCGTGCCCGGCCACGCGTTCACCGACCCGTACGGTGGGCTGGAAGATCTCGCGGCCGGCGTCCTGCGCACCCCGGGTACCCCCCGGCAGAGCTTCGGCGACGATCCGCTGCGCATGCTGCGCGCCGCCCGGTTCGCCGCGCAGCTGGAGTTCGACGTCGACCCGCCGGTCGTCGCCGCGATGACGGAGATGGCCACCGACCTGCGGCGGATCACGGCCGAGCGGATCCGGGACGAGTTCACGAAGCTGCTCGCCGGCGAGGACCCGGTCGCCGGACTGCGGCTGCTGGTCGACACCGGGCTGGCCGACCAGTTCCTTCCCGAACTGTCCGGGCTCAAGCTGGAGATCGACGAGCACGCCCAGCACAAGGACGTGTACGAGCACACGCTGATCGTGCTGCGCAACGCGATGCGGCTGGAGAAGGACGGCCCGGACTTCGTGCTGCGGATGGCCGCGCTCATGCACGACGTGGGCAAGCCGGCCACCAAGGCGATCGGCCCGGACGGCCGGGTCAGCTTCCACCACCACGAGGTCGTCGGCGCCCGGCTGACCAAGGTGCGGATGAAGGCGCTGAAGTACCCGAAGGACACGATCAGCGCCGTCGTCGAGCTGGTCAGCCTGCACCTGCGCTTCTACGGGTACGGGCGGGGCGAGTGGACCGATTCGGCGGTGCGCCGGTACGTGACCGACGCCGGCGACCTGCTGTCCCGGCTGCACCTGCTGACCCGCTCGGACGTGACCACCCGCAACCGGCGTAAGGCGGCCGCGCTGGCCGCCGACTACGACGCGTTGGAGGAGCGGATCGCCCGCATCCAGGCCGAGGAGGACCTGGCCAGGGTGCGGCCCGACCTCGACGGCAACGCGATCATGGAATTGCTCGACATCCCGGCAGGCCCGCTGGTCGGCAAGGCGTGGCGGCACCTCAAGGAGCTGCGCCTGGAGCACGGCCCGCTGGACCACGACGAGGCGGTGGCTGAGTTGTACCGGTGGGGCCGTGAGCACGGCATCGAGGTCGACCGCCCGGCGGGCACCGGCTGACGCCGCCGTGCGCCGGGTCGAGCACGTCATGGGCATGCCGGTCAGCCTCCAGCTGCCCGACCTGCCCACGGCCGGCGCGCTCGCCGAGGAGGCGTTCGGCTGGCTGCGTCACGTGGACGCGGTGTTCAGCACGTACCGCGAGGACAGCGAGGTGTCCCGGCTCAACCGGGGTGAGATCCGCTCCCCGGGTCCGGAGGTGGCCGCCGTCCTGGATCGGTGCGCCGACCTGTGGCGCCAGACCGACGGGTACTTCGACGTGTACGCCACCGGCCGGCTCGACCCCTCCGGGTACGTCAAGGGGTGGGCGGTCCAGGTGGCCTCGGACCGGCTGGTGGCCGGTGGCGCGGCCGACCACTTCCTGAACGCCGGGGGCGACCTGTGCGCCCGGGGCCGGGCCGCGCCCGGGGCGGGCTGGCGGGTGGGCGTCCAGCATCCGTTCGAGCCCGACGGGGTGGCCTGGGTGCTGGAGGTGACCGACCGGGCGGTGGCGACTTCCGGCAGGTACGCCCGGGGCAACCACATCATCGACCCGCGTACCGGCCGGCCGGCGACCGCGCTGGCCTCGGTCACCGTGCTCGGCCCGGAGCTGGGTACCGCCGACGCGTACGCGACCGCGGCCTTCGCGATGGGCGAGGCCGGCCTGGGCTGGCTGGCCCGGCTCGACGGCCATCCGAGCGCCGTGATCACGACCGATGGCAGGGCGTACCGGTCGGATGATCTCCCGGTGGCCTGACCGCGTCGCGGCTGCCCCGGATCACGCTCACCGCGAGGCGATCGCCAGCCGGGCGGCCCGGTCGGCGGCCAGCACATACCAGCCGGCCAGGGCGAGATAACAGGTCGACACCAGCACGACCGCCAGCACCGAGTGGCCGTCCGCCGGCAGCGCCAGCGCGGCGATGAACAGCCCGATCACGAAGAACAGGTTGAACGCCGTGTCGTTGACGCTGAACACCCGACCCCGGTAGTCGTCGTCGCACTCGCGCTGGATGGCGGTGTCCACCACGATCTTCGTGCCCTGCGAGGTGATGTTCACCCCGAACGTGGCGATCACCAGCAGTACCGGCTGGAACGGCAGCCCGAGCAGCACCAGGATGCCGGCCCCGCCGAACAGCCCGGCGATCCACCGCGGGCCGCCGATCAGCCGCACGACCCGCGGGGTGATGAAGGCCGCCACCAGGGAGCCGAAGCCGCCGGCCACCACTATCTGGGCGAGGCCGGTCAGCGCCTTGTCGGAGTTGGCGCCATAGAAGTAGTGGCGGTAGAGCAGCAGGGTGGCCAGGGTGAGCACGCCGTAGATGCCGCGGTGCAGGGACTGGGCCAGCATGGCGTAGGCGGCGTTGCGCCGTGACGCCAGGTGGCGCAGCCCGGCCACGGTACCCCTCGCGACCTCGATCGCGGCCTGGACCACCGACTGCTGCCCCGTGGTGTCCTCCGGCCCGAGCTCATCGCGCTCGAAGGCGAACCGGACCAGCAGGGCGGAGCCCGCGTACCCGAGCGCACCGGTCACCGCGAGCACCGCGTACCCGTGGAAGCCCTTGTGCAGCGTGACCTGCAGGATGAACGCCGCCGCGCCGAGTCCGAGGGAGTAGATCAGTGTGCCCAGCGTGGTGGCCAGCGCGTTGGCCGTGACCAGCCGGCGTTCGGGTACCACGTGGGGCATGGCCGCGGAGAGTCCCGCGAGGAACAGCCGGTTGATGCCGATGATCAGCAGGGCGAGCAGGATGTACGGCGCGGATTCCCGCCCGAACCAGATCAACAGCGCGGCGGGCAGCACGAGCAGCGCCCGGATCAGGTTGGCCGTGAAGATCACGGTGCGCCGGCTCCACCGGTCCAGCACCACGCCGACGTACGGCCCGACGATGGAGTACGGCAGCAGGAGCACCGCGAACCCGCCGGCCACGGAGAGCGCGCCGGTGGCCTGCTGGGGGTTGAACAGCAGGCTGCCGGCCAGCGCGGCCTGGAACGCGCCGTCGCCGAGCTGGCTGGCGAGCCGGGCGTCCAGGAGCCGGCGGAACCCTCGACTGCGCACGATCGCGCGGAGGTTCCCCCGAGCACCCGACGATGGCACGGATCGAGCCTACGGGCGATATCGGACTAGAGCGGGCGATCTACAGGTACCGGGAGTAAGCGCCCCAGATGTACCGGAGGGCCACGGGTTATCTGTCGTACCCGGGGGTGAGAATGGGCCGATGCGATGGCAGGAGCTGAGCACACCCATCGGGGGCCTCGGAGTGGCCGTGGACGGCGATGGCGTTTGCCGGATTCGCTTCGGCGGGGCGCCTGGCGAGGCCGAGGCGCAGCGGTCGGCCGGCGCGGCCGAGCAGCCCCCACGCCCACCCGAGGCGCCGCCCGGCGGCACCGCCGGAGAGCCGGAGCCGCTACTCGACGCGGCCGCCGATCAGCTCGATCGATACTTCTCCGGGGTGCTGACCGAGTTCACCCTGCCGCTGTCGGTGACCGGCGGTTCGGACTTCGAACGCTCGGTCTGGCGGGCCATCGCCGCCATACCGTACGGGCAGATGCGCACGTACGGTGAGATCGCGGCCGACGTGGGCGACTCGGGCGCGGCCCGAGCGGTCGGGATCGCCTGCAACCGCAACCCGCTGCCGCTCGTGGTGCCGTGCCACCGCGTGGTGGGCGCCGGCGGCAAGCTCGTCGGCTTCGGCGGCGGGCTACCGCGCAAGCGGTTCCTGCTGGAGCTGGAGGCCCGGGTGCGGATCGAGCGGGACTTCGCGTAGGCCGCCCGTCGCGAACGCGGGCCGGAGCGGGCCGGATTCGCGGTGGCGAGGGTGGTCCGGCGGAGGGCTAGAGGTGCCAGAGCCAGATCACCGATCGGTACACGCCGATGCCGGCGAGCACCGCGAACACGGACAGCGCGACGATCACGAAGAGGCAGGGCACCGTGATCCCGCGCCGGCCTGGCCGCTCCGCCGTCGCCGGCCCGGTCCAGGCGTCCGGCGGCCCGATCCGCGCGGCGTCCTCGGTGAGCGACATCAGTCGCGTGCGGGCGTCCTCGCACAGGATCTTCGGGTCGGCGGTGAACTGCAGCAGCCGGAGTTGCAGCCACGGCGACGGGTTGGTCCGCTCGAACGCGGCGATCTCCTCGGCCCGGACGTCGCGGGTGAGGTAACCCCAGCGACCCGCCTCGGACAGATTGCCGGTGCCGCGGTAGATCGAGGCGAGCGTGCGGCGCACCTCGAGGTTGTGCGGCTCGGTGGCCAGGAAGGTGCGTAACCGCTGGGTGGCCAGCCGGGTACGGCCACGTGCGAGGTCGACTTGCACCCGGGCAAGGATGTCGGGCTTGGCCACACTTCGATGGTGTGCCAATCGAATCAAGGCGCGCCAGTGGCGACTGTAACGATCAGCCCACGATCCACTGGACGACGGTGACGGCACCCAGTACCGCGAAGGGCAGCGTGATCGCGGTGGCCACGATCGCGTACCAGCGCAGCCTGCGCAGTCGCGCGGCCGCCAACGGGTGCGCCCGGATCTCGTCGGAGCCGGCGTGCGGATAGCGCCGGCGGTATGCCTCGATGAGGTCGGGTATCACGCGGCGCACCGCGGCGAGCCGCGCGCGTGGGGCGGGGTCGGTCGGATGGCCCGCGACCGGACTGCCCGAGCGCTGGATCGCCGGCCGGGTGTGACCGTGCGCGGGGTCGGTGGCGACCGTGTCGAGAACGTTGGCCTTGGCCATCCACCCACTATGACCAGCGCGGCCTGCCTGGTCCAGACCATCTATGCCTGCAAAAGGGATGGGAGATTCTCCTTGTACCGGGCAAAAGACTACATCCACGGGCATAGATCGAGGCGCGGATGGGCCCACGGAAACGCGGCGGGGTCCGGTGCGCCCGGACCCCGCCGCGTTCACATGCCGATGGGCAGCGCCGGCTACCGCTCGACCTCGCCGCGGATGAACTTCTCCACGGCCTCCTTCGCGTCCGAGTCCGCGTACTGGACCGGCGGGGACTTCATGAAGTAGCTGGCTGCGGAGAGCACCGGGCCGCCGATCTTCCGGTCCATGGCGATCTTGCACGCGCGCAGCGCGTCGATGATGATGCCGGCCGAGTTCGGCGAGTCCCAGACCTCCAGCTTGAGGTCGACGTTGAGCGGGACGTCACCGAACGCCCTGCCCTCCAGCCTGATGTGCGCCCACTTGCGGTCCAGCAGCCACGGCACGTGGTCGGACGGTCCGATGTGGACGTTCGCCTTCTCCATCTCGTGCGGGATCTGCGAGGTGACCGACTGGGTCTTGGAGATCTTCTTGGACTCCAGCCGGTCGCGCTCCAGCATGTTCATGAAGTCCATGTTGCCGCCGAAGTTGAGCTGGTAGGTGCGCTGCAGCTCGACACCGCGGTCCTCGAACAGCTTGGCCAGGGAGCGGTGGATGATGGTCGCGCCGACCTGGCTCTTGATGTCGTCGCCGACGATCGGCAGGCCCGCGTCCTCGAACTTCTTCGCCCACGCCGGGTCCGAGGCGATGAAGACCGGCAGCGCGTTGACGAAGCCGCAGCCGGCGTCGATCGCGGCCTGCGCGTAGAACTTGTCAGCCTGCTCGGAGCCGACCGGGAGGTAGGAGACGACCACGTCGACCCGGGCGTCACGCAGCGCCTGCACGATGTCGACCGGCTGCTCGTCGGACTCGGTCACCGTCTCGCGGTAGTACTTGCCGAGCCCGTCGTACGTCGGCCCGCGCTGCACCAGCACGCCGGTCGGCGGCACATCGCTAATCTTGATGGTGTTGTTCTCGCTGGCGACGATCGCCTCGGCCAGGTCCTGGCCGACCTTCTTGGCGTCCACATCGAACGCCGCGACGAACTCCACGTCGGAGACGTGGTAGTCGCCGAACTTCACGTGCATGAGACCGGGGACACGCTCGCCCGGATCGGCGTTGCGGTAGTACTCCACCCCTTGTACCAGGGATGAGGCGCAGTTACCGACGCCGACGATGGCCACGCGGACCGAACCCATTTGATCAGCCTCCTTCTTCATCATCTTCAGGCCGCTCCGGCGAATGTCTGGATGATCCAGGCGGAGGCGGTTTTTGATTGGACTCCCCGGTCCGCCGGGGCCTCACCCCTCGCGGCCCTGACCGGGTTGGCCGCCGGAGCGTTCCGTCGCGATCAGCTCCTCCAGCCAGCGAACCTCGCGTTCACAGGCGTCGAGCCCATGTCGCTGCAGTTCAAGGGTGTACGCATCGATTCGCTCGGCGGCACGGGTCAGCGCGTCGCGCAGCCCCTCGCGGCGCTCCTCGATCCGCCTGCGCCGTCCCTCCAGGATCCTCAGCCGGGTGTCCTGATCCGTCCGGGAGAAGAACGCGAAGTGCACGCCGAAGCCGGCGTCCTCGTACGTCTCCGGGCCGGCCTGGGCGAGCATCTCCAGGAAGCGCTCCTTGCCCTCGGCGGTGATCTTGTAGACCACCCGGCCGCGCCGGCTCGTCAGCGCCGGTACCTCGGCGCCGGATGCCGGCTCGGTCGCGGCTCCCTCCGTGATCAGCCCGGCCGCCTGCAACCGGCGCAGGGTCGGGTAGAGGGACCCGTAGGAGATCGCCGCCCGGATCGCTCCGAGCTTGGCGCCCAGCTGCTTGCGCAGCTCGTACCCGTGCATCGGGCTTTCGTGCAGGAGGCCGAGAATGGCGAGATCCAGCACCCGGCCTCCCTTCGATGTATCGGGCCGATACATCGCACGTTACCGCCAAGCGTCGAGCCGGGCAATTCAACTTCTGGGATTGCCGCCTCACACAGAGTCACCAACTCGCCCGGGGGGCCCGAGGCGCGTACCCTCGTGCGCATGCGCACCCAGCGGCAGGTGGTGGACTACTCGCTACAGAAGCGAGCACTGCTGCGTGAGGTGCACTCGGGGCGGATGGGCACCTACGAGGTCTGCGATGCCTCGCCCTACCTGAAGAACGCGGCTCGCTTCCACGGTGAACCGACCGAGACCCGGTGCCCCGTGTGCCGGCGCGAGAACCTGACGCACGTTCACTATATCTACGGCGACGAATTGAAGCAGTCGGCCGGGCAGGCGCGGTCAAAGACCGAGCTGCCCGTGCTCGCCATGACGTTCCGTGAATTCCAGGTGTTCGTGGTCGAGGTCTGTCGCGGCTGCGGCTGGAACCACCTCGTCGAGCAGTACCTGCTCGGCCGGGATGGTCTCGGCGAGTCCGGGCCGAACGCGCCGAGTCCGTCGACGCGGCGGCGACGCGAGGCGGCCGAATGAGGCTGGCTCGCTTGGCTGGTGTCCCGCTATCACGGCCCGCGAGTGAGTCGCACTTCCAGAAGCAAATTTGTCCCAATTCTACGGGCGCGCCAGCGTTGTCGCGTCCGTCCGACCCGCCTGAGTGGTGCGACGCCCCCGCGGCGACGCCGGTGCGCGCCGCAGACCCGCGGCTCCGGCGGCGCTACTCACGGCAACCGGGTGGTGCAGGTTCCCCCACCACCCCGACCGGCAGGGTGTGACAGATGAATCCGTCCTACGGCGACTCGAACAATGCTGCCCATGGCCGGGCCCGGATGCCGGGTTCCGCCGATGGGCAGGACGGTCGCGCCGACCGTTCGCGTAGCGGGTACGACTCGTACCGTGACTCTGGGCAACGATCCTCCTCGGGTCGGGCCTCGGTAGGCGGTTCCGCGAGCGTTCCCGTCTCGCCACCGGACGGAGGCGGCTGGTCGGGGTCTGCAGACCAGGGCCGGTCGGGTTCATCGAATCCGAGCGACTGGTCGGGCCGGCCCGGTCGGGCCCCGGTGCGGTCCGCCGACGGGTACGGGGAGGACTATCCCGCGCCGACCGGCCGGGCGTCCTCGGGCCGGGCCTCGGCTGGCCGGGCGCCAGCGGGTCGAGCCTCGGCGGGTCGGGCGTCGGTGGGCAGCGCGTCGGTCGGGAGCGCCTCGGTCGGCAGCGCACCCGCGGGTCGGGCGTCGGTGGGCAGCGCGCCCGCGGGTCGCGCCTCGGTCGGCAGCGCGTCGGTGGGCAGCGCCTCCGTGGGAGGTCGGGCGACCGTGGGTCGCGCCTCCGTGGGCGGGCCCGGCGATGGTCCCGGCGCGGGCGGCCCGGGCGGTCCCGGTGGGCCCGGGCGCGGCGACCGTGGCCGCGCGGGTGGCGGCGGCGGCCGGAAGAAGCTCGGCAAAAAGGTGCTCCGCCGCAACATCATCCTGTCGGCCTGCGCGTTGCTGGTCATCATCTCCGGCGGCATCGTGGTCGGCGGCACCTATTACTTCGACAGCGTGAAGATGCCCGACGCGCTGCCGACCGAGGCGCAGACCACCACCATCTACTACTCCGACAACGTCCACGTCATGGCCAAGATTGGCGATGAGAACCGGACCAACGTCGGGCTCAACCAGATCCCGAAGTACGTGCGGGACGCCTTCCCGGCGGCCGAGGACAACTCGTTCTACACGAACGAGGGCGTGGACTTCAAAGGCATCCTCCGGGCCCTGGTCAACAACGTGACCGGTGGCGACCGGGAGGGCGCGTCGACGATCACCCAGCAGTACGCCAGGAAGATGGCCGACCTGGAGGGCATCTCCTACGCGCGTAAGTTGCGCGAGGCCGTGATCGCCATGAAGCTCACCAAGAACTACAGCAAGAACGACATCCTCCTCGCCTACCTGAACACCGTCTACTTCGGGCGGGGCGCGTACGGGATCGAAGCTGCCGCCCAGGCGTACTTCCACAAGGACGTCGGCAAGCTCACCATCGCCGAGGGCGCGGTGCTGGCGGCCGTGGTCAAGCAGCCGGAGCCGGCCGACCCCAACAACCCGAAGGTCTCGCCCGGGTACGACCCGCAGTACGGCCTCGCCCAGTCCAAGGACCGGGTCGAGAACTACATCATCCCGAACATGGTGAAGCTGAAGTTCATCACCGCGGCGCAGGCGGCGAGTGACGGTGCGAAGTACCCGACCGACTGGGTGCCGACGTCGCAGGACAACGCCGACGCCGACCAGAACGGGCTCACCAAGCCGACCGGGTTCGTGGTCCACCACGTGATGGACGAGCTGAGCCACCAGACCGACGTGAAGGCGCTGGCCAGCACCAAGACGTTGAAGACCGGTGGCTACCGGATCGTCACGACGATCAACTACAACATGGAGCAGGCCGCGATCGACACCGCCGACGACACGGTCAAGGGTTCGGTGATGAACGGCCAACCGAGCAACCTGCAGGCGTCACTGGTCTCCGTAGAACCAAAGACCGGGAGAGTGCTCGCCTACTACGGCGGCAACAACGGTGCGGACCTCGACTATGCCGGCATCTACCGCGACCCAGTGCTGGGCGACGGTGGCTGGACCGGTGCCCACTTCCCGCCCGGCTCGACGTTCAAGATTTACACGCTGGCCACGGCGCTGAGCCAGGGCATCTCGATCGACTCGTACTGGCACGGCCCACCGAGCCTGAACTTCCCGGACCGGACCCAGGCCGGCCCGGTGACCAACGCGGACGGTAAGAGCGACAGTTGTCCGGAGAACACCGAGCCCGTCTCGTACGTCTGCACCCTTCAGGACGCGCTCCAGCAGTCGATGAACACCGTGTTCTACGGCGTCGGTGAGGTGGTCGGCGCGGCCAACATCATCAACATGGCCAAGGCTATGGGCATCCAGCACCTCTGGGCGCCGGTGAACGGCGCGGACCAGCGGTTCGACCTCGCCAACTACACCGGCGCGCAGATCTCGCCGAGGTACTTCGCCAACGAGGTCTCGATCGGCCAGTACGGCACCACGGTGCTGGACAACGCCGACGGCGTTGCCACCCTGGCGGCCCGCGGCATCCAGGCGCCGGCGCACTTCGTGGACAAGGTGTTCCAGGGCAGCAACCTCGTGTACGAGGCGGCGCTGCGGCAGACCAACGTGACCAACACCGCGCACCTGACCTCGCAGGAGATCGACGACGAGACCTGGGCCATGTCCACGGTCATCGACAAGGGCCTGTCCAAGAACAAGCTGGACAACGACCGCCCGGCGGCGGCCAAGACCGGTACCTGGCAGTACGCCGACACCTCAGCGAACCAGGACGCCTGGTATGCGGGGTTCGTGCCGCAGTTGGCAACCGTGGTGCACATCGGCAGCCGAGATCCGAAGCAAATGAAGATCCAGTACAGGGACAGCAACGGCCTGCACAACATCAACGGTGCTGACCTTCCGGGCACGCTCTGGAAGACGTACATGGACAAGGCGCTCAAGGGCTCGCCGGTGGAAGCCCTGCCGTCCGCCAAGCACGTCGGCGATCCGACCAAGGGCAACGAGCCGTCGCCGCAGCCCAAGGTGGTCGCGCCCCCGCCCGCGCCACCGGCGAACCCCCCGGCTGACCCGAACCACGGGCAGCAGCCGTGCCTCATCCCGCAGCTCTGCGCGACGCCGCCGGACCACGGTAGGCACGGTGCGCAACCGCCGACGACCGCGCCGGCGGCGCCACCCACGGCCGGCTAACCAGCTCGACGCCCACCGACGGCCGCGCCACCCGGCGCGGCCGTCGGCGTTCCGGCCCGGGAGCCCGTCCGGCTCCCGCCGTCCCGGGCCGTCCGGTTCCGCGGGCGGCCCGATCCTCGGGTGGGCCTCGAACGCAATTCAAATCCCGATCGGGCTTTGCAGCCACCACCTCACGGGGCAGGATGTACCGGTGACGCTGAGCGTGGAGCCCGACCAGCCTTCGATGGATGCGCCGTCCCGCTCCGACGAGTTCGTGCGGGGCATCTCCGAGGTCGTCGGCGGCCCGATGGGGACGCACGCGACCGGCGGGCGACGGCGTGGGAGATTCTGGACGGCCACCCGGATCGTCCTGGCCCTGGTCTGCCTGACCCTGGCCCTGCACTGGGTGCAGAAGTCGCCCTGCCAGGACGGTGCGTGGGGGAACGGCTACAAGCAGTATCGCGAGATGTGCTACACCGACGTGCTCGCGCTCTACTACGCGGAGGGCCTGTCCGACGGCCAGGTGCCGTACGCCGACCACGCGGTCGAGTACCCGGTGCTCACCGGCGCGTTCATGGGCCTCATCGGCCTGCCGGTGCACGCGCTCGGCGTCAAGCACCCCGGCCTCAACCAGGGCGAATGGTTCTACAACGCGAACGTGGTGGTGCTCGGCGGGCTCGCGGTCGCCAGCGTCGTGGTGTTGATCTCGCTACGCCGGAAACGACCATGGGACGCCGCCCTGTTCGCGGCGTCGCCCGCCCTACTGGTCACCGCCACCGTGAACTGGGATCTGCTCGCCGTCGGGTTCGCGATGTTCGGCGTGTACGCCTGGTCCAAACGACATCCGGTCCTGGCCGGTGTGCTGCTCGGGCTCGGTACCGCGGCGAAACTGTGGCCAGGTTTCCTGTTCATCCCGCTTCTGCTGCTCGGGCTGCGTGGTCGAAGATTCCGGGACGCGTTCGTCGCCAGCGTGACCGGCCTGATCACCTGGATAGTGGTGAACGCGCCGGTGTACCTGCTGTACCGGAAGTCGTGGGACCAGTTCTTCCACCTCAACTCGGTACGGGCGATCGACTGGGGCACCTTGTGGTACCTCGGGGTGCACTTCCCATTCGTGGGTACGCTGCCCGGTTTCGGCCGGCTCCAGAACGACATCCCGGCGGTCAACTTCCTGCAGTACGGCCTCTTCGCCGTGTGCTGTGTGCTGATCGGGTTGTTGATCCTCACCGCTCCGCGCCGGCCCCGGCTTGGGCAGGTGGCCTTCCTGGTGGTCGCCGCGTTCCTGGTCTTCTCCAAGGTGTGGTCGCAGCAGTACGTGCTGTGGCTGCTGCCGATGGCCGTGCTCGCCCGGCCTCGCTGGGGTGCCTTCCTGGCCTGGCAGGCCGCGGAGGTCGTGTACTTCTGCGCCTTCTACGGCGAGCTGCTGGGCGCGTCCGGCAAGGGCATCTTCCCGGAGACCGTATTCGACCTCGCCGCGCTGCTCCGGCTGATCATGGTGTGCGTCTTCGCCGGGTACGTGGTGCGCGACATCCTGCATCCGGAACGTGACGTGGTCCGGGACACCTACGCGGACGACCCGGAGGGCGGTGTCCTCGACGGCGCTCCGGACGCCCCGTGGATCGAGCGATGGCGGGTGCCGGTCAAGCCCGACCCCGCCAAGCCCGAGGCCGCCAAGCCCGTGACGGCTGAGCCGGCGACGACTTAGCCCCGCCGGGGACCGCGGGGCCGCGCCGGTCTTCGCAGCCTCCACCGATCTTCGAAGGGCCTGTCGGCCTGTAAGGGCCTGTCGGCCTGCAAGGGCCTGTCGGCCTGCAAGGGCCTGTCGGCCTGCGCGGGGCTCGGCTGGTGTCGGCCGACCTGGCCGAGTCATCCTCGGCCGGCCGGGTCTTGGCCGCTGGCCGTTGGGCGGCTCATACGCTCAGCTGGATCAATACGCGCCGGGCGGCCTACCGGCCGCCGGACTACGCGCCGGGCACCGGAATGACCGGGCCCGGCGGTTCGTCTTGAGCGCGCGCGGTCACTGAAGCTCGTAGACGATGGTGTCGCCCATGTCCTGGCGGGTGATGCCGAGCCCGTCGATCGGTACGTCCGGCGCCGCCGCCTTGGCGTAGTCGGTGGAGTTGAGCGCCTGCGCCTTCAGCACCACCACCGCCCGGATCCCGAGGCCGCGCAGGTAGTCCACGCTGGGCTGGTCCGGGAACGACTTCGCGATGTTCCGGGTGTTCTGTTGATCGGCCGGGTAGAAGCCGCTGCCGCCGTTGACGATCTTCTGGAACTTGGTGGTCGACCAGAACATCACGTTCTCGTCGGTCAGCGCGTCGCTGGGTAGCACCAGCATCGGGCCCTGCACCGTGCGCATCGCCGCCGGCTGGGCCGGCACGACCGGGTGCTGCAGGGAGTGCCAGTTGGTGCCCTCGGCCAGTACCAGCACCAACGGCAGCAGGGTGGCCAGTCGCAGCAGCAGGCCGGGTCGGGTGGCGACCGGCCCCCGTTCGGCGGCGACGTCGTAGGAGCGGCCGACCAGCGCACCGATCGCGCCCGCTGCCAGGATGCCCAGCAGCAGAGTCGTCCAGATGATCAGGCGCCCAGGGGTGCGGCTGGACGAGAAGAACGGCAGGTACTTGTAGAGCAGCACGTAGGTGTACTTGCCGCCGCCGTAGAACTGGGTGCCCTCGGCGAGCGCGACGCTGAGCAGGGTGCCGGCGAGCAGCCAGAGCCGGGTGCGCACGGACCAGATCGAGAAGAACAGGCCGGCGGCGGCGAGCCCGTACAGCATGAAGCCGGGCAGCAGCGTCATCTCGGCGGGCGCGGTCATCGTGGCCCGGGCTGCGGCGTGCGCGGCACCCCACGGGAGCGACTGCTGGGGGGCGGTGATGAACGAGCGCAGGCTCGGCGAGAACTCCGCGACCTCCGCGAGGCTGCGTTTCGCCTCCGGGTGCTGCTTGATCACCTGCAGGTACGGCAGTCCCATGAACAGCCCTACCGCGCCGAACACCACCACGCCCACACCGTCGGCGAGCAGCAGCCGGCGGCCGAGCGCCGGACGACCCTTGATCAGCCAGCGGACGGCGGCCACGATGACGACCGCGATCAGCACGTACGCGAAGGGAAGCCCGATACCGAAGCCGAGGCTGATCTGCCAGGCGGCGACGCACCAGCCGGCGACCGCCCAACCCGGCCGGGTGCGCTCAGGGCGGTAGCCGCGCGTGAACGAGAAGCCGTGTCCTCGGGCGAGCATGGCCAGGGACAGCGCGATCCCGCCGACCGACAGCACGTGCATGTGCCCGGCCTGCGCCCAGCGCCACGGGGCGTACGCGAACGCGGCACCCGCGACGGCCGCGGCGGTGCGCCGGGCGCCGAGCTGGCGCACCAGCGCGTACGCGCCGATGAACGCGAGCGCCTCCAGCAGGATGAACAGGATGTTGTACCGGACCAGGGCGGCGGTCGGCCCGGTGCCGATCAGCGCGAACGGGAAGTAGCCGAACAGCGTGTCGGAGAACGCGAAGCTGTACGAGTCCGGGTAGAACGCGTTGGCGTTCCACAACTGCGAGGGATCGTGGAGCAGCGCGTGCCCGGCCCAGGCCAGCTGCCACGCCTGCAGGGTCGGGTCCCAGATGTCGGACGGGATGGTGCTGGCCGGATGCCAGGCGCTCGGCCAGGTCATCACGACGGCGAGCGCGGTCGCGGCCAGGCAGACGATGGTCCACTCGTGCGCCAGGAACCGCCCCAGCGCGCGCATCGTGCGACGGAACGGACCGGCGTGCTCGGACCGCGGGCCGAAGTGCGTCCACTTATCGGCGGCGTCGTCCGAGCCGGTGGCATCGGTCCCGCCCGTCCGGTGTTTACCCTCCGCCGTGGTGGCCTTGTCCTGGGTGGCGGTGCCATCCTTCGCCGGCCCGCCCGCCTCGGCAGCACCCTCCTCGGCCGTGCCGGTCGTCGAACCTCCGGTCGCCGCGACGCCGGTCGCGACGCCGTCGGTCGCCGGAGCGTCCGTGCCTGCGGTCCCGCCGTCGGCGCCACCGGTAGCGGTGGAGCTCTCGCCCCCCGTCTCCTCGCCCGCGATCCCGGCCTCGGCCGTCTCGCCGTCGGTGGGCCCGTCGGCGGTGGCGTTGTCGGCGGTGGTCGTGCCACCTCCGGCCCCGTCATCCGCGGTCCCGTCATGGGCGATCGCGGCAGGGGTGGTCGCGGCGACGGTGGTCTCGGCAGGGGTGGTCTCGCCGACTGTGGTCTCGCCGCCGGTGGAGCCCTCCCCGGTCGATCCCGCGTCGGTCGGCGCGGCCGACCCGTCGCCGGCTCGATCGCCGGCCGGGAGACCGATCGCCGGCCGGCCGCTCGCCATGGGGCTGCCGGCCCAGTCGGCGATGGGCCCGCTGGCGGTGGGGCGGTCGAAGCTGGGTTGGTTGCCCGCCACCTCCGGTCCGGCTGGGGTCTGTCCGGACGTGCCGGTCTCGGCCGAGCCCTCCGCGGTGGTGCTCGCCGGCCCGTGCGCCGCGTCGGCCTGTCCAGTGGGTTGCTGGCCGGCCGTTCTCCGCGCCGCGGGCTCGTGATCCGCCCGTTCCTGATCCACGCTCATCCGTTCAACCGCTCCCGCAGGTAGGCGATGTCCGCCGACTGGCCGGTCACCCCACCCGGGGTCTCGACCACCGCCGGGGCGCCGGCGGCCCGGATGGCCGCCACGACCAGGTCGGGGTCGATGTTGCCCGATCCGAGGTTGTCATGTCTGTCCCGACCCGAGTCGAAGCCGTCCTTCGAGTCGTTGGCGTGGATGAGGTCGATCCGCCCGGTGATCGCCTTGACCCGGTCGACGACGTCCACCAGGTCCTCACCTCCGGCGTGGGCGTGACAGGTGTCCAGGCAGAAGCCCACCCCGAACTCGCCGATCACGTCCCACAACCGGGCCAGCGCGTCGAACCGGCGGGCACAGGCGTTGTCGCCGCCGGCCGTGTTCTCGATCAGGATCTGCGTGACGAAACCGCCACTCTCCGCGGCGTACGCGAAGGTCTTGCGCCAGTTGTCGATGCCGGTGGCGAGATCGTCGCCCTTGTTGACATGCCCCCCGTGAACAATCAGTGCCCGGGCGCCGATCGCCGCCGCCGCGTGTGCGTGGCTCACCAGCAGCTTGCGGCTGGGAATGCGGATTCGATTGTTCGGGGTCGCCACATTGATTACGTACGGTGCATGGATGAATACGTCGATGTCGCTGTCTCGCAGCGCTGCGGCGTCCTCGCGGGCCTGCGGATCCTTCCACCCCTGAGGATCGGCCAGGAAAAACTGGACCACCTCGGCGCGACGGGCAGCGGCCTCGGCCAGCGGGTCGGCAGGATCGACGTGGGCTCCGATTCGCATGCCGCCGAGCCTACGTCGTGCCGCCGACGATATCGTGCAGACCTGGCGCAAGGCGGCGAGCTGCCGCAGAATCACGACGAGCGTCCCCATCACAATGCGTCGCTCGTTGATACGTCCGGAGCAGTGCCCACATCAACCTGGGGAGTCTCTGCAATGCGGGTGTTATCCCGACCGAGAATCGTTGCGTCACTGACCTTGGCGGCCATAGCCGGAGCGCTGATCGCGCCCGAGGCGGCCAGCGCGGCATCACCCACCGTCACCTTCACCGGCGGCTGCGCGGTCCTCGGGATTGGCGCCTCCTCGCGCCCCAGCGCCAATTCGGTAAAGATCCCCGCCAATACGTCGGTGACCTTCGTGAACCACCTCAACGGCTCCGCGCAGCTGTTCGTCAACGGCGCCTCCCAGGCCACGCTGAGCCGCAACTACCAGGTCTCGGTGTCCTTCCAGGCGTCGGCCGCCGTGTCCCTGGTGCCCTCGTGCCTGCTCAACACCGGGGGCGCCGGCACCGTCTCGGTCCAGGTGGCCGGGGCGTCCGGCAGCCCCTCGGGTGCCGCGCCGACCCAGACGGCCCCGACCACCGGCGCGGGCTCGCCGACCGACCAGCCGCCGAGGTCGACCGCCCCGTCCGCCAGCCGTCCGCCGGCCAGCCCCAGCAGCCCGGCGAGGCCGTCCGTCCCGGCACTCGGCGTCGCCCCGTCCGGCCCGGTTGGGCCCTCCGGGCCGGCGGCGGCGGTCGCGCCGACCGGCGCGCCCAGCGGCCAGTCGGTGGTGGCGGTCGGCGCGGCCACACCGGCATCAACTGGACATCAAGGACCAGACCGACTTCTGGTCATAATCGCGTCTGTTTGCATAATCGGGGTCACTATCGCCCTAATCCGCGCTATCGTTGCTCAACGTGCAATCCGGATGGTAGCGGCGTAAGATTTCAGCCATAAGCTCCGCGGGGCGTCAGTCATCCAGCTCGTCGGTGTGGTCGTTCCTCCCCAGGTCCCACCCAGGTAGGCGGATGGGGCGCCCCGCGGCTCCGTGTTCCGGGCGAGTATCCTTTGCCGAGTTCATCGATGGTGCGGCGCCGGTCAGGCCGGCACCGACCCGCGGTGAACGGACGCTAGACCTCCTGTCGCGGAAGGACCGCGACCGCTAGCCCAGAGGAGGTGAGCACGTCTTGCGTCATTACGAAATCATGGTGATCCTCGATGCCAGTCTCGAGGAGCGCACCGTCGCCCCGTCGCTCGACACGTACTTGAACGTGATTCGTACCGCGGGTGGCTCGGTGGAGAAGCTCGACGTCTGGGGCCGCCGGCGCCTGTCGTTCGAGATCAACAAGAAGACCGAGGGCATCTACGCCGTCATCGACCTCCAGGCATCGCCGGAGGCCGTGGCCGAGCTGGACCGGCAGCTGCGACTCAACGAGTCGGTTCTGCGTACCAAGGTCATCCGGCCGGACGTCCGCTAAGGCGCCCGGCGCTCCCGCGATCTGTCGTACCGGTGTGACAGTCTGACAAACGCCATCAGATCGGTGCGGCCCTGGGCCGGCCACGACGACGCGGACCGAAACGAGGAGTAGGCGATGGCAGGAGAGACCACCATCACGGTCATCGGCAACTTGACCGACGACCCTGAACTGCGCTTCACCCCATCCGGGGCAGCGGTTGCCAAGTTCCGCGTCGCATCGACGCCGCGGACCCTGGACCGCGCATCCGGAGAGTGGCGGGACGGCGAGCCGCTGTTCCTGTCGTGCACGGTCTGGCGGCAGGCGGCGGAGAACGTCGCCGAGTCGTTGCAGCGTGGCGCCCGCGTGATCGTCTCAGGTCGGCTGCGTCAGCGGTCGTACGAGACGAGGGAGGGCGAGAAGCGCACCGTCATCGAGCTGGAGGTCGACGAGATCGGCCCGTCGCTGCGCTACGCCACGGCGAAGGTGCAGAAGATGTCGCGCAGCTCGGGCGGCGGTGGGTTCGGCTCCTCCAGTGGTGGCGGCGGTGGCCAGGGCGGCGGCGGTGGCGGTTTCGCCAACGACGACCCCTGGGCGACGGCCGCGCCGGCTCCCAACGGCGGCGGTGGCGGGAGCAACTTCGACGACGAGCCACCCTTCTAGGTAATTACGGAGTAAGAGTCATGCCGAAGGCTGCGGCGCTTCGCAAGCCGAAGAAGAAGGTGAACCCGCTCGACAAGGACGGGATCACCTACATCGATTACAAGGACACCGCGCTGCTGCGCAAGTTCATCTCCGACCGCGGCAAGATCCGCGCTCGTCGGGTGACGGGCGTGAGCGCCCAGCAGCAGCGCCAGATCGCGCGTGCGGTCAAGAACGCCCGTGAGATGGCGTTGCTGCCGTACACGGCCACGGCTCGCTGAGGGGAGGCCCAGACATGAAGATCATCCTTACGCAGGAAGTCTCCGGTCTCGGTAGCCCCGGCGACATCGCCGAGGTCAAGGACGGCTACGCGCGCAACTACCTGCTCCCGCAGGGCTTCGCGATCCTGTGGAGCAAGGGCGCGGAGAAGCAGATCACGCTGATCAAGCGTGCACGGTCGGCCCGGGAGATTCGCGACCTCGGCCAGGCCACCGAGGTCAGGTCGCAGCTCGAGGTGCTGAAGGTGAGCCTCTCGGCGCGGGCGGGCGAGGGTGGCCGGCTGTTCGGTTCGGTCACCCCGGCCGAGGTTGTCGCGGCGGTCAGGTCCGCCGGCGGCCCCGATCTGGACCGCCGCCGGGTGGAGCTGCCCGGGCACATCAAGACGACCGGGTCCTACCAGGTGCAGGTCAAGCTGCACCCCGAGGTCACCGCGAAGTTCTCGTTGAACGTGCTCGCCAGCAAGTAACGATCCCGCGAACGGCCGGGGCAGGCTACGCCTGCCCCGGCCGTTCGTCGTTCTGGCCCGGCGACGGCTCGTTCGAGCCCGGCCGGCCGGCGATTCGATCGGGTCCGGCCGGCGACGATCCGATCAGGTGCCGATCGCCGAGAACAGCAGGGTGGACGCTCCGGCACCGATCACCGCCGCGGCGAACGCCGCCGTCACCGGGCGCCACGCGCCGCTGCCCAGCCGGATGAGCAGGGCCGACAACAGGCTGATCATGAGTGCCGCGCAGAGCTGGGGCAGGCCGTTGGTGAACGCGCCCAGCACGGCCGAGGGTACGGACGGGCAGGACCCGTCGACCTGGCCGTAGCACGCGGGTCCCGAGTCGTCGGCGAACAGCATGGTCCAGCCGGTGAACAGGGCGAGCGGCACCACGTACCAGGCCAGCGTCCAGGCGATCGTCCTGCCGTACCGCTTCTCGCCCTCGACCGGCTCCAGGTCCTCCCGCTCCGGCGAGTGCCGGACCACCCGCCAGTCGCTGCGGCGCCGGGGCGCCGGACCGGGCTCGTGATCATCACCGGAGCCTGGCGGGCTGTGGCCGGTACCGGGGGTTCTGCCCAACCACCTGTCGTACGACACGGTAGGAGCTTCCTCGGCTTCGCGGGCCCAGACGATCGGTTGGGCAGACAGATCTCGAGTGGGTCGCGACACGCCGGCCTACTTTCTCGGCTCCACATCGTGTGGGCAAGGTTTCCGCACGTAGGAGCCTATCTCGCGGGCAATCCCCAGACTTGTCCACAGGATGTGCACAGCACCACGCACATGCCAAGGGCACCCAGTCCACAGGTTTTCCCGAGGCTCATCCACCGGTCGATTTTGCGCCGGGCCCGGCCTTCCGTACCGTGGCCAGAATCCCCGGGGGAAACTGTCGTAACCGTTGCGGACTATCGACAGTTGGGGCACAGGGTTGGGGGCGCCGGTGTCGATCAGCGAGAGCACGGGGGTTGGCGGACGCCTGGCCGGCGGCGCCGACCGCGATGGCCGCCCGCCCGAGCAGCGCGGGGGCGAGCCCCGCTATCCCGAACCGCGGTTCGGCGACGCGCAGGCGGAGCCCCGACAGGCCGACGGCCAGTTCGATCGTTCACCGCCGCAGGACGTGGCGGCGGAGCAGTGCGCCCTCGGCGGGATGATGCTCTCCAAGGACGCCATCGCCGACGTCATCGAAATTCTCAAGCCCAACGACTTCTACCGGCCGGCCCACGCGACCATCTTCGACGCGGTCCTCGACCTCTACGGCCGGGGTGAGCCGGCCGACGCCATCACCGTGGCGGCCGCGCTGGCCGACTCCGGCGACCTGGGCCGGGTCGGTGGTGCGCCCTATCTGCACACGCTGATCGCGAGCGTGCCGACCGCCGCGAACGCGGCGTACTACGCGCGGATCGTGAGCGAGCGCGCCGTGCTGCGCCGGCTGATCGAGGCCGGTACCCGGATCGTCCAGCTCGGGTACGGTTCGACGTCCGGTGGCGGCCGGGACGTTGACGATCTGGTGGACCTCGCGCAGCAGGCGGTCTACGACGTCACCGAGCGGCGGGTCAGCGAGGATTTCGCGATCCTCTCGGACCTGCTGCAGCCGACGCTCGACGAGATCGAGGCGGTCGGCGCCCAGGGCGGGATGATGACCGGGATCCCGACCGGGTTCAGCGACCTCGACCGGCTGCTCAACGGGTTGCACGCCGGCCAGCTGATCATCGTCGCCGGCCGGCCCGGTCTGGGTAAGAGCACGGCCGCCATGGACTTCGCCCGGGCCGCGTCCGTGAGGCACAACCTCTCCAGCGCGATCTTCTCCCTGGAAATGAGCAAGGTCGAGATCGTCATGCGGCTGCTGTCCGCGGAGGCGCGGGTGCCGCTGCACATCCTGCGCTCCGGCCAGCTCTCCGACGACGACTGGACGAAGCTGGCCCGGCGCATGGGTGAGATCAGCGAGGCCCCGCTGTTCGTCGACGACACCCCCAACATGAACCTGATGGAGATCCGGGCCAAGGCGCGCCGGCTCAAGCAGCGCAACGACCTCAAGCTGATCATCGTGGACTACCTGCAGCTGATGAGCTCGCCGAAGCGGACCGAGAGCCGACAGCAGGAGGTCGCGGAGCTGTCCCGGGGGTTGAAGCTGCTGGCCAAGGAGGTCGAGTGCCCGGTGGTCGCGGTCAGCCAGCTCAACCGCGGTCCCGAGCAGCGCACGGACAAGCGGCCCCAGCTGTCCGACCTGCGTGAGTCGGGCTCGATCGAGCAGGACGCCGACGTCGTGATCCTGCTGCACCGTGACGATTACTACGACAAGGAGTCGCCCCGGGCCGGGGAGGCGGACTTCATCGTGGCCAAGCACCGTAACGGCCCCACCGACACCGTCACGGTCGCCGCGCAGCTGCACCTGTCCCGGTTCGTCGACATGGCGATCAGCTGAGGTGATCAGTGCAGCAGCTCGACGACCTCGTCGTCGGTCACCTGCTCGAACGAGCGGTAGAACCGGCTGACCGCGCCGAAATCCTCCGGTACCAGCGGGCAGCACACCTCGTCGGCGAGCCGGCTCAGCCAGGCGATGGCCTCCGGTGCGCCGACCGGCGCGGCCAGCACGGTCCGGGCCGCGCCCAGCTGGCGTACCACTGTCGCGGCCGCCGCGGCGGTGGCGCCGGTGGCCAGTCCGTCGTCCACCACGATGGCGACGCGCCCGAGCAGATCCAACGGCGGCCGGTCGGCCCGGTACCGCAGCTCCCGGCGGGTGAGCTCGGCCTGCTCGTACGCGACCACCGCGTCGACCTCGTCGACTCCGATCCGTTCGGGCACTCCCGGGTTGAGTACCCGTACCCCGCCCGGCCCCAGTGCGCCGAAGGCGACCTCGGGCGACCAGGGCACCCCTAGCTTGCGGACCACCAGCACGTCCAGCGGTGCGCCCAGCGCCTGGGAGACCCGGGCCGCCACCGGTACCCCGCCCCGGACCAGCCCCAGCACGGTCACGTCGGATCGGTCAGCGTAGCCGGACAGCGTCCGGCCCAGCAGGTCGCCGGCCCGCTCCCGGTCCCGAAAGGCCCTCACTGCTCCAGTGTGGTCCGAGTGAGCAGCGCAGGTGCCCAGACCGCGTACGCGATCGGGTAGAGCAGGTACCCGAATCGGGTCGCCGGGATCAGCAGGATCGCGATGAGCAGGCCGGCCGCGCAGACCAGGGCGGCGGTGAACGCGTCGCGGGGCGGACGGCGTAGCAGCCAGGCGGCGATGGCCAGCCCGGCCAGCACCAGCAGGATGGTGGCGATCGTGTGCCCGCCGGGCAGGTGAGCCGCGATCAACTGTCCGGGGAACGGGCTCTCCGCCGGGGACTGCACGAGGCCCTTGCCCAGCGGAAAGCGGATGACGTTCTCCGTGGCCGCCCCGGCGTTGACCAGGAAGGCCGGGATCAGGGAGAGCACCGGCAGGCCGATCGCGCCCAGGGCGTAGCGCGGCCCCCGCCGGTGCACGATCGCCAGGGCGAGCAGCACCAGGGCAACCGGCCAGGCGAACAGTTTCATCGCCCCGGCGACACCCACCGCCACGCCGGCCAGCCCGTACCGCCGGGTGGCCGCGAAGGCCAGCGCGAGCAGGCACAGCCCGAGCACCGGGAGGTCGTCGCCGCCGACCGCCAGGGTCAGCGTGCACACCGGCACGACGGTGGCGGCCTGCAGCGCCCGTACCAGCGGGGGTGCGCCCACCCCGGCCCGCCGCAACATGAACAGGGCGCCGGCCACCGTGGCGGCCGTGACCAGGGCGAACCACACCCGGGCATCGGTCCACCAGGCGGCGCCGGCGATCGCCCGGGGCAGCCCCAGCAGCACCATCCCCGGCTGGTACGGCAGGTAGCCGAGCAGGCGCTCGTCCGGGGGCAGCGCGGCGATCGCGGCGTGGCTGAGGTACGGGGTGCCCGTGTCCAGCAGCCGCTGCGCCCCGTGCTCCACCACGATCACCTCCTCCTGCGCCCGATCGGTGCGCCCCGAGGCGCGCTGGGCGGCCTCGATCACGAGCGGGAGCAGGGCGGTGGCGGCCCAGGTCAGCGCCGTGAGCCAGGCCCGGGCGGCGGTGCCGGCGAGGCGCGGCCACCGGCGGCGGCCGGCGAGCTGGACGATCACCAGGAGCGTGGCGGCGGCGTACCCCCAGATCGCGATGCGTCCCCAGGCGCCGTGCGGCGGCAGCGTCGCGGTCAGCGCCGTGAAGCCGGCGAACAGCAGGGAGACCAGGTAGAGACCGAGATCGACGGCGAGACCACCGTGGGCCTGATCGGCGCTGGCGAGTCGGGGCCGGCGACCGGTTCGCGCCGGTGCGGGGGCGTCGAGCACGGGTCAGCCTAGCGCGTCCGGGAGAAAGGCGGCCGGGACGGCCGTCAGCCGAGGTCCTGGCGGGCGCCGGGCCGCCGGACCGGCATCCTGATCACCTCGCCGGACTCGTGCAGCGACGGCGCCAGCGCCCCCGGCCGGCCGTCGTACCCCCGGCGCAGCGTGGCGAGCAGCCGGTGCACCGGCATCGGCCGGCCGAACAGATGCCCCTGGCCGGCCGGGCAGCCCAACTCCCAGAGCCGGCCGCGCTGCCGCTCACTCTCCACGCCCTCGGCCACCACCAGCAGTCCCAGGCTGCGGCCCAGGTCGATGGTCGAGCGGACAACCGCGGCCTCCGCCGAGCCCTCCATGGCCGCGACGAACTCCCGGTCGATCTTCAACTCGTGTACCGGTACCCGGGCCAGCGTCGCCAGCGAGGAGTATCCGGTGCCGAAATCGTCCAGCGCCAGCCGGATGCCCAGATCGCGCAGGGCGCCCAGTACCTCGTCGACGACGTCGAGCTGGCTGAGCGTCAGCGACTCGGTCAGCTCGATGATCAGCGTCTCCGCCGGTACCGCGGCGACCTCCAGCCGGCTCGCCACCGCCTCCGGGAAGCTCGGGTCCAGCAGGCTGCGGGGTGAGATGTTGACCGCCACCGGTACCGCGAAACCGTCCGCGTTCCAGGCCGCGGCGGCCCGCAGCGCCTGGTCGAGCACCGCTTCGCTGAACGCGGCGAGCAGCCCGGAGCGCTCCACGTAGTCGAGGAAGCGGTTCGGGTTGAGGTCGCCACGCTGGGGGTGGTGCCAGCGGGCCAGCGCCTCGGCGGAGATCATCTCGCCGGTACCGAGGTCGACGACCGGCTGGAAGTTGACCGTGAACTCGTGCTCGGCGACGGCCCGCGGCAGCTCGACCGACAGCGCCAGCCGCCCGATGTCGGCGGTGTCCCGGGAGCGGGCGTACATGTCCACCGGTCGGCCCTCGCGCTTGGCCTGGTACATCGCGACGTCCGCGCGGCGCAGCAGCTCATCCACGCCGCCCCGGAACGGGGCGAGCGCCACCCCCGCGCTGGCCTCCACCACTATGCGCATGCCGTCCACCTCGATCGGTGGGGTCAGCCCGGCCAGCACGGCGTTCGCCCGTGGCAGGGCCAGGGCCGGCGCGGCGATGCCCGAGAACAGCACGGCGAACTCGTCGCCGCCCAGCCGCACCACCAGGTCGTCGGGCTCGGCCGAGGCGGCGAGCCGGTGGGCCACCTCGGCCAGCACCTGGTCGCCCGCGGCGTGCCCGAGGGTGTCGTTGATCTCCTTGAAGTGGTTGAGATCGACCAGCATCAGGCCCAGCTGCCCCTTGGCGCCGCTGGACAGCAGCTTCGCGCCGACCTCGTAGAGGTGCCGACGGTTGGACAGGCCGGTGAGTGGGTCGTGGCTGGCGGCGTACGCGTGGTGGTCGGACAGCCGCTGCGCCTCGGCGAAGGCGGCGGCGTTGCGGATGGCGGTGCACAGCGCGGCGGCGAAGGTGCGCAGGGTGTACTCCTCGCGCTCGTTCAGCGTCACCTTGCCGCGGAACCGCAGCCGCAACTCACCGATCGAGGTCGTGCCGCCGTGGCTCTCCAGGGCGGTGGCGATCACGTGGCCGTCCGCCGGCGGCGCTCCCTGCACGGCGCCGGAGTAGCCGATTCCGGTGGAGTCGCCCCGGACCAGGCGGTCCGGTACCGAGAGGTTGGCGATCTCCACTTCGGCCTCGTCCGAAGAGAACAGCTCCGAGGCCCGGGTGACCGCGGAGCTGAGTACCGCGCTCAGGTCGACCTCGTTGAACTCGTCGGTGGCCTGGGCGAGCTTCTGCCAGGCGGCCCGCTCGGCCCGCGCCCGCAACTGGTTCGCCGTCATGATCTGCAGGCCGACGATGACCAGCGGGACCACCACGATGAGGGCGGGGTATCTGGAGAACCAGAACAGCCCGAACGTGGCCAGCGCGAGCCGCAGGACCATTCCGCCGACCCGGACGTCGACGTTGGCGCGGAAGAGGGTGATCAGTGGGGTCCGGGTGGCCAGGGCGATTACGGGAAGGGCGAGTGCCTCGTCGACGACGATGATGGCCAATGCCGCCGCGATGATGGCCGGGAGTTCGTCGCGGGTTGTCGAGAACGGCCCGGAAAGTCCGAACACCCCCGCGGTTCCGACGGCCGCGGCGACGACAGCGGTGTTCTTCGCGGTGTTGAACAGTTGCTTGACCACCGGGGTGCGGGTGGTGGCCTTCGCAATCGTGATGGCAACCGCGGTGCAGAGCACGAGCCACGGACCGGGAAGCAGCATCAGCCCGACGAGGATTACCGCTTCCTGCATCCCCACGACGTGATGACTGTCTTTGATGCGGATCTGAATCGTCGCCCGGTCCGACAGACCGAGCATGGCCGCGACGGAAACGATCCGGAACCAGGGCGCGGGGACGGTGGCGTCGAGGACCGACGAGACCGCCCACGCGACACAGGCAACCCCTATCACGACGACGAGACCGACGGTCAGATTCAACCGCCGGTCGGTCTCGTCGTTGCTCGTGTTACCCAACCGTCGTCCTTGCTCGGCATCGGTCATGGACGCGGGTTCAGCGTAAGGCGACATGCCTCTATCGACAAACAGGGTTCGATGTCAACTTCGACTCTGGGGTATTCAGGCAATCTCGGTGATGCGACCATCAGCCCCACTCGCTCAGGCGGATGCCGTTGCTGTTGCGGACCTGGATGCGGCTGCTCATCATTCTTCTCTCCCATCCCTGCGGCTTTGTCGGGGAAGAGATTAGGTTGCAGATGGCAATTTGCAAATCCAAAAATGTCGCTCATTTCAGGATGAGCGAAGGTTGACAGAATTGACCACTTTGGGTGAGCACGCAATCGCGTTTAGCAGTGCCTCTGAGCAGGCATTTCGGGGGAGATCAGGCATTAGCCATCTACTGCCCATGAGAGCCGCTTGAATCGGGATGCGTCATTATCTTTTTGTCTTTGGCGCAATTCGTTCACCCCCGGTAAAGTCAAGGGGCTCCGTTGGCACGATACGCGTATCCAGACACGCGGGCCTGGCGGGATCGGTCGGGGCCACCGGGGGTAGGGCCGAAATTCTCAGCTCGTACGCTGCTTGTTGTGGTGGACGCCAAGTTGACGCATGTGGACGCGCACGGTGCGGCGCGCATGGTGGACGTGTCGGAAAAATCGATCTCCGCTCGCCGGGCGAGCGCCGCGGGCGAGGTCCGGACCACCGGCGAGGTGATCGACCTGCTGCGCCGGGAAGCGCTGCCCAAGGGCGACGCGCTCGCGGTCGCCCGGGTGGCCGCGATCATGGGTGCCAAGCGGACACCCGATCTGGTGCCGCTGTGCCACCCGATCGCGCTGCACGGCGTCGACGTCGAGCTGACGCTCGGCGAATCGGCGGTGACCATCGAGGTCACCACGAAGACGGCCGATCGCACCGGGGTCGAGATGGAGGCGCTGACCGCGGTGGCCGCCGCCGGCCTCGCGCTGATCGACATGATCAAGGCAGTGGACCCGGCCGCGACCCTGGACGGGGTACGGGTGCTGCGCAAAGAGGGCGGCAAGACCGGACTCTGGGAGCGACCGGCGTGATTCGGGCACGGGTGATCGTGGCGTCGAATCGGGCGTCGTCCGGCGTGTACCGGGACACCAGCGGGCCCCTGCTCGTCTCCGGCCTACGCGAGTTGGGCTGCGAGGCGGAGGAACCGGTGGTGGTACCGGACGGGGAGCCGGTGGGGCGGGCGTTGCGGGAGGCGGTCGACGCCGGCTTCGACGTGGTGCTGACCAGCGGCGGTACCGGCCTGAACCCGACCGACCGCACGCCCGAGGTGACCCGGGAGGTGCTGGACTACGAGGTGCCGGGCATCGCCGAGGCGCTCCGCGCGCACAGCCGGGACCGGGTGCCCACCTCCGTGCTGTCACGGGGGCTGGCCGGCGTCGCCGACCGTACGCTGATCGTGAACCTGCCCGGCTCCACCGGCGGGGCCCGCGACGGGCTGGCGGTACTCGGCCCGATCCTGGCCCACGCCGTCGACCAGCTGAGTGGCGGGGACCATCCTCGGACATCGTGAGGCCGCCGGCGGCCACCATGATCCCAGCCGTCGCTCGGCAAGATCGGACTTTGTCTCGTCGGGGCGAGATCGGCAAAACAGGGCCTAGGCTGTCGGAGTGACCGCACAACCATCGACGGCCAATCCCCCTGGGCAGACCGGCCCGCTGCCCTGGGCGCGGGCCCGGGCGGCGGCGTACGCGGCCGGTGTCGAGGCCGCCGCGCCGCCCGTCGAGGTGCCGCTCGCCGACGCCGACGGCGCGACCCTGGCGAATCCGCTGCTCACCCGCACCGACCTGCCCGCCTTCCCCACGTCCAGCGTGGACGGTTACGCGGTGCGCGGCGACGGGCCCTGGCGGGTGGTCGGTCGGGTGCTCGCCGGCACGATGCCGAAACCGTTGACCGAGGACGGCACGTGCGTCGAGATCGCCACCGGGGCCGCGGTGCCGGAGGGTACCGCCGCGATCGTGCGGACCGAGGACGCCGACCGTACCCAGGACGGCCGGGTCAGCGGGGTGCCGCGGGGCATGCCCGAGTGGCGCGAGCCGGGTGAGGAGGCCAGGCTCGGCGAGCAGTTGCTGCCGGCGGGTACCCCGGTCAACCCGGCGGTGATCGGCCTCGCCGCCTCGTGTGGGTACGACACGTTGGCCGTGCGGGCCGCACCGACAACGGCCGTGCTGGTCTTCGGCGACGAGCTGCTGACCGCCGGGCTGCCCGGCGACGGCCGGGTCCGCGACTCCCTCGGCCCCTCGGTGCCGGCCTGGCTGCGGCGTCTCGGTGCCGCCGCGGGACCGGTGCTCGGCCCCGTCGAGGACACCCTCGACGCGCACGTGGAGGCGCTGAACCGGGCGCTGACCGGCGGCGCCGAGCTGATCTGCACCACCGGCGGCACCATGAGCGGCCCGGTCGACCACCTGCACCCGGCGCTCGCCCAACTCGGCGCGCGGTACCTGGTGAACACCGTCGAGGTGCGTCCCGGCTTCCCGATGCTGCTGGCCAGCGTGCCGCGGCCCGGCGGCGGTACCGCCCTGGTCGCGGGGCTGCCGGGCAATCCGCAGTCGGCGATAGTCGCGCTGGTGTCGCTGGTGGCCCCGGCAGTGGCCGGGATGTCCGGCCGGCCGATGCCGCCGCTGCCCAACATCCGGCTGACCGGGCCGGTCGGCGGCCGGGGCGGGTACACCCACTTGGTGCTGGTCGACGCGGACGGGGTCGCCGTTTCGCACGCCGCGTCGTCGATGCTGCGGGGGATGGCCGGGGCGGTCGGCTTCGCGGTGATCCCGCCGAACGGCCAGGCCTCGGCCGGGGACGAGGTCCCGTTGGTGCCGCTGCCACTGCTGGCGGGCGAGCGGCCATGATGATCGCTGTCACCACCGAGCCGCTCGACGTGGCGGCCCACGAGCGCGCCGTGGCGCACCCGGCCGCCGGCGCGGTCGTCGCCTTCCAGGGCGTGGTGCGCGACCACGATGATGGCCGCGGCGTGTCGGTACTGGAGTATGAGGCGCACCCCAGCGCGGAGAAGATCCTCGACGAGGTGGCCGCGGAGATCGCGGCCCGGCCGGAGGTCTACGCGGTGGCCGTGTCGCACCGCGTGGGGCTGCTCGAGGTCGGCGAGATCGCGCTGGTCGCGGCGGTCTCCACCGCGCACCGGGCGGAGGCGTTCCGGGCCTGCGCGGACCTGGTCGACGAGGTGAAGTCCCGGCTGCCGGTGTGGAAGCGGCAGGCGTTCGCGGACGGCACCGAGGAGTGGGTCAACAGCCCCTGATGACGGCCCGCGGCCGGTGCCCCGCCGGTCGAGGATCTGGTCGACTCAGCAGTTCACAGGGTTCAGCGGTTCCAGGATTCTGTGGTTCCAGGATTCAGCGGTTCCAGGATTCAGCGGTTGACCAGCGCGGCCCGGCGGGCCAGGGCCGGCTCCAGGTAGAACGCCGGTTCGGCGCCGGGCCGCCACGGCAGCAGCACCACCAGCGTGATGACCGCCAGTGCCAGGGAATTCTCCCAGAACGCGCCGTGCAACCCGTCCGCGTAGTGCGACACGGCCGGGAACCTGTGCTCGTACCGCCAGATCGGCGACACCACGAACAGCACGTATACGCCGATCGCGGCCGCTGCCCTGGTCAGGCCGGCCAGCGCCGGCACACCCCCGGGTCCCCACGCCCACATGTCCCGGGCCGCCAGGCCCCGCGCGGCCCGGTGCCGGCGCAGCGCCGAGTCGCCGAGCACCACCAGCGCCGGGATCAGGAACACCAGGTGGTGCGACCAGGAGATCGGGCAGATCGCGTTGCCGGTCAGCCCGACGATGGTGAACGCCGCCAACTCGTCGCCGTCGTTGTGCGCCGCGCTACCCCGGATCATGCCGACCGCGAACACCAGCGCGGCGAAGGCCAGCCACATCAACGTCGGCGTGGTGCTCGAGTCGTAGAGGCGGGCCAGCACCCCGGCGAGCGACTGGTTGGCGGTCGAGTCGACCGCGCCCACCCGGCTGGTGTCGAAGACGACCGAGGTGAAGTACTCGGTGGCCGCCTTGCCCGCCACCATGAAGGTCAGCAGCGTCACCCCGACCGTGGTGGCGGCCGAGACCAGGGCCGCTCGCCACTGCTTGGTGACCACGAAGTACGCGATGAAGACGCCGGGCGTCAGCTTGATCGCGGTCGCCAGCCCGACCCCGACGCCGGCCAGCGCGCCCGTGCTCCACAGCCGGCGCAGCAGGCCGGTGCGGACGGCCTCGACCGGCTCGTCCCGCGCGGTCGCCGCCGCGCGGCCGGCGAACCTGGCCGCGACGGAGGCGAGCCTGGCCCGGTTGCGCAGCGCGACGAAGTCGGCGTAAATGAGGATCGCGAGCAGGATGTTGACCTGGCCGAAGCCGAGCGTCTCGCGGATCGGCTCGGTGGCGCCCGCCAGCGGTACGGCGAGCGCGACGACGAACCAGCGACGCCAGCCGTACCGGTCGGCGATGGGCACCAGCAGCCAGGCCAGCAGCACGATGAGCGCGGCGACGCTGACCACCGTGTTGACCCAGCCGGTCGCGATCGCGGGCAGCGCCGCCATCGGTGCCATCACGAGCGCGGCGAACGGCGGGTAGGTGAAGCCCAGCGTGGTGTTGGGCGCGATGAACTCGTAGAGGTTGCCGCCGTGCGTCCACCACACCATCGCGCCGTGGTAGATGTTCATGTCGAAGAACGTGTAGTGGCGGCCGTACCTCTTCACCGCGCGAATCGCGGCGAGCACGGTGAGCGCGACGATACAGAGCCGGATCAGTGTGCCGCGGTGTGCCCAGAGGAAACGGAGCCGAACCCTCAGTCGACCGATGAGCGGGCGTTGGTGGTCTTCAATGGCAATACGCGGTCGATCCTTGACGGTCGCCGGCATGCTGTCGACACCCCCGTGCTCCATGCGTGTTTCCCACCCCGGTTCATCGAGGAGCCTAGAGCGGCGCGCCAAGGACGCACCTCCTGTTTATCCGAACGTGTCTGATCCCACACTGCTTCGTCATATTTCATAGGGGTTAACGTCGGCCGGCTGATTCAGGTGATTGATGCGGTTGTCTTGCGCCGCCTCGACCGGTCTGACCTCGGCAAACGTTGACGATGACAAGAAGAGGGCCTCCGGATCAGGAGACCAGTCGTCGCCCTATGGAGTTGTGTCGTGCGGCGAGCTGGAACCTGGTACGCGTGTCGCGGGCCCCCCGGCGCAGCGACCGGTTGGCGTCCGACGCCAGGTGCGCCGTCCGCCAGCGCATTCCAGGACGCCCCTCGGTGTCGAGCGCGGCCAGAATCAGCCCACCCATCAGACCCAGATTCTTCATCAGGTGAGCCGCCTGATTCCTGCGATCGCCCGGATCCTCGACTTCCCAGAAGCGGTGAGCGGCCAGGGTCGTCGGGATCAGCGTGGTCAGCAGCGCGACCGCGGCCGGGCGCCGCAGCGGGGTCACCAGCGCGAGGCCCGCCACCAGCTTGACCAGCAGGTCAAGCTGCACCAGTGCGCGCGCGTCGCTCGGCAGCGCCGGGTGGATCCGTCGCACCATCGGTGAGACCCGGTCGGTAATCCGCTTCGCGGTGGGTACGTGAGGGTCGGGCTTCGCGACTCCCTGCGCTCCGCTCGCCACGAAGATCCCCGCCAGCATGGCGCGGGCCGCGGTCCGAGCAAGACTCATGCGCCGGTACTACCCACGGTCGGACGCTTTACACCGTCTGACCGGAGTTTGGCGCTGTGCCGCCGGACGGGCCGGTTCTCGCGCGATCGGCGGTCGGACTACGCCGGCTGGGTTCGCAGGTACCGGCCGAAATGCGGAACCGTGAACGCCACGGTGCCGCGCTCGCCCGAGTAAATGAGTCCCTTCTTGATGAGCGCGTCCCGGGCCGGGGACAGCGAGGCCGGCTTCCGGTCCAGGCTCTTGGCCACCTCGGCGGTGGCCACCGCCTCGCCCTCGGCATCGGGCGTGGCCAGCGAGGCCATCGCGCGCATGTACTCCCGCTCGGCCGGGGTGGCGCGTTCGTACCGGGAGCCGAAGAAGCCGACCGCCAGCTCGGCCTCCGCCTCCGGCGCGCCGACCCGTACGTCGGCCGCCGTGATCGGGGTACGGGGCGCGTGATCCCAGGTGGCCTTCCCGTACGCCTGGACGAAGTACGGGTACCCGCCGCTGGCCTCGTACAGCGCGTCCAGCGCCTTCGCCTCGTACTCGACCTCTTCGCGCTCCGCCGGCGCGCACAGCGCCAGGTCGGCCGAGATGCGGTCCAGCCGGTCGATGCGCTGGTACCGGAAGAGGCGCTCCGAGTAGGACTTGGCCGCGGACAGCACCGCGGGCAGGTGGGGCAGGCCGGCGCCGACCACGATCAGCGGCGCCCCGGTCTGGGACAGTTCGTGGCAGGCGGCGCAGAGCGCCGAGACGTCCTCCGGCGACATGTCCTGCATCTCGTCGATGAACAGCGCGATCCCGGTACCCACGTCGGTGGCGATGCTCGCCGCGTCGGTGAACAGCTCGACCAGGTCGATCTCGATGTCGCCGGAGTCGGCGCGGCCGCTGGCGGCCGGTACGTCGATGCCCGGCTGCCACCGGTCGCGAATCTTTCCGCTGCTGTTGGCGCGCAGCGCGAACGCCTTGAGGACGCCGAGGAACTCGTCGATCCGATCGGGGGCGCGATGGCGCGGGGCCAGCTCCCGGACCGCCATGTGCAGCGCGGCCGACAGCGGCCGGCGCATCGGCTGGTCGGGGCGTGCCTCGATCTTGCCGGTGCCCCACAGCCGCCCGATGGCCTGCGAGCGCAGCGTGTTGAGCAGGACGGTCTTGCCGACTCCGCGTAGGCCGGTGAGGACGAGCGACCGCTCGGGCCGATGGCGGGCGACCCGCTCCAGCACGACGTCGAAGACTTCCAGCTCGCGGTCGCGCCCGGCCAGTTCGGGCGGCCGCTGGCCGGCACCTGGCGCGTAGGGGTTGCGTACCGGATCCACGATGGCACCGTATCGGGCTATCTAGCGTCATCGCTAGAAACGCCACGCGTTTATCCGTCGGTCTAGCGCTATCTAGCGTCTGGGCTAGATAGCGCAATAATTCACTGTTGCTTGAGGCAGAGAACGAAGTCCGAGGTGCTCGGCGCGGTCTGGTAGTAGAACTCGTGGGTCGAGCCGGGGATTATCGTACACCTGTTCGTATCGCTCGTGCCATCCAGTCTGGCCAAGACCAAATAGGAGCCCGGGGCGCAGGCGACCACCCGCAGCTTCGGGGCCTCCACGGTGCCGTCGTTGGCCACGCACTGGCCCCTGGCGATCGCAGCAGGATCATAACCGGGGCTCGCCGCCGCGCCCGACGGTGTCGCGGTCGGCGCCGACCGCGCGGCCGCCGCCGGGCCCTGGCGCATCAGGTACAGCGCCAGCGTGCCGCCGGCGCACACCACCAGGACAACGACCGTGACCAGCGCAACCACCAGGCCGAGCGGTTCCCTTCCGGCCGGGCGAGGTCCGCGGGCGTCCGGCTGCTCCGGACAGGATCCGGCGGCGTCCGGTTGCCCTGGGCGAAATTCAGCGGCGCCCGGCTCCTCGGGGCGAGGTTCGGCGGCGCCCGGCTGCTGCGGGCGAGACCCGGCGGCGTCCGGCTCGGCGGGCAGTGGGTGGTCCGATCGCGAGCCGGCGCGACGGTGCGCGTCTGACATGTAGACCCCCTGGTGCCCCTCCCGCGGGAGCATTTTCACGACCGCCGATGGCATCGGTCACTGTGGACACCGTAGCGTGACCGCCCACCTGGCCCGCGGCCCGCCGCCGAGCGGGCGGCGCGACCGGCCGCATTCCCGCTAGCATCGCGCGGTGCTGGCGATCGCCTGTGCCGTGCTCGGTGGGCTGGTCGGCGCCATGGTGCCCGCCGTGACCCGCCGGCTGCTCGGCGTGCCGGCCGGGCCGCCGGAGATCGGCGCCGAGTGCGGCGCGGTGCGGGGAGCCGGTGGTGGGACCGGGCTCGCCCCGCCCGGGTGGCTCTGGGTGCCGCTGGGCGCGCTGGTGTTCGGCGGGCTGGGCTGGGCGCTGGGCCCGGGTCCCCTGCTGGTCGCGGCCCTGCCAGTCGCGGCGGCCGGGCTGGCGCTGGTCGCCACCGACCTGGCCTGCCTTCGGCTGCCCGATCCGTTGATCGGCGGCGCGTTCCTCGGCGCCGCGGCGGTGCTGGGCGTGACCTCGATCGCGAACGGCGACGGCCGCCCGCTGCTGCGGTGCGGGCTCGCCGGGCTGGGGTGCGCCGCGGCGTACTGCGTCGGGCTCGCGGTGCCGCGGGCCGGGCTGGGCATGGGCGACGCGAAGCTGTCCGGGCTGCTGGGGTTCCTGCTGGGCTGGCTCGGCTGGCCGGCGGTGCTGCTCGGGCTCGCGCTGCCGTACGTGTGCAACGCCCCGGTCGTGCTCGGGCTGTTGCTGACCCGCCGGGTGCGCCGGGGCACGCCGCTGCCGTTCGGCCCGGCGCTGCTGGCCGGGGCGTACCTGACGATCCTGCTGGTCAGATGAGGCGCAGCTGCCGGTCACGCGGGCGGCGGGGGGCCTCGTCCCCGCGCCGCTCCAGCAGGCCGGGGTCGATCGCGGCGAGGAATGGCGACGCGACCATGTCGCGCTCGGCGCCGTACCGGGTCCGCCGCCGGGCGTGGCTGATGTACAACCGGTCCTGCGCCCTGGTCAGGCCGACGAAGAACAGCCGTCGCTCCTCGTCCACGTTCGAATCCTCCCTGGCCGTGGACCCGCCGGGGAAGCGCAGCGGCAGCAGGCCGTCCTCGCAGCCGACCAGGAAGACCACCGGGAACTCCAGGCCCTTCGCGGCGTGCAGGGTCAGCAGGGTGACCGCCTGGGCGCGCGGATCCAGCGCGTCGACCTCCGCGCCCGTGGCGATCTCGGCCAGGAACTTCTCCAGATCGTCGCCGCAGCGCACCGCGAGCGGCGTGAGCAACTCGATCGCCGTGTGTACGTCCTGTGGGGCGAGCCCGCCGTCCGCGTCCAGGGTCGGCCGCTCGGCGAGCAGTTGCCCGGTCAGCCGCACCCGAGCCGCCAGCGATCCGGCCAGCCCGGTGGCGTAGCGCAGTTCGCGGGCGATCGCGGCGACCCCCGGCCGGTCGCGCAGGCGGTCGTGCGACCGCTTCTGCGCCGGGATCCCGGCCCGGGACAGTGCGTCCACGATCACGCCGGCCTGCGCGTCGGTGCGGTACAGCACGGCGATGTCCGCGAAGCTCATCGAGCCCGCGGCGGCGTGCGCGTCGATCCGGCCGGAGTCCAGCGACCGGTGCGACAGCCCACCGACCAGCTCGTCGATGGTGCGCACCACGAAGTCGGCCTCGTCGGCGGCCGACGCGGCGGTGTAGAGCCCGATCGGCACCGCTTCCGGATCCAGCCGGGCCGGGTCCAGCCGCCGCCCCGGTACCAGCGAGGTCGGGGCGATCGCCTGCACCGCGGCCGCCACGATCGGTGCCGAGGAGCGATAGTTGCGGGTCAGCCGGACGGTCCGGGCGTCGACGAAGTCCTGACCGAAGCGCAGGAAGAACGACACGTCGGCGCCGCGGAACGAGTAGATGGCCTGGTCGGGGTCGCCGATCGCGCACAGGTTCCCGTCGGGAGGTGCGAGCAGCCGCAGCAGCTCGTACTGCACCGGATCGACGTCCTGGTACTCGTCCACGAACACCCACGACCACCGGGCCCGGTAGCGATCGGTCAGCTCCGTGTCCTCGCGCAGCAGCGAGACGGGCAGCGTGACCAGGTCGTCGAGGTCGACCAGGTCGCCCTCGCGCAGACCCTTGACATACCGTTCGCGCAGCTCCTCGTCCACCCCCTCGCGCAGCATCCGGCGCGCGGCCGTCTCGTCCGCCGCCCCGGCGACCACGAGGGCGGCGATCCGCTCGGCCTCCTCGGCGATCCGGAAGGTCGGGGACAGCCCGGCCTGTTCGGCGTGCTCGCGGAGGATGGCCAGGCCCAGGCTGTGGAAGGTGGCCACCGTGACGTCCTCGGCCGAGTCGCCCAGCAGTCCGTCGAGCCGCTGGCGCAGTTCGTCCGCGGCGCGGCGGGTGAAGGTGATCGCCAGGCACTCCTCGGGCAGGACGTGCATCTCCGCGCAGAGGTAGGCGATCCGGTGGGTGAGGGTACGGGTCTTGCCGGTACCCGGGCCGGCCACGATGAGCATGGGCCCGCCCGGTGCCGAGGCGGCCACCCGCTGAAGGGCGTCCAGCCGGTCGAGCAGCCCGGTACCGACCTCCTCCATCCCGGAGAGCATGGGCTCGAACGGCTCGTGGGGCGACGGCTCCGGCACGATCGGCGGCGGCACCGCCTTGGCCGGCGACGGCCTCTTCGCCTTGGCGCCGGAGCCCGCCCCGGTGCTCATCGGGGCGTCCGGGTCGGTGGCCGTCGCACCCCTGGTCGCCTTCCGCGGCGTGGCCGCGCCGGCCTTCCGCGGGGTGGCCGCGCTCGCCTTGCGGGGTGCCGGCATCACCGGCACGTCGAACAGCATGTCCGACGACCCGTGCGCTACCGAGCTCAGCTCGGCCGGTTCGAAGAGGCGAATCACGCCGTACTCGCCGTCAAAGCCCGCGGTGCGGCGCACCTGACCCCGCCGCAGTCGGGTGATGGCCTCGCCGATCAGCTCACCGCCGGCCCGGGTGATGTCGTCGGTCGGCACCTCGCGCAGGATGGACAGCTCGGACCCGAGCGCGCTCACCAGCGTCGCGAGCTTGCCCTCGACCGTCTTGGACCGGGCGCCCACGCCATGGATCTCGCCGAGGATCTCGGAGAGCTGGATCAGGTGGGTCACCTGCTGCGTGACCCCCTCAGGCCGCTCGCCGGCGGTCCGGTCGGCCAGCGCCTCGACCCGGGACAGCACCCCCACCGTCAGCGGCTTACCGCACTCCGGACAGGCGCCGTTGTTGGCCCTGGTACGCGCCGGCTCCCAGTTGACGCCGCAGGCGCGGTGCCCGTCGGCGTGGTACTTGCCCTCCTCGGGGAAGAACTCGATGGTGCCGTCCAGGCCCGTACCCGTGCGCAGCGCCTCACGCACCGAGAAGTAGTCCAGCCCGCTGGACAGGATCGTGGCCTCCCGCGCCAGGGCGGGGGCGGAGTGCGCGTCCGAGTTGGACACCAACCGGTACCGGTCGAGGCTGGACACCCGCCAGTTCATCTCGGGGTCGGAGGACAGCCCGGTCTCCACGGCGAAGATATGGTCGGCCAGGTCCGCGTAGCAGTCGGCGATCGCGTCGAAGCCGGACTTCGAGCCCAGCGCCGAGAACCATGGCGTCCAGATGTGTGCCGGCACGAGGTATCCGTCCGGGCTGGCCTCAAGCGTGATCTCCAGCAGGTCGCGCGAGTCGAGGCCGAGGATGGGACGGCCGTCCGAGCCCAGGTTGCCGATGCGCCCGAGTCGCGCGTTGAACCGCTCCGCCGCCTCGAAGTCCGGCAGGTAGATGAGGTGGTGCACCTTGCGGGTGCGGTCGTCGCGCTTGTAGATAGTGGATATTTCCACCGACAGCATGAATCGCACTTCGCGATCGGCGACGCTCGGCGGCAGCGGCTTGACGGGGCCGGCCAGGCGGTACAGGCCGGGCTCCGCCGGGACCAGGCTCTCCCGCAGGTGGTCGTGCCACGCGGGGTGGGTGAAGTCGCCGGTGCCTAGCAGCGTGATGCCCTTGCGCCGGGCCCACCACGCGAGGCTGGGCAGGTCCAGGTCTCGGCTACAGGCTCGGGAGTAGCGCGAGTGGATGTGCAGATCCGCCACGAACGTCGAGTCGTGGCCGCGGTCGGGTGCTTTTGCGGGCACGACGCATCCTTTCATGTGCGCCCCGCGACGCACGAACCGCCACGCTACCCGGGACTTGATGATTCGTTGACGCAGCGTGAACCGGTCAGGGCCCGTACCACGGCGCCGACATCGGCCAGCGACTCCAGCACCAGGTCGGCACCTGCCGAGGCGAGTTCGTCGGCGCCGGCCGAGCCGCTCGCCACTCCGACCGCCCTCGCCCCGCACGCCAGCGCCGCCGCCACATCGTGCCGGGTGTCGCCGATGACCCACAGGTCGGCGAACGTGCCGTACTTCGCCTCGGCCCGCTGCCGGCCGCGGCGTACCAGGGTGGCACGGTCTCCGTCGTCGGTGCCGTACCCGCCCACGTCCAGGTCGAGCGTGCCGGACAGCCCGAGGGCGTCCAGCTTGACCTCCGCGACCGGCCGGATGTTGCCGGTCACCACCGTCTGCGTGATGTCCGGGCGTTCCGCCAATGCCGCCAGCACCTCCGCCGCTCCGGGCAGCACACGGCCATGCCGCGCCACCAGGTCCCGCCGGGCGGCGAACGCCGCCGCGTACCGGTCGAAGAACTCCTCGAAGTCGGGCTCCGGCAGCCCGTGCACCCGGAAGATCTCGGCGGCGGTATCCAGATCGGTGCGGCCCGCGAACGTGGGCAGCACCCGCGGGGCCAGGCCGGTCATGGCGCCGAACGCCTCGGCCCACGATTCTCGCGCCACACCGCCGGCGTGCAGGAGCGTCAGGTCGACGTCCCACATCAGCAGCCTCACCGCGACAGGTACTCCTCCACGTAGGCGACCTTGCTGTTCAGCGCGTCGGTGACGCCGGGGCGCAGATCCGCCTTGAGTACCAGGCTGACCCGTCCGGCCCGCTCGGAGACCACGTCGACCGCCCGCTTCACCACCGCCATCACCTCGTCCCACTCGCCCTCCACAGTGGTGAACATGGAGTCGGTGCGGTTGGGCAGGCCGGATTCGCGGACCACGCGGACCGCCTCGGCGACCAGGTCACCGACCGCTTCACCCACCCCGAGCGGGGTTACCGAGAACGCGACGAGCATGTTTTCAACCTCCGGCGAAGGGCGGCAAGATGTCTACTGTGGACTGTGCCGGCACCGCCCTCGACCCATCCCGGCAGGCCAGTCCGTCAATGAGGAACGAGCACGATTTCAGTACCAGCGCCAGCCGCTCGCCGTGCCGCCGGCTCAACTCGTCCAGCAGTTCGTCGAGGGTGTCGGCGTCCACCCGCTCCTCGGCAACGCCGGCCGCCGCGCGGGCGGCGGCGAAATAGCGCACGGTCGGCACGTCAGCCGCCGATCGCCGACATCGGGCGGGATGGCTGCAGGAACGCGGGTTCGTTGATCCCGTGCCCGGGCAGCTTGCCCCACATCGCCGCCTGCCAGCGCGCGGCGAGCTCCTCGTCCGAGCCGCCGCCGCGCAGCAGCGCGCGCAGGTCGGACTCTTCGCGGGCGAACAGGCAGTTGCGGACCTGGCCGTCCGCGGTGAGCCGGGTGCGGTCACAGTCGCGGCAGAACGGCCGGGTGACGCTGGCGATCACGCCGACCTTGGGCGTGCCCGGGTAGCCCGCGACCAACCAGGTCTCCGCCGGTGCGCCGCCGCGCTCGTCGGGGTCGGCCAGCAGGGTGAAGGCCCCCTCCAGCGAGGCGAGGATCTCGTCGGCGGTCACCATCTGGCTCCGGGACCAGATGTGCCCGGCGTCCAGCGGCATCTGCTCGATGAACCGCTGCTGGTAGCCGTGCTCGAGGGCGAACCGGAGCAGCGGTACCGCCTCGTCATCGTTGATCCCGCGAATCAGCACCGAGTTGATCTTTATTGGGCCCAACCCGGCCTCGGCCGCCGCGACCAGCCCGGCGATCACGTCGGCGTGTCGCTTACGGTGGGTGATCTGGGCAAACCTCTCCGGGGACAAGGTGTCCAGCGAGACGTTCACCCGATCGAGGCCGGCGGCGCGCAGCTCGGCGGCCCGCCGGTCGAGCCCTATCGCGTTGGTGGTCAGCGACAGCGACGGCCGTGGGCTCAGCGCGGCGGCCCGCGCCACGATGTCGGCCAGCCCCGGCCGCAGCAGCGGCTCGCCGCCGGTGAACCTGACCTCGGTGACGCCCAGCCGGGTCACCGCGATCTCGATCAGCCGGCCGACCTCCTCGTCCGACAGCACGTCGGGGGTGGGCAACCAGGGCAGCCCCTCCGGTGGCATGCAGTAGGCGCAGCGCAGGTTGCACCGGTCGGTCAGCGAGACTCGCAGGTCGGTCGCCACCCGACCGTAGCGGTCGGCAAGCGTCGGCGAGGTCACCATTCGACCGTAGCGCGAACAGCGGACATGACTGCCCCTCGATAGGCGGATCCGAACATCGCGGTGTGTACCAGCAGCAGTTGCAGTTGGTGCAGGGGTACCCGTCGTTCCCAGCCCGGTGCCAGCGGCCACACCTGCTGGTACCCGTCGATGATCCAGTCTAGATACGGGGCGCCCCCGAACAAGGCGAGGTTGGCCAGGTCGGTCTCCCGGTGCCCGCCGTGCGCCGCCGGATCGATCAGGTACGCCCGGCCGGATGTGGCCCAGAGCACATTGCCCGGCCAGAGGTCGCCGTGGATGCGGGCGGGCGGCTCCCCGGCCGCCGGGCCGGCGTACCGGTCGATGTCGCCCAGCAGGTCCTCGACGGCCGCCACGTCGGCCGGGGACAGTGCGCCCCGGTCCGCCGACATCCGCAGGTAGGGCTCCAACCGGACGGAGGCGAACCACCCCGGCCACGGCCCGGCCGACGGCTCGTTGTCCATCGGCAGCGCGCCGATGTACCCCGGCCAGGCGGCGCCGAAGGTCTCGGTACCGCTGCCGTGCATCGCGGCCAGGCCCCGACCCAGCTCTTCCGCCGCCTGGGCGCTCGGCGCGCCGGCGTTGATCCATTCGAGTGCCAGCAGGTCCGGTAGGGCAACGATGATCTCGGGAATCGGCACCGCTCCGGCCTCGCGCAGCCAGTTGAGGCCGGCGGCCTCGGCGGCGAAGAATCCGTCCGGCGCGGCTGTGGATATCTCTGTGGACGGCTGGGACCGCCCTGTGGACGAATCTGTGGAGTGCTCGGGGGACGGTGCTGTGGACGACCAACTCTTCGTGAAGATCGAGTTGCCGTCGTCCAGCGTCAACCGGGACGCCTGACAGATCCCGCCGCCGCTCACCGGTGTCTCGCGGATGCGCTGGTGGGTGAGGAAGGTCGGCAGGTGGTGCGGATGCTGCCGGAGATATGCCAGATCCACTCCAGCACCGTACCGCCGCGGCGGGCCCGTACCGGCGGCACTGTGGCCCGCGCTCACCCCCTTCCGCCGGGCGGCCCGACCGGTCGCCGCTCGTACCCTGGCGGGCCCGCCGGCGGATCCGCGCCGTCCTCGACCCGGCATCTGGACGACCCGGACTCGGCAACCCCCGGCCGACCTGGGGAAATGTGGTCGGCCTGTGGATAACTCGACCGTCATCCACAGCCCGAAAAGTTTTCCTTCCGATCTCCACCGCGATTCGCCACCCTGGGCGCCATGCCTTCGTCGCTGAGACTGCGCAGCACCGCCGATGTCCTCGGCATGATCCCCTACCTGCTCGGATTCCACCCCTCCGACAGCGTCGTGCTGCTCGGGCTGCGGCGCGGTCGAGTGATCTTCGAGGCGCGCGGCGATCTGTCCGGCGCCGTCGACCTGGCCGACTACTACGCCGCCGTGGTCACCCGGCAGCAGGTCACCGACGTGATGGTCATCGGCTACGGTCCGGCCGCCGCCGTCACCCCGGGCGTGCTGGCCATCGATCGGGAGCTGACCGCCCTCGAAATCAACGTGCTCGACGTGCTGCGGGTGACCGGCAACCGCTACTGGTCCTATTCGTGCCGTTCGCTCGACTGCTGTCCCGCCGAGGGCACACCGTTCGACCCGGTCAGCGGCCCGATCGCCGCGGCGGCCGTCGTGGCCGGGCATGTGGCGCTGCCCTCGCGAGCCGCGGTGCAGCGCAGGCTCGCCCCCGTCGAGGGACTGGCCAGGTCCGACATGCGCCGGGCGACCGCGCGGGCCGGTCGGCGGCTGGGTGAGCTGATCGCGGTCGCGGCCGACCCTCCCACCGCCGTGTTCGCCGCCGGTGCCGCGGCGGTCGATGGTGCCATCGATCGGCAGCGCTCAAGCGGCCAGTTGGACAACGACGAGGTGGCCTGGCTCACCGTGCTGCTGTGTCACCTGGTGGTGCGAGACCACGCCTGGGAGAGGGTCGACGGCGACCTGAACGTGCACGTCGCCCTGTGGATAGAGGTCCTGCGGCGGGCCGATCCGGAATTGAGCGCCGCGCCGGCTACCTTGCTGGGTTTCGCCGCGTGGCGAGCGGGCGACGGAGTGATCGCCTCGATGGCGCTGGAGCGGGCACTGGCCGCGGACCCGGATTACGCACTGGCGAGGCTGCTCGCCGAGGCGGTGGCGGGAGGGGTGCCGCCGGAGGCGTGGGACGCGGCTCGGCGGGGTCAGACGACCCGATCGGGGCGGGTGTAGACATTCATGGTCGTACCGCGCAGGAAGCCCACCACGGTCAGCCCGACCTCCTCGGCCAGCTCGACGGCGAGCGTGCTCGGCGCCGACACCGCCGCGATGATCGATATACCGGCCATCGAGGCCTTCTGCACCAACTCGAAGCTCGCCCGGCCGGACACCAGAAGGACCTGCCCGGCCAGCGGAAGCCGACCCTCCCGCAGGCCCCAGCCGACGACCTTGTCCACCGCGTTGTGGCGGCCCACATCCTCCCGGATCACCAGGAGCCGGCCGTCGGTGGTGAACAGCCCGGCGGCGTGCAGGCCGCCGGTCGTCTCGAAGGTGCGCTGGGCCTTGCGCAGGGTGTCCGGCAGCGTCACCAGCGTCGTGGCGTCCACCTTGGCCGGGTCCTGGTCGACCGGAAACCGCGACCGGGTCCGGACCGCGTCGATGCTCGCCTTGCCGCAGACGCCGCAGGAACTGGTGGTGTAGAAGTTGCGGCTCGGGTCGGTCACCGGCGCCGGTACGCCGGGCGTGAGGACGACGTCCACCACGTTGTACGTGTTCGGCGTGTCGGTACCGGCACACAGCTGAGCCGTGCGCACGTCCTCGCTGGAGCCGATGATCCCCTCGGTGAGCAGGAAGCCGAGGGCGAGGTCGATGTCGTTGCCGGGGGTCCTCATGGTGACGGCGAGCGCGGAGCGATCCACCCGGATCTCGAGCGGCTCCTCCGCCGCCAGCGAGTCGGGGCGCCGGGTCGGCTGCTGCCCGGCCGAGGTATCGATGCGCACTACGCTGCGCCGCGCGGTGACCCTTGCCATGAGTCCATCCTGCCTCGCGCCCGGCCGAACCGCCCGCCGCTGCCACCCGGACACCGTGGGGCCCGCTTCTCCGCCGGCCCCGCCGTTCTGCCGGGCGTGCCTTTCTGCCGAGCCCGCCTTTCTGCCGGGTCCGCCTTGGGTCGGGCCCGCCCGCCGCTGTTGCCCGCCGGGCGCTCGTCGCCTCGGGGCGATGGCCGGTAGCGTCGGGTGCATGGATCCCTACGCCGCCGTGATCCTCGCTGGCGGTGCCGCTCGCCGGCTCGGCGGCGTCGACAAGCCCATGCTGATGGTGGGCGGGCGGCCCATGCTGCACCGGGTCCTCGACGCCGTAGCGGACGCCGTCGACCGGATAGTGGTCGGCCCGCCCAGCCTGCGGTTGCCGGCGGGGGTGCGGCGGGTGCGGGAGGATCCTCCCGGCGGGGGGCCGGTCGCCGCCACGGCCGCCGGGCTTGCCGGCCTGGCCGGAGCAGCCGGGCCCGCCGGCTCCGCGGTTGTTGCCGGCTCCGCGGTTGTTGCCGGCTCGGAGGTAGTTGCCGGTCCGGCCGGTGTTCGCGGCTCGGATGCGGTTGAGGGCCCGGGTGTCCCCGGTGCCTTGACGGGCCTCTCCGTGCCCGTGGTGGCGCTGCTCGCGGCCGACCTTCCGTTTCTCGATCGGGGGTCGATTCTCGCCCTCCGTGCCAGCCTGGCCGGCTCCGAGCCGGGCGGTGGCGTGCCGGCGGGGAGCGGGCCGGATGGCGTGGTGTTCCTGGACCGCGACGGACGGCGCCAGACGCTGTGCGGCGTGTGGCGGACAGATTCGCTGCGGGCGGCGCTGGCCCGGGTCGAGCCGGCGGCCGGGGTACCGCTGCGCGTACTGCTGGCCGGCCTCCGCGTCGGGGAGGTGTCGGCGACGGCGGTCGGGCCGCCGCCGTGGTACGACTGCGATGAGCCCGACGATCTGCATCGCGCGGAGGAATGGATCTGATGTCCGCACTCGACGACTGGACCGACGCGGTCCGGGACGCGCTTCACCTCGATCCGATCGATCCGACCCTGGTCCTCGACGTGGCCCGGGACGTCGCGCACGGGGTGATGCGCCCGGCCGCCCCGGTGACGGCGTACCTAATGGGCCTGGCTGTCGGTCGCGGTGCGGATCCGGTCCAGGCCGCCGCCGTCATCGGTGAGCTCGCCGCCGGCTGGTCCGGCGACTGACCGTATCCGGCGCCCGATCGTCGACCACACGATGGCGAGCAGCACCGACAGCACGAGGGTGTAGGGCAGCAACGACCCCAACCCGAGACCCTGTGCCAGCGAGCCGGCGAGCCACGGGAAGACCGCGCCCCCGATCACGCTCGCGCCGACCAGTAGGCCAACCGCCGTCGGCACCAGCCGGGCGGGAGCGAGCCGGGGGAGCACCGCGATCGTGGTCGGGAACACGGGGCCGAGGAAGAATCCGATGAGCCCGAAGCCGATCGTCACGAGTACCGAGCCCGGCCCCAGCCAGGTCAACAGGGTGGCGACGCCAACTCCGGCGAGGCAGCCGTACATCATGGCCACCACGCCGATCCCCGCCCGGGTTGCGCTGGCGTTCAGCAGGAACCTGCCCAGCGTCAGGCCCAGCCAGTATCCGCTGACCACGTACCCGGCGAGCAGCTCACCCGCGCCCTTCTGCTGGGTGAGCAGGCTGAAACTCCAGTCGCCGACGGTGACCTCGATGCCCACGTACAGGCAGAGAAACGTGGCGGCCAGCCAGACGGTCGGGTGTCGCAGGGCGGCGCTGAGTGGGGCGCGACGGCCCTCGAAGGCCGGGTGTTCCTCCTCCTCGGGGACCTGCGCGATGCGCGACGGGAAGAGGGTGAGGAAGCCGGCGAGCAGCGGCACGGCGGCCACCGCCAGCAGCAGGTACACGTCCTGCCAGGGCCGGTGCGCGTGGAGCAGCGCGGTGGCCAGCACCGGGCCGATCAGCGCGCCCACGCCGAAGAAGGCGTGCAGCAGATTCAACAGCGTGGTGTGGTTGGGCAGGGTCGTGAGGTACGCGTTGAGTCCAGCATCGAGGATGCCGGTGCCGAAGCCGAGCCCGATGTTCGCGATCAGCAGCACCACGAAGCTGGGCCGCAGTCCGATGCCGTATGCGAGGCAGCCGGTGACCGCCGCGCCCAGCGCGAGCTGCCCCCGCGCGCCGAGCCAGCGGATGAGCGAACCGTTCCCCACCCCGGACAGCACGTACCCGGCGGAGAAGGTGAAGAACATCGTGCCGATGGTGACCTTGTTGACCTGGTAATCGGCCATCTGGCTGGGAATGAGTACGCCCGCGACGCCGGAGGTGACGCCGAGCAGGATGAACGATGCGAAGGCGAAGATGAGCCGGGCGCGGCTCATGCCGGTCCAAAGGATGCCGGCGCGCTCGGCGAGGACGCGGTGGGCGTTGAGCCGGGCGTCGCGGCGGCCGTTGCCGCCGAGCCGGAGGTCGCCGGTTCGAGGTGGACGATGATGCTCTTCGAGGCCGGGGTGTTCGAACCCTCCGCGGTCGAGTCGAGTGGTACCAGCACGTTCGCCTCCGGGAAGTAGGTGGCGGCGCATCCGCGCGCGCTGGGGTAGCCGACCACTCGGAAGCCGGCCGCCCGCCGCTCGTGGCCGTCGCTCCACTCGGACACGATGTCGACGAGCGTGCCGTCGGCGACGCCCAGGGCGGCGAGGTCCTTCGGGTTCACGAAGATGACACGCCGTCCATTGTGGACTCCGCGATAGCGGTCATCGAGCCCGTAGATCGTGGTGTTGTACTGGTCGTGGCTGCGTACCGTCTGTAGCAGCAGCCGCCCCGGCGGGATCCTCGTGACCTCGAGCCGGTTGACCACCAGGTTGGCGCGGCCGGACGGGGTCGGGAACTGCCGGCGATCACGGGGCGGGTGCGGCAGGGTGAACCCGGCACCGGTGGCCACCCGGGCCTCGTAGTCGGTGAAGCCTGGTACGACGGCCGCGATCTGTTCACGGACCGCCCGGTAGTCGTCCTCGTAGGTGGCCCAGGGGATCGGTGACGACGGGAGCGTGGCGCGGGCCAGCCGGCTGACGATGGCGACCTCGGAGAGCAGGTCCTCGGAGGCCGGGGGCAGCGTGCCCCGGGAGGCGTGCACCGCCGACATCGAGTCCTCGACCGTGACGAACTGCTCGCCGGAGCGCTGGGCGTCCCGTTCGGTGCGGCCCAGGCACGGCAGGATGAGCGCGGTCCGGCCCGGTACCGTGTGCGACCGGTTGAGCTTCGTCGACACATGTACGGTCAGCTCGCACGCCCGCAGCGCGGCCAGGGTGACCTCGGTGTCCGGCGTCGCCGCGGCGAAGTTGCCGCCGAGGCCGAAGAACACCCGCACCGCGCCGTCGCGCATCGCCCGGATGGTCTCCACCGTGTCGTACCCGCGCCGGGCCGGCGGCTCGAAGCCCAGCCGTGACGCGAGCGACGGCATCCACTTGGGCGTCTCGTGCCACACGCCCATGGTGCGGTCGCCCTGGACGTTGGAGTGGCCGCGCACGGGGCAGAGGCCGGCGCCCGGCTTGCCGATCATCCCGCGCAGCAGCTGGACGTTGCTGATCTCGCGGATCGCCGCCACCGAGTCCCGCCGCTGGGTCAGGCCCATCGCCCAGCAGACGATGGTGGCGTCCGAGCTGGCCAGCATCCGGGCCGCCTCGACAATTTCCCCACGGTCGAGCCCGGTCGCATCGAGGACGTCGGACCAGTCGAGCTCGGCCAGCGCCGCACTGTACTCGTCGAAGCCCGAGGTGTGATCGTCCACAAAGGACTTGTCTACCGCGCCCCACTCCAGCAGCAGGGAGCCGAATGCCTGGAACAGCGCCAGGTCTCCGCCCACGCGGATCTGCAGGTACCGGTCGGCGAGCGGGGTGCCGTCGCCGATGACGCCCGACGGGCGCTGCGGGTTGCGGAAGCGCAGCAGGCCCGCCTCCGGCAGTGGGTTGACGGCGATTATCTTCGCGCCCTTGCGCTTGGCGGCCTCCAACGCGGTGAGCATCCGCGGGTGGTTGGTGCCCGGGTTCTGCCCGACGACGACCAGCAGCGATGCCTGGTGAATATCGTCGAGCGTGACCGAGCCCTTGCCGACGCCGATCGTCTGGGTGAGCGCGACCCCGGACGATTCGTGGCACATGTTGGAGCAGTCCGGGAGATTGTTCGTGCCGTACGCGCGGGCGAAGAGCTGGTACAGGAAGGCGGCCTCGTTGGAGGTTCGGCCCGAGGTGTAGAACGCGGCCCGGTCCGGTGAGTCGAGCCCGCGCAGCGTCGAGCCGACCAGTTCGAACGCGTCGTCCCAGGAGATCGGCGAGTAGTGGGTAGCGCCCGGGCGCAGCACCACCGGCGAGGTGATCCGGCCCTGCTGTCCGAGCCAGTGGTCGCTCCGCTCGGCCAGCGACGAGACCGGATGCGCGGCGAAGAACTCCGGGGTCACCCGGCGCAGCGTCGCCTCCTCGGCCACCGCCTTGGCGCCGTTCTCGCAGAATTCGGCGTGGTGCCGCTCGCCGGGCCCGGGCTCGGGCCACGCGCAGCCGGGACAGTCGAACCCGCCGACCTGATTGAGCTTGAGCAGGGTGCGCGCGGATCGTCGGACGCCCATCTGCGCCAGCCCGGGGGCCAGGCCGTGGATCACGCCTCCAACCCCGGCGGCACTTCGTTCGGGCCGTCGAATGGTCAGATTCTCGTCTCCGATGTCCTCGCGCGGCGCCTTTCGGACCATGCTCCGACCATAGCCCGCTTCACGGGAACTCGGCGGATCTGAATATGGCCGATGGGGCGGAACGTCCGGTCGTCGTTCGGACCTCGTACGCCGTCCAGCTAAGGTGGGCCGAACGCGCAGGCTGGACGGTCCGTTGACCGGACGGTTCGCCGACCGGGCATCGATGGGCGGTACGTAGGAGGTAGACCAGATGTCGGCTGAGATTCCGCCGGACGTCCCGCCGGAGACCCCGCCGCACGCTCCACCGGAGCCGTCGCCGGGCAAGCCCCCGCGGCCGCCCGCGGAGGCCGCGCTGCTGGACGACCTGGCCATGGGTACCGACCTGAAGTCGAAGGTCACCGAGGCGTGGCGCGACTTCGCCAGGGCGCTGGCCGAGCGCGCACCGGAGATGCTGGCCGGTACGCAGCTGGAGCTGACGCTCGACCCGACCGCATCGGGTACCGGCGACGCGATCTACGCGGTCACTCTCCAGTCGGGGCCGGATGACGCGCTCGGGGCGCTCGCGGTCGGCAATGCCTCGCTTCCGCCGGGTTACCGCCTGGATCGTGGGCAGGTGGCGGACCTGGTCGAGCTGGGCTGGTCGCCGCCCGGTGTGGTGCCGGGCTCCGGCGACGATTTCGGGCTGACGGGTACGGCCGAGGAGGCGACCCGGATAGCGGTGATCATTACCCGTACGCTGCGGGACATCTACGGCGCGCCGCACCCGGCGTTCGTCACCTACGCCGCCCGGGGCACGGACGACGAGGCGCTAACCGTCGGTCCGCTCGGCACGGCCCGCCCGGTGCTGCTGGGCGAGGGCCCGGACGCGGGCGCGGTGACCGAGCAGGACGCGGAGAACCGGGTGCTGACCGGGGCCGCGGCGGCCGCGCGTGACCTCACCCTGCCGCTGCCCGAACAGGTCGCCGCCGTGGTGGCCGGACTGCTCAAGACCCAGCCGGAGCTGTTGCAGGTGGACGGCGACGGCGACATCGGCATCCGATCGGGCTCGGCGATGGTGTTCGTCCGGGTCCGCGACAACCCGCCGCTGGTGGACGTCTTCTCGCCGGTACTGACGGAGGTGCGTCCGACCGAGCAGCTGTACGTGCGGTTGTCCGAGCTGACCAACCGGATGCCGATCGGGCGGCTGTACTGCACCGACGACACCGTCTGGGCCTCGGTCCCGGTGTTCGGACGGGACTTCCAGGCCACTCACCTGATGCTCGCGGTGCAGGTGATGACCGGGCTGGCGGACGAACTCGACGACCGCCTCGCCGGGGAGTTCGGCGGCAAGCGGTTCTTCGGGGACGAGAAGTCGGCGATCGGCGGGGGCGAGCACACCGGCATGTACCTCTGAAACAACGGGGGCTACCGCGATCGGGGCGGTGATTTCCGCGCCGTGCGACCGGGCGACGGCTTCGCCGCCGTGCGGCCGGGCGACGGCTTCGCCGCCGGACCGGTCGGCGCCGGGGCCGGGGCAAGGGTCGGCCCGGTGGTCGTCGGAGCCCCCTCGACCAGCCGGGACAGCACGATCATGCTTCGGGTCGAGGTGATGAACCGCTCCGCGCGCAGCCGCTCCAGCGCCTGCTCCAGGTGCGACATGTCCGCCGCGCGCAGGTGTACCAGCGCGTCGGCCTCGCCCGAGATCGTGTACGCCCCGACCACCTCGGGGTGCCGCCGCGCGGCCGCGCCGATCTGCGCCGGCGTGGTGCGCCCGGTGCAGAACAACTCGACAAATGCCTCGGTGGTCCAGCCGACCGATGCGGGGTCGATCACCGCCGTGAACCCCTTGATGACCCCGCCCGCGCGCAGCCGGTCGACCCGGCGCTTCACCGCCGGCGCGGACAGCGAGACCTCCGCACCGATCTCGGCGTAGGTCGCGCGCGCGTCCGCCGTGAGCGACGCAATGATTCGCTGGTCTATCGCGTCCATCTGCAACGGATAGCTCCTTTCACGCAAGCCTTTGCGCTGCCAGCGCCTTCTGAGGGTACCTACGCTTTGGATCGTGCCGAGGACGTATCTCATGTGCCCACCGGCGTACTTCGACGTCAAGTACGTGATCAACCCGTGGATGGACGCCACCACCCCGGTCGACGCCGAGCTGGCCGTCAAGCAGTGGGACCGGTTGCGCGAAACGCTGATCGAATTGGGACACCGGGTACACGTCCTGGCGCCGCAGGTCGGGCTGCCGGACATGGTGTACGCGGCCAACGGGGCGTTTTCGGTCGACTCGACGGTCTTCGGCGCCCGTTTCAGGTACCCGCAACGCGCCGCCGAGGCAGCCGCGCATCAGGCCTTCTACGCCCGGCTGAGCTCGGAGGAGGCGCCGGGCGAGGACGCCGGGGGCACCCGCGCCGGGTGGCGATTCGTTGCGCCGACCGAGATCAACGAGGGCGAGGGCGACTTCACCTACGTACCGGGGCCGGGCCTGATCCTGGCCGGGTACGGCTTCCGTACCGAGCCGGCCGCGCACGCCGAGGCGCAGGAGGTGCTGGCCCGGCCGGTCATCTCGCTGCGGCTCGTGGACCCGCGCTTCTACCACCTCGACATGGCGCTGGCGGTGCTCGACGACACGACGATCGCCTACTACCCGGGTGCGTTCTCCGCGTCGGCGCAGGCGGTGCTGCGGCAACTGTTCCCCGACGCGGTGGTGGCGTCGGAGTCTGACGCGCTCGGGTTCGGCCTGAACCTGGTCAGCGACGGGCGCAACGTGGTGCTCAGCGCCGAGGCGAGCGACATGGCCGCCCGGCTCGTGGCGGCCGGGTACCTGCCGAGGCTGGTGGAGCTGACCGAGCTGAAGAAGGGCGGCGGCAGCGTCAAGTGCTGCGTCGCCGAACTCCGCGGCTGATCGGCATCGGTGCCGGTCAGGAGACCGGAGTCAGGGCCCGGGCGACCGGGTGGAACACGTACCCGAAGGTGGCGTCGAGGGTGGACACGGCCTTGGGGTGCCGCGCCTTGATCCAGAACCGTTCACGGATGCCGTCAATCGCCGTCGCGGCGAACTCCAGCGACGAGACCCGTGGATCGGGCGTCCAGGTGACGTACGACAGCTCGTGAATCGGTGCGTCCAGGTGCAGCCGGATCCGGCGCGCGAGCCGGCCCTCGTGGGTCACCACCAGCCGTTGCCGGCTCAGTACCAGCAGGTGCTCGCCGGCCAGCGGCCGGTCCGGGCGGATGCACCGGCTGACCAGCAGCACCGCGTCGTTGGCACCTATACAGCGCCGGAATACCGGGATGTGCCGACTGATGATCGGCATGGACAGGCCGGCGTCGCCGGCCGCGGGCAGGAACGTCCGAGTGAACAGATCCATATCCTTACAACGACACGCATCAACACTCTGGTGCGGCGTTCGGTGAAGAATTTCAAGGAGAAAGATCTCGGCCCGCCGTCCATCCGCCCGCCACGCCACGGACCTGGGGCGATGACCTGACTAGCGGGCGCTCAACGGGCCGGCAGGTTCTCGATGATGGTCGCGTTGGCCATCCCGCCGCCCTCGCACATGGTCTGGAGCCCGAATCGCAGCCCGCGGTCGCGCAGCTGAGCGAGCAGGGTGGTCATGATCCGGGCGCCCGAGCCGCCGAGCGGATGCCCCAGGGCGATCGCGCCGCCGCGCGGGTTCAGCCGGTCCGGATCCGCCCCGGTCTCGGCGAGCCAGGCCAGCGGTACCGGCGCGAAGGCCTCGTTGACCTCGAAGACGTCGATGTCGGCGATGCCGAGCCCCGAGCGGTGCAGCGCCTTCTCGGTCGCCGGGATGGGCGCGGTGAGCATGATCACCGGGTCGGCCGCGGCCAGCACCGCGGTGTGAATGCGGGCCAGCGGGGTCAGCCCGTGCGCGGCGGCCCAGTCCGAGGTGGTGATCGCCAGTGCCGCCGCGCCGTCGGAGATCTGTGACGACGAGCCAGCGGTGACCACGCCGTCCGGCCGGAACGGGGTGGGCAGCTCGCCCAGCTTCGCCAGTGAGCTGTCGCGCCGGATGCCCTCGTCCCGGCCCACCACCGCCGTCGCGGCGTCACCATCCGGTACCTCGACCGGCGCGATCTCGCCGTCGAACGCGCCCGCGTCCTGCGCGGCGGCCGCCTTCTCATGGCTGGCCAGGGAGTACTCGTCGAGGCGGGACCGGGACAGGCCCCAGCGCTCCGCGATCATTTCGGCGCCGACCCCCTGGTTGAACGGGATGGCCGCACCGTCGGAGAAGCCGTCCGCCCCGGCGTACCGGGCCCGGACCATCGGGCCGAACGGATTGCCGGCGCCGGCCGAGGAGCCCATCGCCACCCGGGTCATCGACTCGACCCCGCCGGCCACCACGAGGTCGGCCTGGCCGGACAGTACGGCGGCGGCGGCGAAGTGCACGGCCTGCTGGCTCGAACCGCACTGCCGATCGACCGTGGTGCCGGGTACCGATTCGGGCCAGCCGGCAGCGAGCACGGCGCTGCGCCCCACGTTCCAGGCCTGGTCGCCAACCTGCGACACGCATCCCCAGATCACGTCGTCCACGTCGGCGGGGTCGAAGCCGGCCCTGCCGGCCAGGGCTCGTAGCACGTGTCCGGACAGATCGACCGGGTGTACCGGCGCCAGCCCGCCCTTGCGCCGCCCGACCGGAGTCCGGACAGCTCCCACGATGACCGCGTCGCGCATCTGTTACTCCTCGGTAGCTTTGGGCTGTGCCCGATGCTACCCCGGTGCCCGATTCGGCCCCCGCCCGCGAATCGGTGCCCGCTCCGGCCCCCGCCGGCCTACCGGGCGCGGCCCATCGGCGAGCCCGCGCCGGCCCGCTGACCGGCCGGCGCCGGCGGCCGACCGGTACCCGGTAGGCCGAAGATCGCACCGCCACCGCGCGGCCCCACGGCTCACCCGCCGCGCGGCTACGGTTGGCCGGTGGAGATTCGTGGTGCGGCCATGCCGGACGAGCCCGGCCCCGGCGAGGGGCGGCGCGGTGAGGCAGGACGAGGCGGGTCATGGCGCGGTGAGGCGCGGCGCGACCGCGAAATCGGTGACGGGATCGACGGCGCGGGCCCGGACGAGGCCCCGGAGCCGGTCGACTCGGTGACCTACCGCGTGGACCGCCGGTTCTTCGCGGTCAAGGTGGTGGCGGCGCTGGTCTTCGCGCTGGTGGCGGCCGTGCTCCACAGCGACCGCGCGACCCTCGCGTTCGCCGGGATCGCCGCCCTGGTCGCCGGGGGCTACGCGGTTCGCGACGCGATCGCGCCCATCCGGCTCTCGGCCGACCGGGAGGGCGTGACCGTGATCGCGGGTTACGCCGGGCACCACCGGCTGTCCTGGGATGACATCGAGCGGGTGCGCGTCGACCGGCGTCGCCGTGGCGCCCGGTCGGGCATGGTGGAGATCGACAGCGGCGAGCGGCTGTACCTGCTCAGCTCCTACGATCTGAACGCCGACCCGCGGGACGTGGTCGACGCCCTCGACCAGCTGAGCCCGACCCGCCCGACGTCCACGGACTGACCCCGACCGCGACCTGAGGTGCGGCTCCGCGGCCCGGTGGAGAGCCGGCGGCGAGCCCCCCGCGGCCCGACCAGCCGGGCCGGCTCAGCCGGTGATCTGGGTGGTCTGCCAGAGGCTCAGGCCGCCCAGCACGACGACGGCACCGACAATTACCGCGATCTGGATGAGGCCGCGGTTCTTGCGTGGCGCGTACGCCAGCCCGGCGCCCACGACCGCGCCGGTCACGAAGCCGCCCAGGTGGCCGGCGATCGAGATGCCGGGCACGCTGAGCGTGAACAGCAGGTTGATCAAGATGATCGGGAGCACCGCCGTGGCGTTGAGCCCCAGCTTGCGCAGCACCAGGAAGAGCGCCGCGAACATGCCGAACAGCGCGGTCGACGCGCCGGCGGACAGGTCGGCGGGCTGGAACAGGTACGCGGCGACGTCGCCGCCGATCCCGGCGACCAGGTAGAGGCCGAGGAAGCGCAGCGGCCCGAGGAAGCTCTCCAGGGTCCGGCCGAGTACCCACAGCGCGTACATGTTCAGCAGCAGGTGAAGGATGCCGAAGTGCATGAACATGGCGGTGAACAGCCGGTAGTACTGACCGTCACTGATCCCGAACGGGAACACCGGGCCGTTCTGCCCGACCTTGAACTCGCCGATCACGCCGAGCTTGTCCAGCAGCGGCGTGTCGCCACCGATCAGGCCCGCGAAGCCCTGACCGCCCAGCGCCTGGGGGCCGTTCTTGGCCGACGCCAGCGAGATGAGCAGCATGAGCACGTTGATCGCGATCAACGTCATGGTGACGTAGCCCCGCCGACCGGCCACGCCTCCGCCGAAGGCGGTCCTGGTCGGACGCTGGGCGCGGCGGCCCTCGGCCACGCACTCCGGGCACTGGTGCCCGACCGAGGCGGACCGCATACAGTCCGGGCAGATCGGGCGGTCGCAGCGAGTACATCGGACGTACGTCTCCCGACCGGGATGCCGATAACAGACCGGCACCCCGGTCGGCAGGACGTTCGTCATGACACGAGGTTAGCGCTCCACCTCGACCCGCTCGATGACCACGTCACGCAGCGGGCGGTCGCCGGGCGCGGTGGGAGCGGTCGCGATCGAGTCGATGACCTTCTTGCTGTCCTCATCGGTCACCTCACCGAAGATCGTGTGCCTCCGGTTCAGGTGCGGGGTCGGGCCCACCGTGATGAAGAACTGCGAGCCGTTCGTGCCCGGGCCGGCGTTCGCCATGGCGAACAGGTAGGGCCGGTCGAACTGGAGCTCCGGGTGGAACTCGTCACCGAACTGGTACCCGGGGCCGCCACGCCCGGTGCCGGTCGGGTCGCCGCCCTGGATCATGAAGCCGCCGATCACCCGGTGGAAGATGGTGCCGTCGTAGTACGGTCCGCTGCCGGCCGCACCGGTGCGCGGGTCGGTGTACGCCTTGGTGCCCTCGGCGAGCTCAACGAAGTTGCGTACCGTCTTCGGGGCGTGGTTGTCGAACAGCTCGATCCGGATGGGACCGGCGTTGGTGTGCAGAATCGCGACGCTCACGCGAATGCTCCTCACTTCGTGATCTGATCTGTTGGCAATCCTGCCATCTGTCCGTTCCACCCGCGCGATGCCCTCGGACAGGGCAGTATGTCGTTTGAGGCACGGCCCTACGGCCATCGATGCCTATAGGAGGTGGATCACATGCCGCGACGGAGCCAGACTAGACGACAGACCGGCAACCACGGCGGGATGATGCGCGCCGAGTTGGGCGAGGGGATCGATCACCTCCGGCAGGCGGCCACGCACGCGGCGGGCGGCGTCGGCGCGACGGTCGGTCCGCGCCTGAGTTCGGCCATGGACCTCGTCGGACCCGGCACGGAGCGGGTGCGCGATGTCGCGTCGCAGGGGTGGGAGACTACCGTGGCGGCGTTGGCGCCATTGATGGACGCGGCCCGCCTCGGCGCCATCGAGGCCGGCTCGCAGACCGTTCGGGCAAGGAAGATGATGGGCAGTAACAAGAGGTCGAGGTCGTCCGGCAAGCGGACCGGGATGCTGATTGGCCTGCTCGTACTGGGCGCGGCCGCCGGCGCGGTGGGTGCGATGGCCGTGCGCCGCCGCGGCCGCGACCACTGGGAAGAGTACGAGGCCGGCGGGCGCGGCATGGCCGGCGACCAGGCCCAATCCGTGCTCGACTCGACCCGTTCCGCGATGGACATGGCGGCCGGCAAGGCGAGCTCCGGTGACGCGGCCTCCGGCGGGGCGGAGCGGGGCGACAACCGGTCCGGCGGGTCGGACCCGGCGTCCTCGTCGCGCCCGGACCGCTCCTCCCGAGGTGTGGAGACCGCCACCGACAAGGCCACCGCGGTCACCAAGAACAGCCACGGCTGATCCCGCCCGGGGCGAGACCGTGGCGGCCCCGCCCAGGGAGACCGCGACGGCGCGCTCGGGGCCGGGGGCTACAGCCAGCCGCTCTTGCGGAAGAAGCGGTACAGCGCGATCGACGCGATGAGGCACACCAGCAGCACTCCCGGATAGCCGTACCGCCAGTGCTTCTCGGGCATGAAGTCGAAGTTCATCCCGTAGATGCCGGCGATCGACGTCCATACGGCCGCGATACCGGCCCAGGCAGCGATCTTGCGCATGTCGTTGTTCTGCTCGACGCTGACCTGCGCCAGGCGGGCCTGGAGGATCGAGTTGAGCAGTTCGTCGAAGGACTGAATCTGCTCGACGGTACGGGTCAGGTGGTCGTTGACGTCCCGGAAGTACCGGCGGATCTCCTTCGGTACCTCGGGCAGCCGGCCGCCGACGATCGCCTGCAGCGGGCGCTGCAGCGGAACCACCGCGCGGCGGAACTCGACGAGTTCCCGCTTGAGCTGGTAGATGCGCTGGATGCGGCCCTGCCCCTGGCGGCCGAAGACGCTCTCCTCCAACGCGTCGATGTCCAACTCGACGGCGTTGGCGCAGTCCACGTACGAGTCGACGACCCGATCGTAGATGGCGTGCGCCACCGACCAGGGCCCCTGCGGCATCAGCTCGGGCTTGTCCTCCAGGTCCTGCCGGACGCTGTGCAGGGCGGCCGGCGCACCGTGCCGGACCGTGATCACGAACTGCTCGCCGACGAATAACATCACCGAGCCGGTCTCTACGACCTCGGAGAATTCGGTCAGTTCGGTGTGCTCGATATAACGTGTGGTGCGCAGCACAGCGAAGACCATTTCGCCGTACCGCTCGATCTTGGGTCGCTGGAACGCCTTGATCGCGTCCTCGACGGGCAGTTCGTGCAGGTCGAACACTGACGCGATGTTGGCGAACTCCTCCTCCTTCGGCTCGTGCAGGCCGAGCCAGACAAACGAGTTCGGCCGGCGCCGCGCCGCTGCCAGGGCCTCCGGGTAGTGCCAGTGCCCGGGTTCCCGGACACCGTTCACGTACAGGCCGCAATCGACGATGGCGCTGCTGTGAGGGTGCAGATGAGGTAGTTCGGTGTCGGAATGATTGTTGCCCATCACTCGCCTGGTCACGGCGTTCAACGCTCGGGACAGGCCACCGACTTCACGCTGCGCACGCTGATCCGTCATCACCAACCTCCAGGGCTTCCCGGGGCAAAGCTACGCCCAAAGAGGTGGCACCGGGCGGACCGACCGCAGGTGGGGGTGGGGGGAGCGGTCGGCCCACCCGGTGCCGTTGGGGGCGGGGGGTTATGCCTTGGGGCGAATAGATACGCCGGGTTGGATTTTGATCCATCCGGCGCTGAAGAGGGAACCTCTCCGGCGGGACGGCTTTGTGTCAGAAACCCGACAGTGGGCGCCCGCCTCGGGTCAGCCCTGCTTCGCTACCGCCCGTATCGCATCGGCCAGCCGGCGCACCCCTTCGTCGATCTGGTCAGTGGTCACGGCGGAGTACGCCAGTCGCAGAGAGTGATTGCCGCCCTCGAGCAGGAAGTCGCTGCCCTTGACCACCGCCACCCCACGAGCGGTCGCCTCCGGCACGACGAGGTCCACCTCGACGTCGTCGGGCAGGTCGATCCAGAGGAAGTAGCCGCCGTCGGGCTCGGTGAACCGGGCCGCCGGGATGTGCTCGCGCAGCGCGGCGGCGAGCACGCGCTCGCGCTCGCCCAGGGCGTCGCAGACGGTCTGGATCGAGCGGTCGATGTCGCCCGAGACGCAGAACTGGTGCACGATGCCCTCGGACACCTGTCCGGGCGAAATGTACAGGTTCGTCGCAGTACGCGCGATGCCGCCGATGGTCTCGGGCGCGCCGACCAGGTACCCGACCCGGACGCCGGGGCACACGGTCTTGGTGAAGCTGGACGCGTGCACGACCCGACCGTCGGTGTCCATGGACAGCATCGACGGCAGTGCCTCGCCCCGGAACCGGATGTCCGCGTACGGGTCGTCCTCGAAGATGGTGAACCCGAACTCGCCGGCCAGCTCCAGCAGCGTCCGGCGCTTGGCCAGGGACAGCGTCACGCCGGCGGGGTTCTGGTAGTTCGGAATGATGTGCGCGAGCTTCGGGCGTACGCCCGACTCGAGCAGGGAGCGCAGCTCATCGACGTTCAGGCCGTCCGGGTCGAGCCCGACCTGGTGCAGCTCCGCGCCGAGGTTGCGCAGGTTGAGCAGCGTCCGGTCGTACGTCGGCCGCTCCACCACCACGGCGTCGCCGGGCTTGACCAGGTGCTCGAAGAGGAAGGCGTCGGCCTGCAACGAGCCGTTGGTGATCAGGACCTGCTCGGGAGTGACCCCGTGCTTGTCGGCGATCCACTTACGCAGGGGAAGGTAGCCGACCGAGGTCCCGTAGGCGGTGACCCCGACCGGATCGGCGTCGAATGCCCGGCCGGCCGCGGCCTTGAGGCCCTCGACGTCGATGATGTCAATGGACGGCGCGCCGCGGGCAAACGAGATGAGCTGCTCCGGAGTCATGAGCCGTATGCTACGGAGGTGTTTGCCCCGGTTCGTCGGCGGGGCATGATATAGGGCTGCGTCTAACGGCCGCGCGCGGCCGGCCCCGGACGGCCCCGGGACGCCCCTGGCCAGCCCGGATGGGCCCGACCGCGCCGGCGGCCGGCGGGCGGCGGCGCTGCCGGCCACCTTCTCCTCAGACCACGTCTCCCCGAGAGACCCTAATCCCTTAGGAGACCGTGGCGGCCGGGGTGCGTTGCCGGGTCCAGACCCTGAGAATGTCGCGCACCGAGATCACCCCCAGCACGTCGCCGCGGTCCATCACGACCAGGTGGCGGAAGCCGCCCCGGACCATGGCCGCGGCCGCGTCCTCGAGCGTCCATTCCGGGGTCGCGTAGACCACGTCCCAGGTGAGGTGGTTTGCCGCCCGTTCACCATCCGGGTCCAGGCCGCGACCGATCGCGTAGAGGATGTCCCGTTCCGTCATGATGCCGAAGCCCTCGGCGTCCGGGTCGTGGACCACTGCCGAGCCCACCCTCCGATCCGCCATCTGCCTGGCGACCTGTCTGATCGTGTGTTCCGGCCCCACGACCAGTACCTGTTTGGTCATCGCGTCTCGCACCTGCACGGCGCACCACCCCTCGCAACGGACGATACGGACATCGTCCGCGCGCTCAAACAACTTCTCAAGACCCTCTTTCGATACCTTTCGCCGATGATCGCCCAGCTAGCGGATGGTGATCGAGCGTCGGGCTTCGATCTTCATCGGGCGGCGCGAGATCGGATCATGCCGGATGGGCGTGCGGCGAAAAGAGGCGTCGCCGGTGTCGCTTTCGGGGGACTGGCCGGCCCCGCTGCGGGTATCGGCGGTTGATGCGCGGCGACCGGGGGTGGACATCGACCCGATCGGACCGTGTACCTGGTGATTTGAGTGGAATGTCCGTGCAGGCAACCGGGCCTTGGGGAAGCGGTACCGAGAAATTAATCTCACGTACGCGCGCTATTCTGCGACGGTCCATATCCGCCGCCGGAAGGAGTATGGAAATCGTGAACGTGGTCGTGCTGGCCGCCGGCATGGGAACTCGGCTCGGTCGGCCGTATCCCAAGCCACTCACCCCGCTCGCCGACGGTCGGAGCATCCTGCGTCAACAGCTGGACCACCTGCGCGAAACCTTCGGGCCACAGGCCCAGATCACCCTGGTCGTCGGCTTCAAGATGGGCCTCGTCATGGAGGCCGCCGCGGACGACGCGTCATTCGTCTACAACGAGCTCTACGACCAGACCAACACCTGCAAGAGCCTGCTCAAGGCGCTTCGCCTGGTGCCGCCGGGTGGAGTGCTGTGGATGAACGGCGACGTGGTGTTCGTGCCCGGGCTGCTCAACGAGCTGGGCACCCACATCGCCGCGGATCGCAGCTTCGTCGCGGTGAACACCGCCAGCGTCGCCGACGAGGAGGTCAAGTACACCCTCGACGGCGACGGGTACATCAAGGAACTGTCCAAGCAGGTGGTCGGCGGACTCGGCGAGGCCGTCGGGATCAATTACGTGAACGAGGCCGACCGGGTGGCGCTCATCAAGCACCTGGACCGCTGCGCCGACCAGGACTACTTCGAGCGTGGTCTGGAGACCGCGATCGCCGAGGAGGGGCTGCGGGTGACCGCGGTGGACATCAGCAGCTACGACTGCGTCGAGGTGGACTTCGAACCGGACCTGGACCGCGCCAACAGACTCCGCGTGCGAGGGTGACGGTGGCCAGCATTCACAGCTCAGCCGACTTCCGGGCCAAGCACCGGTCCAGCGGACTGTTCACCGAATCGGTGAACCAGTATCTGGGCTCCTTCCTCGCGGTCGCCGCGTCGCGGCTCGGGCTGCCGCCCACCGCGCTGACCCTGATGAACCTGGTCCTCGGCGTGGCCACCTCGGTCGCCGTTGGGGCCCTCGCCGACGACCTGCATCGGGGCCGGGTACCGGCCGTGGCCATCGGGCTGGCCGCGCTCGTGGTCTGGCAGCTCGCGTACTCGCTGGACTGCGCCGACGGCCAGTTGGCGCGGGTGACCGGGCAGTCCAGCCCGGCGGGTGCCCGGGTCGACGTGCTGTGCGACGTCGCGCTGCAGATCTCCCTGGTCGCTGCGGTGGCCAGCGTCGCGCACGCGTACCGCCCGAGCACCCCGGTCTGGTGGTACGGCGTGTTCGCCGGTACCTGGATGGTCAACCTGGTCACCTCCGTGCTCCAGCAGGGCAGCTCGGCGCAGAGCCTGGTCTCCTCCTCCTCCCCGCTGATCCGCGTGGTCAAGCTGATTCGTGACTACGGGGCCGTGATCACCGTGATCGCGCTCGTGCTCGCCTTTGCCCCACAATGGACGGTTTGGGTGATGGTGGCCTTCGGGCTGGTGAACGGGCTGTTCCTGGCCGCCTCGATCGCGTCGGCGGCCCGGGCGAGCGTGCAGCCCAAAAGGCCCGCCACCATCACCGCCCCCGTCGTGACCGTGCCGCACGGAATGCCGGGACGGACCGGCCAGGGGGCCTAGAAGCCTATGCCGATGCGGGGGGCCCGCTGGGTCGGTGCGGGCCTGGCCGACCAGGTGGTGATGGCGGCGGCGAACGCCGCCAACACCCTGCTCCCCATCGGCCTGCTGGCCAGCAGGACCCGGGCCGGCGCACTGGTGCTCTCGGTCGGCCTGGGCTACCTCGTCCTGTCGGTGAACCGGGCGTTCATCGGCGACACGATGCTGGCCCAGGTGTCCCGCCTGGAGGGTGCCGAGCGCGCCCGCCTGGTCCGTCACGCACTCGCGGCGGCGGTCGCCGTGGGCTGCGTGGCCGGGGCGATCCTGATCGGCGTGTGGGCGTTCTGGCGGCATCCGTCGGGAAAGATCGATCTTCAGGATCTGATCTGGGTGGCGCCGTTCCTGCCGGTGATCCTGCTGCACGACACCGGCCGCTACACCTATCTCTCCGAGCGTGAGCCGGCGAAGGCACTGGTCATCGACCTGGTCTGGGCCGGAAGCCAGGCGCTGATCATCGTGCTGATGGTGGTGACCGGCGCTACCTCGCCCGGGCTCCTGCTGGGCAGCTGGGGGCTGGGCGCCTGCGCCGGGGCCACCACGTTCCTGCTGCGCAGCGGGGCCCGGCCGTGGCGGGGCGACCCGCGCCGCTGGCTGGCCGAGACCCGCAAGCTCTCCGGCTGGTTCACCGCCACCACCCTGGTCGGGCAGGTCCAGGTGCAGGCCGTTGGCTTCCTGGTGACGGGCCGGATGAGCGGCGCGGACCTGGCGGTACTGCGCTCTGGGCAGACCGCGCTGCTCCAGCCGGTACAGAACTTCGTGACGGCGATGATGGGCCTGCTGGTACCGCGCTCCTCACGGCTGGCCGCCAGCCGTGAGGCCGGCGGGCTGCGCCGCCAGACGCTGCGGCTGGCCGCCACGTTCGCCGGCCTGGCGGTCGTGATGATCGCCGTGGTGGTACCGGTGGCGAACGTGCTGCGGCCACACCTCGGCCGGTACGCGGCGATCGTCCCGTTGGCGCTGCCGATCAACCTGCAGGCCGGGATCTACCTGCTCCAGATCCCGTTCACCGCGGCGATCCGGGGCATGCAGCGGGCCCGGCTGCTGTTCGCCCAGTACCTGATCTTCTCGATCACCAGCCTCACCGGCCTGGTACTGGGCGCCGCAAAGGGTCATCTGCAGGGTGCGGCCTGGGGCCTCACCATCGGGTCCGCGATCGGCCTGGTCGTGATGATCGGGCTCTACAGCTGGGCCGCGGCCCGGTTGGCTCCGGTCACCGGCTCGTCGAGCCCGCTGTCGACCGAGGTCGGCGAGGCCTGATCCGGGCCGAGGATCAGGAACGCCTCGCCCGCCATCAGGAAGACCCACAGCGTGCCGCCGGTGCCGCCGAGCAGCCAGTCCGCCGTAGCGATGGTGATGACCGAACAGACCGCCGCGAGAGTGAACCAGGCCGGTGGTCGTCGCCGCCGGGAGCCGCGCCGGACCCCGATGAAGGCATGCCAGAGCATGAGCAGCAGGCCCAGCAGGAACGCCAGCGCGCCCAGGATGCCGCCCCGGCGCAGCGAGCCCACGGCCGCGTCGTCGGTGGTCAGATTCGGATTGTCCCCGGTCGTGCTGCTGTCGTCGCGCTTGACGTAGCCGCGCACGTACTTGGCGTCGCCGAAGACCTTCTGTGGCAGGTTGTCGGCCTTGAACTCGTCCCAGGCGACCTTCCAGGTGGCCGCCCGGCCGCTGGTGATGCCGCCGGTCTGGCCGGTGCCGTAGCGCGTCTGGTTCAGGAAGTGCACGCCGCCCGAGCCGATGATGATCGCGAACGCGAGCACGATCGGCAGCACCGCCGAGGCCCAGGCCCCGCGCCGGGTACGGAAGTTGTCCATGCCCTCGATGGGGCGCTTGAAGAAGCGCGAGTACGCGATCATGATCGCCCACAGGCCGGTCGCGAAGCCGAAGTATCCCCAGCCGGTACGCGAGTTCACCAGCAGCAGCAGGATCGTGGTCGCGCCTAGCGCGGCGTAGCGCTGCCAGACCTCGAAGGTCTTGTCGGCGGCGATCCGGATGGCGATCGTGACGGCCACGACCGCTATCGAGTTCGGGTGGTAGAGCAGGTGTGGGCCGCCCCAGAAGCGACTCTGCTGGTGGGCTCCCCACTCGTTGCCCGGCACGTCGTGCACGTTGTCGAAGGCGTTGCCGGAGCCGACCAGGAACAGGGCACCCGACGCGACCAGGAAGGCGGACACGATCCCGACGGACATGTCCCGCTTGGACTTCCGGGTGGCGGCCACCACGGCCAGCGCGCCGAGGCCGAACAGCCCGGCGTACACGATCCGGCCGGCGGCGACCTTGTAGTTCCAGACGAGCAGCGCACCGATGGCGCCGAGAATCCAGTAGGCGAGGCCGATCCAGGCCGAGCCGAGCCGCGGCAGCCGGGCCAGGTCCCGCAGCCACGGGATGGTCCAGATCGCGAACAGGATGCCCTCGACGGCCAGCAGCAACCAGACGACCCACCCCATGTCGGTGTAGGTCCAGCTGAGGATGCCGGCACCGATGAATAACCCGCCGAGCAGGAAACCGGGCAGGGTCAGGCCGCGCAGCGACAGCGCGAGCCCGATCATGGCCACCCCGATCAGGGCGGCGAGGAAGGCGCGCGTCGCCTCCGTGCCGGCGGTGTTGGAGTTGGTCTGGATGCCCTCGACGAGACCGGCCACTCCGGCGACGAGGAGGCCGACGATGAGGAACCAGCGGTGTCGCGAGGTCCATCGCCGTGGATCGAGGAGGGGCTCGCCCTGGCTGGCCGCGGTACCCGGGTTGAATATCCGGGCAATGACGCTGCCTGAGCCGGTGTTGGCGGGGCTGGGCTGGTCCGACAGGTCGGAATAGGGGTCTGGCCGTCGCGATTCTACGGTTGAGGAGTGGCCCATGGCCCTGAAGGGTATCTGTTCACCGGCTGCACTTCTTCCCGGCGCCCCCCGTTTACCAAGCCGGAGTAGACGGCGAGTAGCCGCTTCATGAGCACATCCGGCGTGAAATTCGCCTCATAACGGGCCCTTGCCGCCGCGGACAGGCCGGCAGCGCCCGCCGCGGCGACCGGAAGAGCCGCGGCCAGCTCGTCAACGCTCGGTGCGACAGTCCACCCGGCGTCGCCGATCAGGTACGGAATGCCACCCAAAGCGGTACCCAAGACCGGCCGTCCGTTCGACAGCGCCTCGATGATCACGGTGGGCAGCACGTCGTCCCAGGTGGACGCGGCCACCACCACCGCGGACTCGCGCATGGCCGCGCGTACCCCCGCCTGGTTCTGCGGGCCGAGGTAGACCACGTCGGAGCGGGCAGCCGCGGCGGCCTCGACCACCGGGCGCAGCGGACCGTCGCTGGCGACGCGCAGCACGCCGAGCGAGCCGACCGGGTGCCGGGACCACGCGTCGAGCAGCAGCTGCAGCCCCTTCTCCGCGGACAGCCGGCTGGCGAACAGGAAGCCGGAGCCGACCGGCACGGGAGTGCCGGGGTCGGCGAGGGCGTTCGGCTTGACCGTGATCCGCTCGTCCGGGATGCCGTAGTCGCGCAGATGGTCGGCGATGCCGCCGGTGAGTGCGAGGTAGTGGTCGACGCTGTGCCAGGTGCGCCGGTTCACGGCCAGCGAGGTCGCCATGATCGCGCTCTGCGCCTTCGAGCCGCGGTAGCAGCTGTGCCGGATCGCGGGCAGCGCGAAGGCCCGGCCCCGGCAGTCGTGGCAGATGTGGCCGTCCCGGAAGTACAGGCCCGGGGCGCAGACCTGGCGGTAGTTGTGCACGGTCTGCAGGACCGGGAGGCCGTGGGCGTGCGCGGTACGCACGATCCCCGGCGAGAGCAGCGGGTACGGGTTGTGCAGGTGCAGCAGGTCGGGGCGCTCGGCGCGGATCAGCGCGGCGAGCGAACGCTGGGCGGCCGGCGACCAGATCGGCGCCACCGGCAGCAGCGCCTTCTGCGCCAGCGGCAGGCTGCCGATCTCGTCCGAACTGCGCAGGAACGGCACCACCTCGACGCCCGCCGCCCGGAGTTGGGCGATCTCGGCGTCGACGATCACGTTCTCCCCGGACGGCGCTGCCGAGGAGTACTGGTTGTGCGCGACGACCACCTTCATGGTGCTGCAAGCCTCCGACGCGTACGGACTGGCCGCCGTGTCCGGTTCGGGCGCCGCCTGCTCCCCGGCGCTGTCCGTCTACGGCGTTGTCTGGTTGCGGCCGGGTGCTGTTTCCGGCCCTGTCTGCTTCCGTGCCTGTCTTCCCGTTCCGGTCGTCAACCTGAGCTGATGCCGGTGGATTGAGGTTAACTTGTCGTCATGCCGGAACTGCCCGAGGTCGAGGCGCTCGCCGCGTACCTGCGCGAGCGCGCCGCCGGCCACACCGTTGAGCGCATCGACGTCTCCGCGATCAGCGCCCTGAAGACCTACGACCCGCCCGTGTCGGCCGCCGCCGGCCTGCAGATCATCGGCGCCGGTCGACACGGCAAGTTCCTGGACGTGCGCCTGGGCCACGGCCCGGCCGCCGCCGGCGCGCCCGAGGCCGAGACCCCCGGCGGGGCGCCCGACGCCGGGGCTGCCAGCGGGGCGCCCGAGGCCGGTGCGCCGGGCGGCGCGACGGCCGGTGACGAGCTGCACCTGGTCGTCCATTTGGCCCGGGCCGGCTGGCTGCACTACCGGGACGCCTTCACCTCGACCACCCCGCTCAAGCCGGGCAAGGGCCCCATCGCCCTGCGGGTCAGGCTGGATGACGGCTCGGGATTCGACCTGACCGAGGCCGGCACCCAGAAGAAGCTGGCTGCGTACCTGGTCCGCGACCCGGCCGAGGTGCCGGGCGTCTCCCGGCTCGGGCCGGACGCGCTGGACGTGTCCCGGGAGGAGTTCGAGCGGCGGCTCAAGGCCCGCCGGGGGCAGGTCAAGGGGGTACTGACCGAGCAGGAGGTGATCGCGGGGGTGGGCAACGCGTACTCGGACGAGATCCTGCACGCGGCCAAGCTGTCCCCGTTCGCGATCACCGATCGTCTGTCCCCCGACGCGTTCGACCGGCTGTACGAGGCGATGCGGTCGGTGCTGGCCGGGGCCGTGGACCGGTCGGTCGGCCAGAGGGCGGCGACCCTCAAGGGTGAGAAGCGCTCGGGGCTGGCCGTGCACAACCGGACCGGCCTGCCCTGCCCGGTCTGCGGCACGACGATCCGGGAGGTGTCGTTCGCCGACTCCAGCCTGCAGTATTGTCCGGGCTGCCAGACGGCCGGCAAGCCGCTGGCGGACCGGCGGCTGTCCCGGCTCGTCCGGTGAGCGGTTCGGCGGTTCCCGTGGTCGCCTGAGCTGTCCGCCGATTCGACCACTCTTCACCTGTTCGCCGACTCGGCGACTCCTTGAGTTTGCCAACTTGACGCATAGATACACATTTGTCGCCATATTCTGGGCCCGTGCTCGCCGAGACTGGGTCGGGGCCTCACTCCCGCAGCGAATCCTTTGACCGAGCGACCCCCGGACGAGGGGGCCGATCCCGATGAGCGTGTCAGCGGCGGCACCCGCCGCCCCGACCGCGATGCGCCCGCCCCGGACCCGGCTGGCGGTGATCGTCGCCGTTCTCGCGTTCTTCTGCATGGGTGCCGGCTGGGCGCTGGCCCTGCCGACCAACGGCACGTACGACGAGGGTGAGCACATCATCCGGGCGTACGGGGTGGCCACCGGGCAGATCTACGCCAGCCACGGCGAGCAGGACGTGCCGCGCAGCCTGCTGCCGCCCAACCGCGGCTGCACGTTGGTCAACCGGGCGAGCGCCGGCTGCCAGACCGCACCGCCGGCCGACCACACGCGGGTTCCGATGAAGACCGGCGCGGCCGGTTACAGCCCGCTGTACTACCTGCCGGTCGGCATACCGATGGTGATCAGCCCGGGCTACGGCGGGATCATCGTCGGCCGGCTGATCTCGGCGTTGATGTCCGCCCTGGTGCTGGGCGCCGCGGTGGGCATCGCCGTGTGGCTGCGTAACCGGCTGCTGGTGGCCGGGTTGGTCCTGGTCGCGACCCCGATGTTGATGAATCTCTCCGGCGCGATCAACCCCAATGGGCTGGAGATCAGCGCCGGCGCGCTGCTGTGGTGCGCCCTACTGGCGCTGCTACGTCCAGATCCGGACAATCTGCCCAGCGAGACCGGAACGCACCGGCTGATCTGGATCGCCGGCGTCGGCTCGGCGCTGCTGATGACGATCCGGCACATGGGGCCGCTGCTGTTGCTCATCAGCCTGCTCGGCGCCGTGGTGATGGCCCGGCCGGGGCGGGTACGGGCGCTGGCCCGCCGTCGCGACATGTGGTGGGCCGCCGGCATTCTGTTCGTCCTCGGCCTACTGGCCGTGGCGTGGATTCTCACCTCCGGCGTCACGGACGTCACCCCGGTCGCCGCGTATGCCCGCCCGTACGGTTTCCTGCAGACCGCCAGATTGATACTCATCGAACGATTCCCGTTTTACCTGCAGCAGGTCGTCGGACAATTCAGCTATGGCGAGACCAGCCTGCCCAGCTGGGTCATCACGGGCTGGTATCTGCCGATTGCGGCACTTGTGCTCCCCGCCCTCCTGTTCGCCGGCCGACGGTTCCGACTGGCGATGCTCGGGATTTTCTGTGCGTGTCTGGCGATCCTGGTCGTACTCGAATTCTCGTTCATTCACACCGCCGGCTGGGCGGCTCAATCCAGGTACGTGATGCCCACCGGGGTGGGCCTGGTGCTCGCTGCCGCGTTCGTCCATCGCTGGCGGGCGGCGCTGGGTCCGGTGCCGACCGAGCGGATGGTCCAGATGGCGGTACTGGTGACCATTCCGCTGCAATGGTGGGCGTTGGCGACTGTCATGACTCGTTTTCAGATTGGCTCAAGCGGGCTGATTGATCCGTTCAGAGGCGGTTCTTGGCGACCTGTGGGAGGGCCCCTGCCAGCGCTCACCACGGAAGTGGTTGGCTCAGTTACTCTGGGTGTGTTGGCATGGCGGTTGACCCGAAGTTCAGAAAGATCGGATCGCACCGTAAAAAGCGCGTATCTGGACTCGACAGCCGTCCCTTCCACGCACTAATGTCAGCCGGTCGACATCGCGCGAGTGGCCGGCCCATGGCACACTGGGGACACCGTGGATGAGTGCTTTCCCAGGTGGGGTGGCTCGCTAGCTAGTTGGCCAGCCCGCACCTCGCGGGACCAAGATGGGCCGACGGGTGGGCGACACGCCGGTCGGAAACGTGTCACGTTCTGGCCGGTGAGCGTGGTGACATGCGTACCATCGCGGCGCGGGAGGACACACGAACAGTGACGACGAGCCTCCATCCACCGGCCACCGAGCCGACCCGGAGAACGATGACCGACACGCGTTACGGTGAGACCTTCGAGATCACGTCGAAGTCCAATGGCGTACCGCGCTCGGCATGGTTCCGGACCCGACGGCTGTCCACCTGGCACCGCGCGTACGCGGGGATTCTGCTGGTGTTGGACTGTGCCGGGGTCATCCTGGCCAATCTCACCGCAATCTCACTGCTGAACAAGGCCAACTCGGGCATCGCGCCGGTCTTGTTCAACCTGCTGGTCTACCTGCTGCTGCCGCTGGCATGGCTGATCGTGTTGTGGGGCAACGGCGCCTACGACCGGCGATACCTGGGCATAGGCACCGATGAGTTCAAACGGGTGTCCCGCGGCTCCCTGATGATGGCCGCGGTGGTCTCGTTCACCGCGTTCGCCGGCAAGGCCCAGCTGTCCCGGCTCTCGGTGGCGGTCGCGTTGGTGGGTGCGGCGGTCTACATCAGCATCCTGCGCTACATCGCCCGTCGGGTGCTCTACGTGGTCCGGCGCAAGGGTGTGGCCACGCACCGGGTGCTGCTGGTGGGCACCCTGCCGGAGGTGCTGGAGGTGCACACCGCGGTCAGCCGCAACCAGGGAGCCGGCCTGGTCCCGGTGGGTATCCACGTCACCGAGGGGTACGCCTCCGCCCGCGAATCGGACACGCCGGTCCCGGTCTACTCGAACCGGGAGGTCGTGCCTCTGGTCCGGGAGATCGGTGCGGACACGGTGGCGGTGTGCGGAGCCGCCAGCACCGAGTCGGGCGAACTGCGCCGGCTGGCGTGGCAGTTGGAGGGCACCGGCGTCGACCTGATCGTGGCGCCGCAGCTGACCGACATCGCCGGGCCCCGGGTGCACATCCGGCCGGTCGAGGGCCTGCCGCTGCTGTACGTGGAAGAGCCGACTCTCTCCGGAGTGGCCTGGCTGTTCAAGACCCTGATGGACCGGGCGGTGGCCGCGGTCATGCTGCTCGTCCTGCTCCCGGTGCTGGCCGGGATCGGGATCGCGATCCGATCCTCGGACAAGGGCCCGGTCTTCTTCCGGCAGCGCCGGGTGGGCCGGGAGGGCAAGACGTTCAAGGTGTGGAAGTTCCGCACCATGTACGTTGACGCCGAAGACCGCCTCGCCGCCCTGGTCGACCAGAACGAGAGCGACGGACTGCTCTTCAAGATCAAGAATGACCCCCGGGTCACCCCCGTCGGTCGGTTCCTGCGGGCCAGCTCGCTGGACGAGCTGCCCCAGCTGATCAACGTGCTGCTCGGCGAGATGTCGATGGTCGGGCCGAGGCCGCTGCCCGCCGAGGACGGCGACTTCCTGGGCGATGTCCGCCGCCGGCTGCTGGTTCGGCCCGGAATGACCGGCCTGTGGCAGGTCTCCGGGCGGTCGGACCTCTCCTGGGACGACGCGGTACGGCTGGACCTGTACTACGTGGACAACTGGTCGCTCACGTTCGACCTGAACATCCTCTGGCGCACCATCGGCGTGGTGCTGGGCAGCAAGGGCGCCTACTGATCGACGCGCCGTGGACCGCCGCACCGCGGTCCACACCGGTGGCTTGTGGCCGCCGCCCCTCCCGGAGTTCCGGAGGGACGGCGGCCCGCCGCGTTTCCGGGCCCGTCCCACCCCGCCATCCCGGGCTCGGCCATCCCGGGCTCGGCCATCCCGGGCTCGGCCGTCACCGCCCCACGGCGTCGGGCCCCAGTGCCACGAGGCGGCGGACATCCCAGATCCAGACCCCGTCCACGAAACGCGGCCGGAACCCGAACAGTTCGCTACCGGTCTCGTTCACGGCGTCGGTATGGAAGCCCGGCACCACGACCACCACCGAGGCCCGCCAGAAGCGCAGGTCGGTCAGCGCGTTGTCCTGCTCCCGCGGCCCGACCTCCGGTATCCGGCCGTTCAGGGCGACACCGTCGAGCAGCAGGGTGGTGGCCCTCGGCGTGGGGCCGAACGCGCCGTTCGGCGCCAGGAAGTACCCGGCCGGAATGGCGAAGCCGACGTTCGTGATCGCCGACCAGCGCTGCGGTTCCAGCCGGCCGAGCGCGGCCGACGGGATCCCTACCAGTGAATGTTCATGGTCCGCGTACTGGTGCCAGGTGCCGTCGGTGATGAACGGCGGTACCGGTGGCAGCGCGCTGGTGCGCAGCGGCACGGGTACCAGAGGTATCAGGACCGCGATCAGCGCGCCGTGCCAGACCAGGTTCCCCGGCCCGAGCGAGTCCCGGGCGTTGATCGTGGCGACCCGGTCGTACGCCAGCGCCAGCAGCACGGCGAGGACCGGCGCCACGTCCACCGCCACCCGGGTCGGCACCACCTGCCGGAACAGCGGCAGGTGCGCCACCAGATCCCAGGGGCCCTCGAAGGTGGTGCGGTGGCCCCCGATCGTCACCTCTGAGCCCAGCGAGAGCGCGGTCAGCACCACCGCCACCACGCAGCCGGACAGATAGACCCGGCTGCGGCGCATGAGCCAGATCATGATGGCGAGCAAGACCAGCAGCGGCCAGCCGAAGAAGGCGTTCTGCTCGGAGATGTTCTGGGCCAGCCGGCCGACGACCGAGGGGCTGCCGGCCAGCGAACTGCTGGAGAACGAGGTGAAGGAGAGCAGGTCCGCCGGGTACGGGCGGGGACCCGCGGTGTTCGCCCCGGTACCGTGCTGCGGACCGCGGAACTCCACCCACAGCGGGTACGCCAGGAGCGCCCCGGAGACGACCACGGCCACCCCGAGGCTGCGCAGGAACGGCAGCGCGTCCCGAGGCACCACCGACGGCCGCATGGCGGCGTAGCTGAGCACGAAGACGATGAGCCCGAGGGCGACGATCAGCAGCACCTCTTCGTTGATGAACGTCTGCCAGGTGACCAGCAGCCCGAGCAGGATCCCGTTGCGCAGCGCGTGATCCCGTTCCCGCAGTCGGATGGTGCGCCAGACGATGAACGGCACCAGGAACTGCGCCACGATGTTCGGATGCCCGTACGAGTGGGAGATCATCGCCGGGGCGAAGCCGGCCAGCCCGCCGCCGACGCCGGCCGCCATCCGTGATCTGACCAGGTGTCGGGAGAGCACGTAGTACCAGGAGGTCGCGGTGGCGGCCAGCGCCAGCACGGCGAACACCACATAGGTGACCGCGGACCCGAACAGCAGGGTGATCGGCGACAGCGGCACGCTGATGCCCAGCACCGAGGTGTTGGCGATCAGGTTCGCCCCGACCGGTGCGCCCAGCCGGGTGGTGAACAAGGGGTCGACGCGGGCGGTCACCACCCGGGCGCCGTACGCGAGTACCCACTGGAAGAACGTCTGGTCCGGGATGTTGGCCTGGACCTGGGTGCCCGGATCGGGCAGCAGCCGCTCCAGCACGTAGATGGCGCCGATCAGGTAGATGCCGGTCGCCAGGATGTCGGCCCGCAGCCGGCGCCGCCGGAGGCCGGCCTCCGCGGACCGCCCGCGTGGCGCCCGCCGGCCGAACCGCCGGCCCGCCCACGGCCCGGTCGGCGGCTGGCTCCGGACCGTCCCCGCCCCGGCGTGCCTCCGATCCGGCTGCCCGGCCCCGACCTGCCCCGCCCCGGCCTGCCCGCCCCCGGTCTGCTGCCCGCCCCCGGCCTGTCCGGCCCGGCGCCGACCGCCGGCCCGGGTACCCGCGCGGCCCGCCTGGTGCACGCCCGCCGCGGCGCCGGCCGGTGTCCGCGCCCTCGCCCGGGCCCAGGACGCCCGGGCCGGCTCGTCCGCCCACACCGTCTGGGACGCCGGGTCCTCGCCCCCGCCCGGGCAGGGGTCGAGCCGCCCGCTCCCGTGCGGCTCGGTGGGCAGTGGCGGCTCCGCGCCGTCCCCGCCCCCACCACCCGGATCGCTACCTGGATCGCCGCCCGGACCCCCGGGCCCACCGCCCGGCCCGGCCGGCCGGTCGCCGCCCGGGGTGCCCGCCGAGCCGCCGTCCCGGGGGCCTGCGCGGTCGCCGTCCCGGCCGTCGCCCCCACGGTCGCCGTCGCCCCCGTCGCCCCCGGCGCCCCCGGCGCTCGCGTCGTCGCCGTGGTCCCCGTCCGGGGGGCCTCCGCCCCATCGGCCACCGGCTCGGCGTCCGCCCGCCCGGGAGGGGCTCGACGGGCCCCAGTCGGGGTGGCCGGAGTCGGTGGGGTCGGAGGGTGCCTTCAGCCAGTCGAAGGGCGAACCGGAGTCTTCCTGCTCGACCCTCTCGCGCCGGTCGGCGTCCTCCCAGTCCGGGCCCACCTCGTCCGGATCGGTCGGTCCCGGGTTCGCCGGGTCGTGGTCCGCCGGATCGTGGCGGGCCGAATTTTGGTCCGCCGGATCGTGGTCCGCCGGATCGTGGTCCGCCGGATCGTGGTCCGCCGGATCGTGGTCCGCCGGCTCCGGGCTTGGTCGGTCTGGGCTCGGCCTGTCCTGCCCCGGAGGTTCGGTGCCTGGCCGATCTTGCCCCGCCTGCTCGGGGCCCGGCCGGTCCGAGCTTGGCCCGCCGGGGGCCGGCCGGGGTTGCCCTGTCTGTTCGGGGCCCGGGCGATCAGCGTTCGTCGGGTCGTGCCACTCGCTGGGCGGGATCGTCTCGGTCGGGCCGTCCGAGTCCCAATCGGGTCGTTTGTCCGAGTCCGCCGGGGTATTCGAGCCGCCGCGAGGCGGGCTGCCGCCGCCCGCGCCGTCCTTCGCGTCACCGCCACGTCCGGAGCGGTCATTGGGCCCGTCACCGTCTGGCTCGGGCGGTTTGCGAATCTCGGCGTGCCGGGCGCGCCGGGCCGCCTCCCAGGCCTCACGGGCGTCCGCCCCGCGGTCCCGCTCTCCGCGTGGCTTGCGCCCGCTGTGCCCGTCCACTCGCCTAATTGCAACAAACCGTCAGGTCCCTGTCTGGACATCCGGCCACCTGACCGAAAGGATTGTCCGCCGTGAGGGCGAACCTCTCGGCCGCGCTCGCCGTGCTCGCGCTGCTCGCCGCGCTCGGCGCGACGGTCTACGGGGTCGCCCGGCTGCGCGCCCGGCGCGGGATCGCCACGGCCACCCAGCGGGCCACCTACGACGTCCTGCACACCGTGGGGCTGGCCGCCGAGCCGCTGCGGGCCGGGCTCTCCCCGCCCAGCGCCGGAAAGGCTGTCCGGCACCTGCGCGCCCTGATCGGCGCCGCCGGCCTCGCGATCACCGACCCGAGCCGGGTCCTGGCCTTCGACGGCATCGGTGAGCATCACCGGGACCAGGTGCTCGCGGCGGCGGCGAGGGCGGCCAGCTCGGGCCGTCCGGCGGTCCTGGCCGGCCGCGATCTGCCCTGCGACCTGCTGGACTGTCCGATCCGGGGGGCGGTGGTGGTGCCGCTGCGGGGCGGTGCGCTCGTCGCGCTCGCCGATGGGCCGCCCGCGCCCGGCTTCGTGCAGGCCACCCGGGAGACCGGCCGGTGGGTCGCCGCTCAGTTGGCCCTGGCCGAGTTGGAGACCTCCCGGGCGCGGCTGGCCCGCGCCGAGGTACGCGCGCTGCGGGCGCAGATCAGCCCGCACTTCATCTACAACGCGCTGACCGCTATCGCATCGTTCGTCCGCACCGATCCGGAGCGCGCCCGCGAACTGATCCTCGAGTTCGCCGAGTTCACCCGGTACAGCTTCCGCGCGCACGGGGAGTTCACCACGCTCGCCGAGGAGCTGAGGTCGATCGACCGGTACCTGACGATCGAGCGGGCCCGCTTCGGCGAACGGCTGCAGGTGCGGCTGCAGATCGCGCCGGAGGTGCTGCCCGTGGGGCTGCCGTTCCTGTGCCTGCAGCCGCTGGTGGAAAACGCGGTCCGGCATGGGCTGTCGGCGAAGCCGGGAATGGGTACGGTCAGCATCGTCGCCCGTGACGCGGGCACGGAGTGCCACATCACGGTTGAGGATGACGGGGTGGGGATGGAGCCTTCGGTGCTGACCGGGGACGGCGGGCGGGCTCTCGCCGGGGCCGCCGGTTCCGTCGCCTTCGGTTCCGAGGCGGTCGCCGGTTCCGGGGTCGCCGCCGGTGCCGAGGCGGCCGCCGGTTCTGAGATCGCGACCGGTTCTGAGATCGCGACCGGTTCCGGGGCGGCGGCTGTCTCCGGGGCCGCGGCTGTCTCCGGGGCCGCGGCTGGCTCCGGTGGCGGCGACGAGTCGGCGGACGCCGGGCAGCATGTTGGCCTGTCCAATGTGGACGACCGGCTACGGGCCGCGTTTGGCGACCAGTTCGGGCTGGTGGTGGAGACGGCGCCCGGCGCGGGAACCAAGGTGAGCATGCGGGTGCCGAAGTTCCACCCGGGCGTACGGGCGGGACGGTCATGAGCGGGCTGCGCGTGCTGGCCGTCGACGACGAGCCCCCGGCCCTGGACGAACTGGCCTACCTGCTGCGCGCGGACTCACGGGTATCCACAGTGCACACCGCGCCGGACGCGACCGAGGCGCTACGGGTGCTGCGCGACGTCGAGGTGGACGCGGTGTTCCTGGACATCAGGATGCCGGGGCTGGACGGGATGGAGCTGGCCCGGGTGCTCGGCAGGTTTGCCAAGCCGCCGGCCGTCGTGTTCGTCACGGCGTACGACGACCGGGCGGTGGAGGCGTTCGAGCTGGCCGTCGCCGACTACATCCGCAAGCCGGTGCAGACCGAGCGGCTGGCCGAGTCGCTGCGCCGGGTGGCGGGGGCGCGCCTGGTGCCGGCGCATCCGGCCGTCGCCGGACGTCGTGAGCGATCCGACGATCCGACGATCCCGGTCGAGCTGGCCGGCGTCACCAAGTTGCTGCCCCGCTCGTCCGTGCGGTGGGTGGAGGCGCAGGGCGACTACGCCCGACTGCACACGGTGGAGGGCTCGCACCTGGTCCGGGTATCGCTGGCCACGCTCGCGGAGCGATGGGCGGACGCGGGGTTCGTCCGGATCCACCGCTCCTACCTGGTGCAGCTGCGGCTGATCTCGGAGCTGCGCCTGATCGGCGGGGCCTACGTGGTCGCGATCGACGATCAGGAGCTGCCGGTGGCCCGCCGTCACACCCGCGAGCTCAAGGACCGCCTGGTGCGCGCCGCCAAGCAGAGCTGGAACCGCTGACCCGGCCGCGTCACAGCACCTCGGCGGGGTCGAGGTCGATGGGGAACGGCTCCTCGACCCTCAGCCGCTCGCCGGGCTTGACGACCGCCGACTCCTCATAGTGCCGGCCGGACTCGTCCAGTCTCAGCACGGTGATCGCCGGTCGCTCCTGGTCGACGATCCAGTACTGCGGGATGCGCGCCGCCGCGTAGTCGTACCGCTTCATCACCAGGTCGCGCCCGGAGCTGCCGGAGGAGAGCACCTCGACGACGAGCCGCACGTCGGTCGGCTCGATGGCCTGGGCCCGCCGATCGAGGGCCGTGCGCCGGAAGACGATGAGGTCGGGAAGGTAGAGGGTGCCCGGGCGCACGCCGAGGCCGAACCCGACGCCGGAGACGTAGAGGTTCGTGGGTGAGGCGTGGTGCAGGATCCCGGCGAGCTCGGTCACGGTGCGGCAGTGGAACGTGTCGGGGGGTGGACTCACCAGCAGACTCCCGTCCAGGAGCTCGTAACGATTGCCGTCGTCGGGCAGGCTCGCGAGGTCATCGAGCGTCCACGGCGCGCCCCACTCATGGCGCACGAGCGGATTGGTCATCGTCATGGCGCCTATCTTGGCGGCGTCGACAGGCTCGTGGTCGGTTATCCACAGGCCGAGTTGACTATCCACAGGGTCAATTTCGAGCTTGACGGTCGGCGGCCGGACCGCTGGCGAGTGCGCCGAGCGGGCGGGGCGGTGGTCGGGGGCGTGCCGGCAGGGGCGTTGCGTCCGCGCCGGGATGGGGACACACTGCGGTCCATGCCCGCCGAGCCGCCCAAGCGAGTCCGCGTCGTGCTGGCCGACGCCGCCCCGCCGCGGGGCGGTGACCACACCCGGACCGAGCTGGAGGAGCAGACAGGCATCGGGGAGGCCCTGGTCAAGGGCCTGGTCCGCACCCAGCTGTCGCTGGCGCTGCGGTGCGCGGCGGTGGTCGCGGTCGGCCTGGGCAGCCTGCCCCTGCTGTTCACGGTCGCGCCGTCGGTCGCCGGTACCCGACCGTTCGGCGTGGTGCTGCCGTGGTTGCTGCTCGGCGTCGCCGCGTACCCGTTCCTGTTCGGGGTCGGCTGGGCGTATACGCATCTCGTCGAGCGCAACGAGCGCGACTTCACCGACCTGGTGGAGAAGCACTGAACGGGTACGCCATCCCGGCCATCGTCGTGGTCACGGTCGCGACGGTGATCATTGGCGCGTACGGCCTGCGGATGGCCCGGACCACCTCGGACTTCCTGGTCGCGTCCAGGGAGGTGAGCCCGGCCTGGAACGCCGCCGCGATCAGCGGGGAGTACCTGTCGGCGGCCAGCTTCCTCGGCGTCGCCGGCCTCGTGCTCAAGCAGGGCGTGGACGTGCTCTGGTACCCGGTGGGGTTCGCCGCCGGGTACCTCGCCCTGCTGCTGTTCGTGTCGGCTCCGTTGCGCCGGTCGCGGGCGTTCACCTTGCCGGACTTCTGCGAACTGCGCCTGGGCTCGGCCCGGCTGCGGAAGCTCGCCACCCTGTTCGTGATCCTGATCGGCTGGCTGTACCTGGTGCCGCAGTTGCAGGGCGCCGGGCTGACCCTGCGGACGGTCACCGGCGGCCCGTACCCGGTCGGGGTCCTGCTGGTCGGGTTGGTGGTGATCGCCAACGTGGCGCTGGGCGGGATGCGGTCGATCACCTTCGTGCAGGCGTTCCAGTACTGGCTCAAGCTGACCGCGCTGGCCGTACCGATCATCTTCCTGGTGCTGCACTGGCAGGCCGACGGCCGCCCCCAGCTGGCCCCGCCGGCCGGCCAGACCTTCGCGCACGCGACCACCGTCGAGTTTGACCACTCCGCGACCCTGGTGCGGCCGGACGGGTCCACAGTGGACGTGCCGGCGCACACCTCGATGGCCTTTCCGGCCGGAGCGCCGATCCCGCAGGTACGCGGCGCCGACGTGAGCACGGGCGCGGACTGGCTGCTGCCCGGCGCGACCGAGCACGGCGGCCGCCGCGACCGTGGGCTGTTCAACGCGTACTCGCTGATCCTGGCCACGTTCCTGGGCACCATGGGGCTGCCGCACGTGCTGGTCAGGTTCTATACCAACCGGGACGGTGCGGCGGCCCGGCGCACCACCCTGGTGGTGCTCGGTCTGGTCGGGCTGTTCTACCTGCTGCCGACCCTGTACGGGGTGCTCGGCCGGGTGTATACGCCACGCCTGCTGATGACCGGCGACACCGACGCGGTGGTGCTGGTGCTGCCCGGGGCGGCGCTGCCGGGGCTGACCGGGCAGCTGCTCGGTGCGCTGGTCGCGGCCGGGGCGTTCGCGGCGTTCCTGTCCACCTCGTCCGGGCTGCTTACCAGCGTGGCCGGGGTGCTGTCCACGGACCTGCTCGGCCGCGGCTCGGTCCGGGACTTCCGGGTCTACGCCGTCCTGGCCGGCCTGGTTCCGGTCGCGCTGGCACTGCGGGCGGACGGGCTGGACGTGTCCCAGGTGGTCGGGCTGGCCTTCGCGGTCGCCGCGTCGAGCTTCTGCCCCCTGCTGGTGCTGGGCATCTGGTGGCGGGGGCTGACGTCGGTCGGCGCGGCGGCCGGCGTCACGGTGGGCGGCGGGGCGGCGCTCGCGGCGGTGATCACCACCGTCGCCGGGCCGCGGCTGTCGGGCTGGCCGGCGGTGCTGGTCGGTCAGCCGGCGGCGTGGAGCGTCCCGCTGGCGTTCCTGGTGATGGTCTCGGTGTCGCTGCTGACCCGGCGAAGGGTGCCGGTGGACGTCGGGTTGACCATGCTGCGGCTGCACGCGCCCGACCCGCTCCGCCTGTGATCCCCGTCCGGACTGTGATCCCCATCCGGACGGCGCGGCCGGAGCGGAGCCTCGCGCTCAGGTAGCACCTGCTTGTCGCGGGCAGAACCCCATGAGCCGTGGAAGCCGGTAGCGTCAATGTCGTGCTCGACGGTACCCAGCCGGCCCTCGCGCTGCGAGGGCTGGTCAAGAGGTTCGACGCCAAGCTGGCCGTTGCCGGAGTCGACCTCGATGTACCCACCGGCTCCTTTTACGGGCTGCTCGGCCCGAACGGTGCCGGCAAGACCACCTGCCTGTCGATGGCCGTCGGGCTGCTGCGCCCCAGCCAGGGCAGGGCCCACGTGCTCGGGCACGACGTGTGGACCGATCCGGTGGAGGCCAAGCGGCGCCTGGGCGTGCTGCCCGACTCGGTCCGGATGTTCGACCGGCTCTCCGGGCCGGAGCTGCTGGCGTACCAGGGACTGCTGCGCGGCATGCCGCCGGCGCAGATCGATGCGCGGTCTCGGGAGCTGCTGGACGTGCTGGGGCTGGCCGACGCCGGCCGGACCCTGGTCGTCGACTATTCGGCCGGGATGAAAAAGAAGATCGGCCTGGCCTGTGCCCTGCTGCACGCCCCCCGCCTGCTGGTACTCGACGAGCCGTTCGAGTCCGTCGATCCGGTGGCGGGCAGCCTCATCCGGGACATCCTGCACCGGTACGTCGAGGGCGGCGGCACCGTGATCTTCTCCAGCCACGTCATGGAGGTGGTGGAGAAGATCTGCAGCCACGTGGCGATCCTCGCCGACGGCCGGATCAAGGCGGTCGGCACGCTCAACGAGGTGCGCGCCGGGCGCGATCTGGAGGACGTGTTCGTCCAGGTGGTCGGCGGGCGGGTGGCCACCGGTGAGGAGCTGACATGGCTGTGATCCCGAGCCGGCCGGTCTCGATCACCGTCTTCGTCCGGCTGAAGCTGCGCATGCTGGGCCACGGGCTGCGCGGCGAGCGCCGGCGGGTGATCGCCTTCGCGATCAGCCTGGGGGTCGGGCTCTGGCTGGCGGTCACCGGCTTTGTGCTGTTCGGCGTCAGCGGGGCGGTGCGCCACGACATCGGGTACCTGATGGCCGCGTTCGGCGGGGCGGCCCTGGTACTCGGCTGGCTGCTGCTGCCGCTGCTGTTCTTCGGCGTGGACGAGACCCTGGACCCGGCCCGGTTCGCCCTGCTCCCGCTGCCCCGGCGCACCCTGGCGGCCGGGATGCTGGCCGGCGCCATGGTCGGCGTGCCCGGGCTGGCCACAGCGCTGGCGATGCTCGGCCTGGCGGTCGCCGGCGGGCTGCGCGCCGGCCCGGCGGGTGCCGGCGTCGCACTGCTCGGCGGCGGGCTGAACCTGCTGCTGTGCATCGTGCTCAGCCGCGCCGTGACCAGCGGGTTCGCCGCGATGCTGAGGTCTCGCCGGGTACGCGACCTGGCCGGCGTGGTGATCGCCCTGCTGGCCGCCTCGATGGGCCCGTTGCAACTGGTGATCTCCTCGATGGTCGGGCACGCCAGCCTGGCTCCCGTGCTGCGGGTCGCCCGGGTGCTCGGCTGGACCCCGCTGGCCGCCGGCTTCGTGGCGCCGTACGACCTGGCGGACGGGAGGCCGCTGGCGGTGCCGGTACGGCTGGGCATCGTCGCCGTCACGGTCGCGCTGCTGGCCTGGTGGTGGGCGGTGACTCTGGAGTCCGCCATGCTGGGCGCGGCCGGCGCGCCGGCCGGCAGCCGGCCGGTGCGCGGCGGCGTGGTGCGCGCGCTGCTGCCCGCCGTGCTGCGGCCGGTCCGGGCCGGTCAGTTCGCCGCAATCGCGGCCCGGGAGCTGCGCTACTGGTCGCGGGATCCCCGCCGGCGCTCCAGTCTCATTTCGATCATCGTGGGCGGAGCCGTGGTACCGGTGGCCCTGCGGCTGACCCCGGGGCACTCGCCGGGCGTACCGCTGCCGCTGGCGGTGGCCTTCACCTCGGTGGCGGGCGCGGCGATCCTGGCCAACCAGTTCGGCTTCGACGGCACCGCGTACGCCGCGCACCTGCTGGCCGCCGTGCCGGGCCGGGTCGAGCTGCGCGGGCGCGCCGCCGCGCTGTCGGTCATCATGGTGCCGGTACTGCTGGTGATCGTGGTGGCGGTCGCGGTCTTCGGCGACGAGGACGGGCAGCTGGTACCGACCCTGGGCACCGCCGCCGCCATGTACGGCGCCTCGATCGCGGTCGCGTCGGTGCTGTCGGTGCTGATCGCCTACCCGGTACCCGACACCCGTAACGCCTTCGCCTCGGCCGGCGGCTCGGCCAGCGCCAAGGGGCTGCTGGCGTTCGTCGGCATGGTGGTGGCCGTGGTGAGCGCCTCGCCGGTGCTGGCCGCCGCCCTGGTCCTGCCGGGTGCGCTGGCCTGGGTGGTGCTGGCGGCCGGGCTGGCCTGGGGGCTGGGCCTGGTGCTGGTCACCACCCGGCTGGTCGGCGACGAGCTGGACCGGCGCGGCCCCGAACTGCTCGCCGCGGTTACCCTTCGGGTCTGATGACTATCCACTCGACCGACCCGTTCGCCTCGCCCGAGCAGGACCGTTCGCCGGTACGCCGGCTGCGCGGCCGGCTGCCGTCACCGGTGACGCTGTGGACCGCACCCGGCCCGGCCGGGCTGACCGTGTCCTCCGCCCTGATCGCCGACGGCGACCCCGGCCGGGTGCTGGGCCTGATCGACGACGAGTCGCAGCTGTGGACCGCGATCGAGCGGGAGGGGCGGTTCACGGTGGCCCCGCTGCGCGACTCCGACCGGCAGCTGGCGGACCGGTTCGCCGGCCTCATGCCGGCGCCGGGCGGGGTGTTCCGGTCGGAGCGGTCGCGGGACACGGATTACGGGCCGGTGATCGAGGGGCTGGACACCTGGGCCGGCTGCCGGCTGACCGGCAGCCGCCCGTACGGCTGGGGACTGTTGATCGAGGGCGTCATCGAGCACGTCGAGATCGGTCCCGAACCCGACCCGCTGGCGCACTACCGCGGGCGGTACCACCTGCTGCGCTGAGCGGCGACCGCCAGCGCCCGGCGGCGGTGCGGCACCACCCACCAGCGCCCGGCGGCGCCGGAGCCTCATTCGGCGCATGGCCGAGCCCGTTGGGCGCAGCCGGCCGACCGGTACCGTCGGTAACCGCGCGGTAGCCCATACGGTGCCGCCATGGCTACCGAGACCCCGGCCCCACCGGCCTCGCCGGACGAAGGTCGACACCGCTCCGTCCAGGATTCCGCCGAGTTCCGCGCGCTACGCAGGGCATTCCGCAGCTTCGTCTTCCCGACCACCGTCGCGTTCCTGGTCTGGTACGCGCTGTACGTGGTGCTGTCCGCCTACGCCCGAGGCTTCATGGGCACCAAGGTCGTCGGGCACATCAACGTCGCCCTGGTGTTCGGGCTGCTCCAATTCGCGTCGACGTTCCTGATCGCGTGGGGGTACGCCCGGTACGCGGGGCGCCGGCTCGATCCGGACGCCGCGCGGCTGCGCGAGGCGATCGAGGAGCGCGCCGATCTGGAAGGGGGACGGCAGTGAGCAGCACCGCCCGCACCCTGACCATCGTCCTGTTCCTGGTGCTGGTCCTGGTGACCCTGGGGATCACCATCTGGGCCAACCGGCACACCCGCGACGCCACGGACTTCTACGCCGGCGGCCGGTCATTCAGCGGATTCTCCAACGGCATGGCGATCGGCGGCGACTACATGTCGGCGGCCAGCTTCCTGGGCATAGCCGGGATCATCGCGCTGTCCGGCTACGACGGCTTCCTCTACTCGATCGGTTTCCTGGTCGCCTGGCTGGTCGCCCTGCTGCTGGTCGCGGAGCTGATGCGCAACTCCGGCCGGTACACGATGGCCGACGTGCTGGCGTTCCGGATGCGGCAGACCCCGGTGCGGACCGCCGCCTCGGTGTCCACCATCGTGGTGTCGATTTTCTACCTCCTGGCCCAGATGGTCGGCGCCGGCTCGCTGGTGGCGCTGCTGCTGGGCATCAAGGAGGGGCAGACCTTCATGGGTATGACCCCGACGACCGCGAAAACCCTGACCATCGTGCTCATCGGCATATTGATGATTGCGTACGTGGTGATCGGCGGCATGAAGGGCACCACCTACGTACAGATCGTCAAGGCCTTCATGCTGATGCTGGGCGCGATCCTGATGGCGCTGCTGGTGGCCGTCGCGTACAAGTTCAACCTGTCCTCGCTGCTCGGCGACGCTGCCGCGAAGTCGGGCAAGGGGGCGGAGTTCCTGCAACCGGGGCTCAAGTACGGCAAGGACATCGCGGGCAACTCCGGTGCGACGCTGGTCAGCAAGCTGGACCTGCTGTCGCTGGGCGCCGCGCTGGTGCTCGGTACCGCCGGCCTGCCGCACGTGCTGATCCGCTTCTACGCGGTACCCAACGCCAAGGCGGCCCGGCGCAGCGTCCTCTGGGCGATCGGCCTGATCGGGGCCTTCTACCTGCTGACCCTCGCGCTCGGCTTCGGCGCCGCGGCATTGGTTGGCAGCAAGGCGATCGCCGCCCAGGACCCGGCCGGCAACACGGCCGCGCCACAGTTGGCCCAGGTGCTGGGCGAGCGGTACCTCGGCGGTTCCACCGGCGGAGCCGTGCTGCTGGCGGTCATCGCCGCGGTCGCGTTCGCCACCATCCTGGCGGTGGTCGCCGGGCTCACCCTGGCCTCGTCGTCGAGCGTGGCGCACGACCTGTACGCCAACGTGATCCGGCGCGGCCGGACCAACGAACGCGACGAGGTCAACGTGGCCCGGTACGCCGCCTTCGGGGTGGGCGCGGTAGCCATCGTGCTGGCCATCTTCGCCCGCGGGCTCAACGTCGCGTTCCTGGTCGCGGTCGCGTTCGCCATCGCGGCCTCGGCGAACCTGCCGGCGATCCTGTTCTCGTTGTTCTGGAAGAGGTTCAACACTCGGGGCGCGGTCTGGGGCATCTACGGCGGTCTGGCCTCCGCCGTGCTGGTGGTGCTGCTCTCCCCGATCTGCTGGGGCGGCGCGAGCGACAACCTGCCGGCGGTCAAGCTGACCGCGGCGCAGGCGGCGGACTGCGGGGTGGCGGCGAGTTCGACCCGGGTCAACAACGCGACCGCGTTGTTCAGCTGCACCGCCACCGCGCCGATCCCGTTCAGTAATCCGGGCCTGATTTCGATCCCGATCGGCTTCTTGGCGGCCTATGTCGGTGCGCGCACGTCGCGCGAGCGGGACCCCCAGCGGTACGCCGAACTGGAGGTCCGTTCCCTCACCGGAGCCGGCGCGGTATAGCGCGACCGGTCTGGGTCGCGGCGCCAGCCGAGCCGAGCCAGACTGGTCGGAGCTGCCGACCGTCCCTCCGACAGGAGTCGGGAGGGCCGGTCGGCAGCCGATCAACTACCCTGACGGTATGGCGGTAGTGCAGCGGTATGGCGATGGTCAACGGGTATTGATCACTGGTGGCGCCGGCTTCGTCGGCTCTCATCTCGTCGACGCGCTGATCGCGCGGGGGGCCGAGGTGGTGGCGTTGGACAACTTCGTCACCGGTGCCAAGGAAAATGTCGCGCATCTGGCGGACAACCCCCGCTTCACCCTTGTCGAGGCCGACATCACCGAAGGGCTGCCGGATCACGAGCCGGCCCTGGCACGGCGTTTCGACGGGATCATGCATTTCGCCTCGCCGGCCAGCCCCACCGACTTCGAGCAGTTGCCCGTCGAAATCCTCCGGGTCGGCTCGGTGGCCACCATGCTGCTGCTGGAGCGGGCACAGGCCGACGGGGCGCGGTTCATCATGGCGTCGACCTCTGAGGCGTACGGCGACCCGCTCGTGCACCCGCAGCCGGAGACGTACTGGGGCAACGTCAACCCCAACGGCATCCGCAGCGTGTACGACGAGTCCAAGCGGTTCTCCGAGGCCGCGGCCATGGCCTACCACCGCTCGCGCGGGGTCGACGTGGGCATCGTCCGGATCTTCAACACCTACGGGCCGCGGATGCGCCCCGACGACGGTCGGGCCATCCCGACCTTCGTCCGGCAGGCGCTCGCCGGCGAGCCGATCACGGTGGCCGGCACCGGCGACCAGACCCGGTCGATCTGCTTCGTCGACGACCTGGTGCGCGGCATCCTGACGCTGCTCGACTCGACCGAGACCGGCCCGATCAACGTGGGCACCGAGGACGAGATGTCCATGCGGGAGCTCGCTGAGACGATCATCAAGCTGGCGGGGTCGACGTCGGCTGTTACGTACATCACCCGCAGCGCGGACGACCCGGAGAAGCGCCGCCCCGACCTCACGCTCGCCCGCACCCGGCTGGGATATCAGCCCAGAGTGGGTAGCGAGGAGGGCCTGCGCAAGACCATCGATTACTTTGCCAACAGGGGCCGTTAGTCCTATTTGTGCCATCGTCCGCCGTGGCTGCATGGGGGACTAGCAGGGCCTACGTACCCTGGGTTGCATGACGACACCCTCCGGTCGAGCGCATGTGCCCAGTTCGCAGGCAGGCGCCAGCGGTCGGGCCGGCGTGCCCACCACGCGCGGCACCACGATGGTGCCGCCGACCAGGCGCCGAGCCGATGAAGTCGGCAACGGGCCCCCTGGCGGTGGTGGTCGCGGCGGCAACGGCGGCGGGCGCGGTCCGGGCGGCCCGTCCGGGCCGGGCGGCGGCGGCCGGCAGTACCGGGGCCGCCGGCGGCCGCACTGGGGTCGCATAGCGCTGGTGATCGGCGCCGCCGTGGCGCTGGTCGCCGTCCTCTCCGGGTTTGGCATCTTCCTGTACTCCCGCCACCTGGACTCCCAGATCGCTCGGACCGACCCGTTCAGCCAGATCACCGGTGGTCGGCCGCCGGTGGTGGCCAAGGGCGCGATGAACATCCTGCTGCTGGGCAGCGACTCCCGTGATCCGGACGAGAAGGCGGACGCCGGTTCGCGTACGGACACGATCATCGTGATGCACATCCAGGCGGACCATAAGCACGCGTACCTCATCTCGATCCCACGCGACACGTACGTCAACGTCCCCGGCCACGGCGACAACAAGATCAATTCGGCGTTCGCCTTCGGCGGGCTGCCGCTGGTCATCGAGACGGTCGAGGGATTCACCGGCGTGCACATCGATCACCTGGCGTTGATCGACTTCGGCGGCTTCCAGCAGGTGACCGACGCGCTGGGCGGCGTGGATATGTACATCGACAAGACGATCACGTCGATTCACCCGCCGTACCGCACCTTCCAGAAGGGCACTCAGCACCTGAACGGTGCGCAAGCGTTGGATTATGTTCGGCAGCGGTACCAGTTCCCAGACGGCGACATCACCCGGGAAAAGCACCAGCAGGAGTTCCTGAAGGACATCCTCGACAAGGCGGCGAGCACCGGCACGCTGACCAATCCCAGCAAGCTGAACAGTTTCCTGTCGGCGCTCACCAAATCGATGACGGTGGACAAGGATTTCTCCGTCGCCGATATGGCCTGGCAATTCCGCAATCTGCGCTCCAGTGACCTAACGTTCATGACCAGCCCATACAGCGGCTTCGGTGAGCGGGACGGTCAAAGCGTGGTGCTCTCGGACCATGACAAGGCCTCGGCCTTGTACGACGCCGTGGCGAAGGACGACATGGCCGCGTACCTCGCCGGCGCCTCGGCATCACCGACCCCTGGCGAGTAGTTGTTCGTTAACCATCCGTAGTAATTGGTGAAAGGTGCGCCGTGCTTATGGCCCGGTGCACCTTTCACGATGGCTTGCGGCAAACTCGGGCTCGCATCTGCTCCGACCCATACGTACAGTGCATGTTGTTCTCGAATGTTTCTCGCGACAGGAGCCCCTAGTGGAGTACGCCTCTGGCGCGGTCCTCGACTCCTCGGGCGACGACCGGTCCTCCGGTGACCGTCGGCGCACCCCCGGACGCCGCGGCGGCGGGCCGCCGCGGAAGGGCGGCAGGGGCGGCCGCGGCAAGAACGGCGGTCGTAAGCGCAAGGATCCGTTGTGGGCGAAGCTGCTGGTGGGCTTCGGGGCGCTGCTGATGCTGAGCAGCGGTGGGCTCATCTTCGGCAGCAAGGTGATCCTGGCCGCGGCGACCAAGAGTGTGACGCAGCAGGACCTGCTCGGCGCGGCCAGCGGCAAGGACCGGGCCCACGCGACGATCAGCGGCGCGAAGAACATCCTGCTGATCGGTGTCGACAACCGGCCCGGCCAGAACCCGAACGACCTGGTCAGGTCGGACTCGATCATCATCCTGCACATCACCGCCTCGCACGACGTCGGGTACATGGTCTCGATCCCCCGGGACACCGAGGTCAGCATTCCGGCGTACAACAACGGGAAGCACAGCTACGCCGGCGGGCGAGACAAGATCAACGCCGCGTTCGCGTTCGGCAGCCAGGGTCTGACCGGCAATGCCGCGCGCCAGAACGGCGTCGAGTTGCTGGAGAAGACCATCCAGGGGCTGCCCGGCATGGCGGGGATGACCTTCGACGCCGGAGCCATCGTCGACTTCACCGGCTTCCAGCAGGTCGTCAACGTGCTCGGCGGGGTGACCATGTACGTCGACGAGACGACCACCTCGATCCACGTCGGCTTCACCAGCAACGGCACGGAAAAGATGCCGGAGCGCATCGACCCCGGTACCGGTGAGCTGCTGGGTCCGGTACCGGGCGTGACCCCGGAGGTCTACACCAAGGGCACTCACCACCTCAGCGCGTGGCAGGCACTGGACTACGTACGCCAGCGCGACAAGCTCGCCAACGGCGACGGCGACTACGGCCGCCAGCGTCACCAGCAGCAGTTCATCAAGGCGCTGTTCAAGGAGATCCTGAGCAGTGACACGCTGACCAACCCGTCGAAGCTGAACAAGGTGCTCGACACGGTTGGCCAGGCGATGACCATCGACACCGGTGGCGTGAAGCTCACGGACTGGATCTTCGCGATGCGCAACATCAGCGCGGACAGCCTGGTGACCATCAAGACCAACGACGGCCAGTACGACAACGGCGAGGAGAACGGGTCGAGCGTCCAGTTGCTCTCCGACACCAGCATGCAGTTGCTGCAGTGCGTGAAGGACGACAACGTGGGCACCTTCGTCCAACTCCACCCCGACTGGGTGGCCGCCAGCTAATCGACCCCGCTCGCCGTACGCATGCGCAGCACATCGATGTGCATGCGTACGGTGCATGCGGGGTCGCCGTTCGTGAAACCTCTTCGTACAGTTGGGTGACCCATCGGTCGCGGCGCCCCGGGAGGCACTACGTCCACCACCGGCTCATCCGACGTCACGCCCGCAGGTCAGCCCACGGAAGACACCGAACTGACGCCTGCGCCGGCCCTGGCCGCCCAGTCGCGGCCCGCCGCTTTGCCACCGGTGACATCGCGGCCCGCCGCCTCGGAGTCCGCGATCTCGCGGTCCGCCGTCTCGGAGCCCCCCGCGAACATCCCGGCGCCCCGCCGCCCGGGTGATGACCAGACGGCCGAGGACCCGTCGCGGCCCGCCGCCGAGTCCACTGTGGACGCGTCGGCGGGCGCGACCCACGAGTCGGCCATTGCCGCCTCCGTTCCCGAGCCTGCCTCCGTTCCCGAGCCTGCCTCCGTTCCCGAGCCTGCCTCCGTTCCCGAGCCTGCCTCCGTTCCCGAGCCTGCCGGGGCCTCGGAGCGCGAGAGCGGTGCCGCGTCCGAGAGCGGTGCCGAGGCCGGGTCCGCCGTCGAGTCCGCGGCCGACGATGCTCCCGCCACCGAGACCGGGTCTGCCGAGGCCGGGTCTGCCGAGGTCTTCTCCGCCGAGGCCGCCGAGATCGAGTCCGGGCCCGACGGTCGGCCCGTCGCCGAGGGCGAGCCCACCGAGGGCGAGTCCGTAGACGCAGGCTCCGCAGACGCCGGCCCCGCAGACGCCGGCCCCGCGGACGCCGAGCCCGCGAAGGGCGGGTCCGCGGACGGCGAATCCAACGGGACCGAGTCCGCCGAGGGCGAGACCGAATCCGTCGAGACCGAGCCCGGTCAGGGTGAGGCTGAGGCGACCGAGGGCGGTGCCGGAGAGGCGGCCGGTACCGAGGCCGCTGGCGGTACCGAGGCCGCTGCCGAGGCCGCTGCCGGTGCCGAGAAGCAGCCGGGCGGTGCCGAGGAGAAGCCGGGCGCAGCCAACGGCGGCCCGCGTGCCACCGGTACTCCGATCGACGTGCCGCCCCCGGCGAGCGGCCGGCGCACGCCGCGGTGGGCGAAGGCGCTCATCGCCGTGGGCGCGGTTCTGCTCGTGCTCTCCGGCGGAGGCGTGGTCGGCCTGCGCTTCCTCGCCGACCGGTACGACCGGTCCGTCCACAAGGCAACGTTGATCGACCCGGGGGCCCGGGTCGACGCGACCCCCGACGGGGGCGGGCTGGTGGCGCCGATTCTCGGGCCGACGATCACCGGGCCGCTGAACTTTCTGCTGCTGGGCTCGGACGCCCGGGACACCGACCCGAGCAACGGCCAGCGGTCGGACACCATCATCTTGGTGCACATCCCGGCCAGCCTCGACCGGGCGTATTTGATCTCGATTCCGCGTGACCTGCGGGTGAAGATCCCCGCTGACCAGGCGACCGGATACGAGGGCGGCCGGCAGAAGATCAACGCCGCCTTCAACTTCGGCGGCGGCGGGGTCGGCGGGTTCCAACTGCTGTCCAAGACGCTCAACCAGCTGGTCGATGTCAGGTTCGACGGCGCGGCGATCATCAATTTCGACGGGTTCCAGTCGGCAGTGAACCTGCTCGGCGGAGTGAACCTGTGCGTTGACGAGAAGACCAAGTCGATCCATACCGGCCACACGTACCAGGTGGGCTGCCAGCACATGCTTCCCTGGCAGGCGCTGGACTACGTGCGCCAGCGTGAGCTGCTGCCGGAGGGCGACTACGACCGCCAGCGCCACCAGCAGCAGTTCCTCAAGGCGGTCTTCCAGGAGGCGCAGGACCAGGGGCTCACCACGAACCCGCTCAAGCTGGATCAGCTGATCCGGGCGGTGGGCAGCGCGCTGACCGTGGACACCAATGGGGTGCCGCTGGCCGACCTGGTCTTCGGCCTCAAGAACATCAACGCGGGATCGATGGTCGGCATCAAACTGCCGTCGGCCCCGGAGACCATCGGTGGGGTCAGCTACGTGGTGGCGGACGATGATGCGACCTCTCTTTACCAGGCGATCTCCTCGGACACACTTGAAGATTGGGTGGCGGCCAACCCTAGTTGGGTGAACTCGATTTAGGCTGCGCAGATGCGCATCCCCGATGTGAGCTCTTCACAGCTGCCCGACGACGCCTATCTCATCGACGTCCGCGAGGACGATGAGTGGCAGGCGGGGCACGCCCCGACGGCGGTACACCTGCCGATGACGCAGCTGCCCGAGCGGCTCGACGAGGTACCGCGGGACGGCGACGTGGTGATCGTCTGCCGGTCCGGGCACCGCTCGTCCGAAGTGGTCCGTTTCCTCCTGTCCCAGGGGTACGAGAACGTCCGAAACCTCACCGACGGCATGTTCGGTTGGGTCGCGGCCTCCCGTCCGCTGGTCAGCGAGGACGGCGGCGACCCCGTCATCCTGTAGCCGGGGCCGTCGTGGCTGAGACGGGCCCGCTGGTCTTCGCGCACCGGGGCTCGTCCGAGGCCCTGCCCGAGCACACCCTCGGCGCCTACCTGCGGGCCGTGGACGAGGGGGCCGACGGGCTGGAGTGCGATGTCCGGCTGACCCGGGACGGGCACCTGATCTGCATGCACGACCGCCGGTTGGAGCGGACCAGCAACGGCCGCGGCGTGGTCAGCGCGCACACCCTGGCCGAGCTGAACCAGCTGGACTTCGGGTCCTGGCACCCGCCGTGGCCGGACAGCCCGGACGATCTGATCCTGGATCGGCGCGGCGGGCACGCCGCGGTGCTCACCCTCGAACGGCTGCTCGACGCCGCGCTGGCCGCCGGCCGGCCGATCCGGCTGCTGATCGAGACGAAGCATCCCGCCCGGTTCGGGCACCTGGTGGAGGTGCGGCTGGTCGCCATGCTGCGCCGGTACGGGCTGGAGCGACCCGGCGAGAGCCCGGTACGGGTGACGGTCATGTCGTTCTCGCCGGGCGCGCTGCGCCGGGTCCGGCAACTGGCGCCGGAGCTTCCCACGGTGCTGCTGATGGACCTGCTGCCGCCGTGGCTACGGGACGGGCGGCTGCCGTCCGGCATCCGCATCGCCGGCCCGGGCATCCGGGTGATCAGGAACCGTCCGCGGCTGGCCGAGCGGCTGCGCGGGCAGGGCAACGAGCTCTACGTGTGGACCGTCAACACGGCCGCCGACGTGGACCTGGTGCTCACGCTGGGCGCCGACGGGATCATCTCGGACCGGCCCCGGTTCGTGCTCGATCGACTCGGCCGCTGATCAGCTCAAATAACGCAGGGGAAACGCCGGGCGTATCGGGCGATGGGTACGCCCGGCCATCGATGGGGGTACGACGGGGGCGCCGACGGGTTCCTTTGCGCGACCCGATTGGGCACACTTCAACCGTGGCGTCGGACATGGAAGGGCTCCTCGCGGAGTTGACCGCGCTCACCGACATGGTCAACGCCGGCGCGCCCGGCCTGACCGTGGTGCAGCGGGCCGTCGAGTTCACCCAGTCCACCGCCGCCGACGCGAACGGCGCCGGGTTCGTCGAGTACAGCTCGGCGGGCGGTCGGGTGATCGCGGCGAGCGGCACGTCGGTGTGGGCCCTGGGCCGCTGCGTCGACCCGGGCCACCCGCTGATCGTGCGGCTCATGTCGGGCGACCCGATCGTCGAGGTCGACCTCGCCGACCTGCCCACCGGCCTGGCCGAGCACATGAAGGACGTCGGGGTCTGCCAGATGCTCGCCTCCAAGATCGAAGTGGCCGGGCAGGTGGTCGGGACGTTGCACGTCTACTTCCCTGACGCCGCGCCCGCCCACGCCGGCCGGCGTAGCGCGATGGCGCTGTCGGCCTCCCTGCTGCGGCACCTCTACATGGACGGCCAGGGGCTCCCGGTCTACGGCGACGAGCCGGTGACCGCCATGCCCGCCGACGCGATAGCGGTGGTCAACTCCGATGGCACGGTGCGGTCCTGGAACGAGGCGGCGGCCACGGTGACCGGCCGCCCGGCGGCGACGGCCCTGGGCCGCCCGATGCCGGTGCGGGTGCCGACCCACGGCCAGGTGCTCGACCAGCGCCTGCCGGACGGGCGCTGGCTCCAGGTGCTCGCCACCGACCTGCCGGGCACCGAGGACCAGCTGGTGACGCTCCGCGACGTCACCCAGGCGCACCGCCGGGAGCAGGCCCGCGACCTGTTCGTCACGGTCACCAGCCACGAGCTGCGCACGCCGGTGACGGTGATCAAGGGGTACGCGGACACGCTGGCCGACCACTGGGACGACCTGCCGGAGGAGGCCCGGCGGGACGCGGCGCAGCGCCTCGGGCAGCGCTCCGGGGAACTGGCGCGGCTGGTGGAGCGGCTGCTGTCGGCCGTCGGCGACGGCTCCGCCCTGGGCGGCCCCGCGGCCAGCCTGCCGTTCGACCTCGGCGAGTCACTGCGTGAGGCGGTACGGGATCTTCCTGTCGAGATTCGGACAACGGTCCGGATGGACCTGCCGGATAACCTCCCGAAAGCGCTCGGTGAACGTGCCACGATCGCTACCGTGCTGTCGGAGCTGGTGACCAACGCCGTCAAGTACGCCGACCCGGACAGCCCAGTCGAGCTGTCTACGCTGGCGGAAGCACGCTCCGTGGGCTTTCGGGTGTCGGATCGGGGCATCGGACTCGCCCCCGAACACGTGGAACGAGCGTTCGATAGATTCTGGCAGGCGGAGTCGGGTAATCACCGTCGGTACGGGGGCGTGGGCCTCGGGTTGTACCTCGTCAGACGGCTCGTTGAGCGACAAAACGGATGGGTGTCCTTACGCCCCCGCGAACTGGGAGGTACGGTCGCAGAAGTACGGCTACCACGTGCGGATCAGGGGCCAGGGGAGGCTAAAGCGTGGTGACGGCGGTAGCGGAGCGTGCATGGTGCGTCGTCGTGCCGCATCATGCCCGGGGGGCACGGCAGGCCCGGCACCGGATCGCCGGTGAACTCACCGGCGCGATCAGCTCCGAACTGTTGGCCGATGCCGTGGCCGTGGTCGCCGAGCTGGTCGGCAACGCGATCCGGCACGCGCGTCCGTTGCCCGGCGGCGTGATCCGGGTGGCCTGGCGGGTGCGGGCCGGGGTCAGCCGGCAGCTGCTGGAGGTACGGGTCACCGACGGGGGCGCCGCCGAGGAGCCGCGACAGCGTCTGGTGGGGCCCGACTCGGTGGACGGCCGTGGCCTGACTATTGTCGATGCGCTCTCGGATCGCTGGGGAGTCGAGCGGGACGGGCTCGGCCAGAGCGTCTGGGCGGAGCTGAGTTTTCCGCACCGTGCACCGCAGGCGGCGCCGGGTGTCTAAGCTGGACGCCCGTGAGCAAGCGTCGAAAGACTTCCCGGTCCGCGTCCCAGCGACCTGACGAAACCAAGCGGCAGAAGCTGCGTGACGTCTTCGTCCCCCGTCCCTTCCAAGGTCTGGCCGACGAGCCGGAGTGGATCGCCCTGCGCGAGCTGGTCCCGGCCGCGTCCGCGCCGCTGAAGCTGGCCCCGTCGCTGATCGAGCAGTACGGCGACCGCCCGGTGACGCTGTCCACCGTGCTGCCGATGGCGCTGCCGGCGATGACCAAGCCGGACGGCCGGGTCCTGATCGGGCTGCAGCGGCACGTGCAGTCCGGAGACGTGTCCCGGGACCTGTCGGTGGCGCTGCTGTGCGCGCTGGAGTCCGAGCCGGGCAGCCAGGTGTCGGTGCCGGCGCTGCCGGGCGAGGGGCCGCGCCTGCAGGACGTGCTGGACGACGGCCCGCTCGACGTCACGATGCACGACGGCTTCGGGTACTGGCTGGACGAGGGCGCGGACGAGGACCCCAACGTCGCGGCCTCGCTCGACCGGGCCAACGCCTCGATCTACCCGACCGTCCGGCTGTCCGCCGCCCATGCCGCCTACTGGTGCCGGGTGCCGGAGAAGTCGCACGTGCGCTGGGTGCTGGCCGAGGACGAGGACGTCGCCATGGACGCCCTGGCCCGGCTGTCGGCCGACGGCTCGCTGCTGCTGGGCGAGGGCACCAAGTTCGCCGGCATGTTCCGGGCGCACGGCCTGCTGGTGCCGGTCTGGGACCTGCCCCGGGAGCCGGAGGCGGCGGAGTGGGAGGCCCCGCTGACCGACTTTACGAAGCGGTACGCGGAGGCGGCCGCCTCTTCCGACCCGCTCACCCTGGAGCAGCGCCGGGCGCGCCAGGGCCTGCTGGGCCGCCAGGTCACCCTGCGCTGAGCGGCCGACCCGCGATCGGGTCGCGGCTGACCGGGCAGGACATGCACCTCGGGCCGCCCCGGCCGGAGCCCAGCTCCGAGCCGGGCACCCGGATCACCTCGATGCCGGCGCGCTCGAGCTGGGCGTTGGTGCACACGTTCCGCTCGTACGCGAGGCAGACCCGGGGCGCGATGGCCAGCGTGTTGTTGCCGTCGTCCCACTGTTCCCGCTCCGCCGTGACCGGATCGAGCCCGGTGTCGATCACCCGTAACTGGTCGATGCCCATCGCCTCGGAGGCCACCGTCAGGAACGGACCCGGTTCGTCGACCTGAGGTTCGTCGCCCTCGCGGCGCGTGATCCGGTACGCCATCAGCGAGTCGGCCAGGTTCGGGTACATCACCACGGCGTCGACGTCGACCATGGTGCAGACCGTGTCCAGGTGCATGGTCGCCCGCCGCTGGGCCACGGGTACGGCCAGCACGGTGTGTGCCAGCCCGGCGGAGAAGACGCGCCGGGCCAGGCGTTCCGCGCCCGCCGGCGTGGTCCGCTCGCCGACCCCGACCGCGATCACGCCGGGGGCGAGCAGTAGCACGTCCCCGCCCTCCAGGTGCTCCAGCCCCGGGTCGTAGAGCAGCGGCGTGCCGGCGAACCGGGGGTGGTGCCGGTAGATGGCCGCGGTCAGCGCGGTCTCCCGGCGGCGGGCCGGCATGGCGAGGCTGGTCACCGCCGCCCGATCGCCGATCCAGACCGACGAGTCGCGGGTGAACAGCAGGTTGGGCAGCGGATCGATGACGAAGTCGTGCCGATCCAGCATGGCGTAGACCAGCCCGGAGCCGGTGCGCAGCTCCTCGTGCGCGAGCCCGCCGATCAGGACGCCGGCGAGCCGGCCGGGGTCGAGGTGGCCGAGATATTCGCCGACCTCTCGGCGTAGCGTCTCGCCCAGCCTGTTGCCGGCCAGTACTTTGGTGGTCAGCTCGGCGCGGGCGGCCGGTATGGCCAGCGCCTCGGTGAGCAGGTCGGCGAGGTAGAGCACCTCGACGCCCCGCTCGCGCAGGGCGGCGGCGAACACGTCGTGCTCCTCCTGTGCCCGGGCCACCCACGGGATGCCGTCGAACAGGAGTGAAGTGTTGTTGCGCGGGGTCAGCCGCATGAATTCCCGACCCGGCCGGTGCAGCACGACGGTCCGGAGCCGGCCGACCTCAGTGTCCGCATTGTGGGCCACGGGCAAAGCCTAGGACCAGGACGGCCGCGTGAATCCCCTATTCATTCCCCCTCATCTGATGCTCACTCCGTGGGCTGATCTGTCTGTGTACCCGATCGAGCACGTACCGTAGTGATAAGACAACTGCATCGAGGCCTTTCGGAGGTAATTCCGATGACCGGATTCCTTGACGCCGGCCGCCCGCCTGGCTTGATACCCACGGACCGCGACTCCGACCACCTGCTCCAAGCGCCGCGCCCGACTCCACTTGAGTGGGCGCGGCGCCGTCGTAACGATCGGGAGGCCCGGCGCGCGGACGCCATCCGCGAGCGCGCGGTGAACAGGTTGTCCCGGCTGGGCGTGCAGTGGAAGGTGATCGACATCGCCGAGCTCGGGCTGCCGGCGAAGAACACCTTCCTCGCGATCGGGCCCGGGGGTGTGTTCTTGGTCACAATTAAGCAACATGGCCGCACCCGCGTCCGGCTGGCCGGCGACGTCGTCCAGATCGATGGCCGTCGCCTGACCTACATCGCGGAGGCCAAGAAGCTCGCCGACCAGGCGGCCAAGGCCATGTCCCGCACGGCGGGCAGTTCCATCCCGGTGACCCCGGTGTTGGCCTTCGCCGGTACCGGCGTGATCGACGTGCACGGGCTGCCGAAGGGCTGCGTGGTGACCTCGTACCGGGAGCTGGACTATCTGCTCGGAGCGTACGGGGAGCGGATCGCGCCGAGTACTGTCAGCAAGCTGTACTCGATCGCCCGGCACCCGGTGACCTGGGCGGATACGGCGCCGCGGGCGCAGGTCCAGTCCTACACCTGGTATTCGGGATTAACGGCCGCTGACAAGAAGGGGAACGGGCGGTAGCGTCTTCGGTGGTGCCCCCTTGACCGGTGCCCTATGGTCCATTGTGGACGGCGAACCCCCGTGCCCATCCCCATGCCCATGCACTGCGGGCAGCGGGTGCGGGCGACGCCTGGCCAAACCGAGGGTTATCGTGTTGGTGCGCAGCGTTGAGCGTGTCGGTGCGCAGCGTTGAGGAGGTGCCGTGGCTCATGTCGAACTTTCCGTCTCTGAACCGTTCGCTGGCGCGGACCGGGACGCCCCGTCCGATCCGGAAGGTTCACTGAGGCGATGGGGTCGCGCCGCGGCGGGAGCGAATGAACCCTGCCTGGTGATCGACGGCAAGTTCGAGATAGTGGCCATCTCGGCACCGGCGTGCCGGCTGCTCGGCTTCCCCGACGAGGAGTCGGCGGTCGGTCAGTCCGTGCGCAGCGGGGTGATTCCGCTGGTCGACTTCACGTCCCCGCCGGTCCCGCTGCCCGACGGCGATCTCGAGAAGATCCCGCTGAGGCTCGCGTACACCTCCGGACGGCTGGCTCGCGGGCTGCTGCGCGTGCAGACCGCCACCGAGGTGCACACCATCGACGCGGTCTCCACTCCGTTGTTCGAGGGCGACCAGCCGGTCGGCTCGCTGACGTTCTTCTCGCGAATCTGACGCCGTCCCCCGAGACGGATCGGGGCTCCGTTCGAGTCCGGGTGAGACGGGGCTCTCGTCGATCTGGGACCGGAGTACCGCGTAAAGGATCGATTGCGTACAGTCGCGGAATGTTGGATCTCGAGGTGTTGCCGGGCGACTACGCGATCTGTCGTCTGCCCGCGGGCAGCCCACTCCCCTCCGGGCTGGATCCGGGCTCCGGCGTCGTCTCGGTGACCTGGACGCCCTACGAAGTCTCGGTGATCTGTCCCCGCGATCAGGCGCCGGCCGAGGCGACCCTGGAAACGCCGTGGCGCTGCCTGAGAGTCGCCGGGCTGGTCGAGCTGACCCTCACCGGCGTTCTCAACTCGCTGACCGGGCCGCTGGCCGAGGCTCGGGTGAACGTCTTCGCGTTCTCCACCTTCGACACCGACTATCTTCTGGTGCCCGCGGTGCGATTGGCCGAGGCAATTGCCGCGTTGAGCGCCGCCGGCCATCGATTGGCGGCCTGATCCACCCTACGATGGGTCGCGTCCAAGAATGGGCTCGAGAGGGTTCACCATGACCGGCCGCACCATCGTCACCGTCCGCCGTGCGCTGACGCTCCTGCTGGCTGGATGCTGCCTGACGGCCTGCTCCCACCGGTCGGCGCCGCGCGCCGCTCCGAGCCTGGGTGCGGCGGCCGCCACGGCGGCCAGCGACGGCCCGGCCCTCTCGCCGACCCCGTCCCCCACGCTGCCCCCGCCCCCGCCGCCCCCTCCGCTGAGCTCCTCGCAGCCGGGCCAGGCGGGCTTCGCCGATGACACCGCGGTCAGCTGCGCGGGCCAGCCGTCGGCCGACCAGGTGATCGGCAAGGTACGCGGGGCCGGCCTGGTCACCGGGGATACGAAGCTGACCGTCCAACTCGGGCCGTTGTGCGCGGGCAGCTGGCAGTACACGATCTTCGAAGTCGCGGACCGGGAGCCGCTGCAGGTGGTGACCGAAGGGCAGCCGTCCGCGCTGACCCTGGTGACCGCCGGCACCGATGTGTGCAGCACGGTGGTGTTCGGCCAGGCCCCGCCCGGCATCATCAATGTGGCCCAGTGCGGCCAGGCCATGCCTCCGGGCTGAGGCGCAGCGCCTAGGCTTGTCGGCATGCCAGGCGTACCGCCGTCCCGCTTCGTCTACCTCGGGCCCGAGGGCACCTTCTCCGAGCAGGCGCTGCTGACCATTCCCGCCGCCGCCAAGGGCAACCGGGCGCCGGCCCGCAGCGTGCCGGAGGCACTGGACGCGGTCCGGGCGGGTGACGCCGACGCGGCCCTGGTGCCGGTGGAGAACTCGGTCGGCGGCCAGGTCGGGGTGACCCTCGACGAGCTGGCCAACGGCGAGCCCCTGGTCATCACCCGGGAGGTGGTGATCCCGGTGGAGTTCGTCCTCGGTGCGCGCGGACCGGTGGCCTTCGACGCGATCCGGTCGGTCGCCGCGCACTCCCAGGCCGCCGCCCAGTGCCGGCGTTGGCTGCGCGACCACGTGCCGGACGCCGTCGTGGTGGACGTGCTTTCCAACGCGACGGCCGCGATCGGCGCCGCCGCGGGCGAGTACGACGCCGCGATCTGCGTGCCGCTGGGCGCGAGCCGCAAGGGGCTGACCGTGCTGGCCGACAAGATCGCTGATCATCCCGACGGGGTGACCCGGTTCGCCCTGGTGGCCCGCCCCGGACCGCCGCCCCCGCCGAGCGGAGACGACGTCACCTCGCTGGCGGTCTACATCTCCCACGACCGGGTGGGCGCCCTGCTGGCGGTGCTCATGGAGTTCGCCGTTCGTGGGGTCAACCTGACCCGGATCGAGTCGTACCCGACCGGCGAGCGGCTGGGCCGCTACGTGTTCTTCCTGGACTGCTCCGGGCACGTCGGGGAGGCCAGGGTCGGCGAGGCACTGCAGGGGCTGCGGCGCATCTGCGCGGACGTGCGCTTCCTCGGCTCGTACCCGAGGGCACAGGCGCACTACGGCCCGGCAAGCCCGACAGTGTCGGCGGCGGATGCGGATTTCGCGGACTCGGCGGCGTGGCTGGCCCGGATCCGGGCGGGTGACCTGCCCTGATCGGCCGGCCGGTGACCGCGTCGGGTCGCGGCGGGCCCGTGCTGATCGCGCTCGGCGGGTCAGCCCCAGCCGAGCGCGTGCAGCCGGGCGTCGTCGATGCCGAAGTGGTGGGCGATCTCGTGCACCACGGTCACCGAGACCTCCCGTACCACGGTGGCCTCGTCGTCGCACATGTCCAAGGTCGGATTGCGGTAGATGATGATCCGGTCGGGTAGCACGCCCGAATAATCCCAGCCGCGGCTGGTCAGCGCGTACCCCTCGTAGACCCCGAGCAGATCCGGCTCGTCCGGCGGCGGATCGTCCTCGACCAGGATCACCACGTTGTCGAGCAGTTCGAGGAGCTGAGCCGGTACCGCGTCGAGCGCGTCACCGACCAGCTCCTCGAACCGCTCCCGGTCCATCCGGACCGGCATGGTCAGGAGGCGAGCTTGGCGGTCAGCGTGATCTCGATGGCCGCCAGCGCCTTGGACACCGGGCAGTTGGCCTTGGCGTCCTCGGCGTGCTTGATGAAGTCGGCCTCGCTCAGCCCGGGCACGTCGCCCACGGTGGAGAGTTCGACCTTCGTGATCCCGGCGGGCATGTCGAGGTGGATGGTGGCGCTGGTTTCGATCGAGTTGGGGGTCAGCCCGGCCTTGCCCAGAACGTTGGACAGTGCCATCGAGAAGCAGCCCGCGTGCGCGGCCGCGATCAGCTCCTCCGGGTTGGTACCTTCGCCCGATTCGAAGCGGGAAAGGTAGGAGAACGATCCTTCGTACGCCCCGGAGGCCAGGCGCATGTTGCCCGCGCCATCCTTGAGCGAGCCCTGCCAGCGGGCGGTTGAGGTACGAGTCGGCATGGAATCGAACCTAGCCGACCGGCGGGTGCCAGGCGACGATTGGGTCCCGCTCGCGAGACGCGTTCCGCGCTCGCGTCCACTGTTGGCGCCCCGGTTCGCGTCCCGGGCAAAGATCTATTCGCGAGCCTCGGCATGTTCAGCCTGGCGTGTCATGATGCGCCAGTGGACACGGTGGAGTGGGGCTCCGGCGACCCGGCCCCGAAACGTCCGGGTCGGGTGCGCTCGCTCGCGGCGGTCACCAGCCGTCGGCGGATGGCCATCGTGCTCGCGGTGCTCGCCATCGCCGCGCTGATCGGCGCGGAACTGCTGCCCTGGGCCACCTTGCATACCACCGCGAGGGCCGACAGCCTCGGCCCGTTGGCGCTCGGGCCCGCCTACGGTACTGGCGGTGACAGCGGGCGAATTCTTTACCAGAATCCGTCCTACTCCTCCCAGCTTGTCGCCCTGCCCGGCGTGCACAGCCTCGGGCTGAGTGAGATCTCCGGCGGCAGCACGCTTGTCTACCGGTTCGGGACCATGCTGCTGCTCGCCCTGGTCGGCGCCGTCCTGCTGGCCCGGCCCGCGCAGCGCCGGCTGGCGTCCGGGTTGGGTTTCGGCGTGCTGGCCGCCCAGCTCGTGGTGGTGGTGGGGATCATCCGTTCGTTCAACAGCACCCAGCTGCCCAGTGGCACCACGACCACCGGCACGGGGTTCCGGCAGTCAACCATCGAGGTTGCCAACAACGTGGCCAGCTCGACCATTGAAACGGGCACTCTGTTCGCGTTCGCCTCGCTCGTGCTGCTGGCTGGCGCGCTGGTCATGTCGGTGCTGCCCGACCAGGTCAGGGCGCGGCTGGTGACCGGGGCCGGCGGACCGGCCGAGCCGGGTTTCGCGGACGAGCCGGCGGACCTGACGGTGGTGCCGTCGCCGTCGCTGGATTTGACGGTCTCGCCGGTGACCCCCGTGGACGCGTCGTACTTCGGCCGGCCCGACAGCGATCCCCGGCAGAGCTTCAGTCGCCCCGACCCGGACGCCGGGAGCGCCTTCCGTCGGCCGGACCGCGACGCCGGCTGACGCCGCCGCCCGCTGAAGCCGGCGAGCGCGATGCCCACGGGACGGGAAAGCCGGGCGCGCGCCGCCCACCGCGGCGGGTAGTCTGCCACTCGTGATTGACCTGCGCCTGCTTCGTGAGGATCCAGACCTGGTACGCGCCAGCCAGCGGGCCCGGGGCGCCTCCGAATCCGTGGTGGACGCGCTGCTCGAGGCCGATGAGGCGCGCCGCGCGGCGGTGGGTGCCTTCGAGACGCTGCGGGCCGAGCAGAACCAGCTGGGCAAGCGGATCCCGAAGGCCACCGCGGACGAGCGGGCGGGGCTGCTGGCCCGCACCAAGGAGCTGTCCGCGGAGGTCAAGGCCGCCCAGTCGCGGGTCGACGAGGCCGAGGCCGGGCTGCGCGCGGCCCAGCTCGCGGTACCGAACCTGATCGAGAACGCGCCCCCCGGTGGCGAGGACGACTACGTGGTGCTCCGCGAGGTCGGCACGCCGCCCGCGATCGACAAGCCCCGCGACCACCTGGAGCTCGGCGAGGCGCTGGGCGCCATCGACATGGAGCGCGGCGCCAAGGTCTCGGGCAGCCGGTTCTACTACCTGACCGGGGTCGGCGCGCTGCTCCAGCTCGGCCTGCTCCAGCTGGCCATGCAGCAGGCGGTCGAGCACGGGTTCATCCCCGTGATCCCGCCGGTGCTGGTCAAGCCGGAGTCGATGGAGGGCACCGGGTTCCTCGGCGAGCATGCCAGCGAGGTGTACCGCCTGGAGGCGGACGACGTGTTCCTGGTCGGTACCAGCGAGGTGCCGCTGGCCGCGTACCGCTCGGGGGAGATCCTGGGCGACCTGGAGCAGCCCCTCCGGTACGCGGGGTGGTCGTCGTGCTTCCGGCGGGAGGCCGGCTCGTACGGCAAGGACGTGCGCGGCATCATCCGGGTGCACCAGTTCGACAAGGTGGAGATGTTCTCCTACTGCCGGCCCGAGGAGGCCGCCGCCGAGCATGAGCGGCTGCTCTCCTGGGAGGAGGAGATGCTCGCCAAGGTCGAGGTGCCGTACCGGGTGATCGACGTGGCGGCGGGTGACCTCGGTACCAGCGCGGCGCGGAAGTTCGACTGCGAGGCCTGGGTGCCGTCCCAGGGCCGGTACCGGGAGCTGACCAGCACCTCGAACTGCACCACCTTCCAGAGCCGCCGGCTGAACGTCCGGTACCGGGACGCGGAGGGCCGCACCCAGACCGCCGCCACGCTCAACGGCACCCTGGCCACCACCCGGTGGATCGTCGCGATCCTGGAGAACCACCAGCAGCCGGATGGCACGGTACGGGTGCCCAAGGCACTCCAGCCGTTCCTCGGTGGTCGCGATCTGTTGGGGTGATCACTCCCCTCGGTTAGCCAGACCGGAGTAACCTTGCTGGCCCACCCCCGGGAGCGGTTCCGGTCCCTACGGGAGCGGTTTCCCCTCTTCCGGAGGGAGTTCCGGCCCCCACGGGAGCGGTGGGGGCCGATGCTGAGCGAGGCCGGCGGGCGGGTCGAGGTCTGAGCGCAACCGCCGGTACGGAAAGTGAGGCGGTTGTGACGGTACGCCCGGGACTGCCCAAGCTGATCGCCACCGACCTGGACGGCACTCTCGTCCGCTCGGACGACACGGTCAGCGCCTACTCCCATGGGGTGCTCGACCGGGTCCGAGCCGCCGGGATCCCGATCGTCGGGGTGACCGGGCGCGGGCCGCGCCTGCTCGACCTGTGCCGGCACGACGTTCCGGAGGCGAGCTTTCTGGTGCTCGCCCAGGGCGGCTGGGTGGTGGACCTCACCGACCCGGATGAGCCGATGGTGCTGCGCTCCGAGACGGTACCGGGCCACCAGGTGCTCGGGCTGATCGAGGCGCTGGAGGCGGCGGTCGGGCCGTTGTCGATCATGGTGGAGGCGCTCGACGCACCGGGGGCTCCGCTGTGGGGCGAACCGAACGTGGTCTGGCGCTACCCCGAGGCGGTGGTGACCAAGTCCCGTACCGAGGCGCTGGCCGGCTCCGTGCTCAAGACGTTCGCGCACTCCGAAACGCACTCGACCGACGAACTGCTCGCGGTGGCCCGCCGGCTGGTCACCTCGGACGGCGTGGCGGTGACCCAGGCCGGGCTGGGATTCATCGAGATCTGCCCGCCCGGGGTGACCAAGGCCAGCGGGCTGGCGGTGGTCGCCGGGTCGCTCGGCGTCGACCCGCGCGACGTGCTCGTCTTCGGCGACATGCCCAACGACCTGCCGATGTTCGGCTGGGCCGGCTGGGGGCGGGTGGCCGTGGGCAACGCGCACGAGGAGATCCTCGCCATCGCGGACGAGGTGATCGGCGTCAACGACGAGGATGGCGTGGCCCGCTACCTCGACCGGTTGCTGTCCGCCCGATGAGCGATCGGATCGCCGAATTCGGCGCGGGCGAGCGCACCAGCGCCGAGCGCGGCGCCGTGGGGCCTGGTGGGGCCGGGCGCGGTGGGACCGGGCGTGGCTCGGCTCGGCTGCCGAGGTTGGTCGCCACGGACCTGGACGGGACGCTGGTCGGGCGGGACGACCGGGTGAGCGAACGCACCGCCGAGGTGCTGAGCCGGATGTCCGCCGCGGGTACCGCGATCGTGCTGGTGACCGGCCGCCCGGTGCGCTGGATGCCCACCGTGTACGCGCACCTGCCGGCCCCGTACCTGTCGGTGTGCGCCAACGGAGGGGTGATCTACGACCCGGCCTCGGACCGGGTGCGCGACTCCTGGGCGATCCCGCCCGCGCTGCTGTCGGAGCTGTGCCTGCGGATGCGCGCCGCCGTTCCGGGCGTGGTGTTCGCGGTCGAGGTGGACGACGGTCGGGCGATGCGCTACGAGCCGGCCTGGCCGGTGCGCTGGGATGTGGGCCTGCCGACCTCGGAATCCGCGCCCCTGGCCGAGTTGACCGAGCGGCCCGCCGTGAAGCTGCTGGCTCGTGCGCCCGGGGTCGGCTCGGACGAGTTCGTCGCGCTGATCGAATCCATAGTGGACGGTGAGGTGGTCCCCACCCACTCCTCGCGCAGCGGCCTGGTGGAGATGTCGGCGCGCGGGGTGACGAAGGCGACCGGCCTGGCGACGGTCGCCGCGGAGCTGGGCGTCGACGCGGCCGACGTGCTGGCCTTCGGCGACATGCCCAACGATGTGCCGATGCTCAAGTGGGCCGGCCGCTCGGTCGCGGTCAGCAACGCCCACCCGGCCGCCCGGGCGGCGGCCGGCGACATAACACTGTCCAATGAGGACGACGGGGTCGCGGCGTACCTGGAACGGTTGTTAGAGCCAGCCCCGTGACCGGGCCGCCTGCACCGCCTCGATGCGGTTGCGGGAGTTCGTCTTGCCGATCGCGGCCGACAGGTAGTTGCGCACGGTGCTCTCCGACAGGTGCAGGCGCTTGGCGATGTCCGCGATCGTCGAGCCGTCCGCGGCGGCGGCCAGCACGTCGCGTTCCCGTTCGGTCAACGGGTTCGGGCCGGCCGACAGCGCCGCCGCCGCCAGCGAGGGGTCGATCACCTGCTGCCCGTCGAGCACCTTGCGGATCGCCGCCGCCAGGTCCTCCACCGGCCCGTCCTTGACCAGGAACCCACTCGCCCCGGCCTCCATGGCCCGGCGCACGTACCCGGCCCGGCCGAACGCGGTGACGATCAGCACCCTGCAGCTGGGCAGCTCCCGGCGCAGGGCCGCGGCGGCCTCCAACCCGGAGCAGCCGGGCATCTCGATGTCCAGCAGTGCGACGTCCGGCTTGGTGGACAGCGCGGTGGGTACCACGTCGGTACCCGCGCCGACCTCGGCGACCACCTCGATGTCGGGCTCCAGGCGCAGCAGCAGGGCCAACGCCCCGCGCATCATGCCCTGGTCCTCGGCCAGCAGTACCCGGATCACCGCGCGCCCACCGGAACCGTGGCGACCAGCCGAAACCCGCCGTCCGGCGCGGCCGCGGCGGCCAGCGTCCCACCGGCGGCGGCCAGCCGCTCCCGCAGCCCACGCAGCCCGTTGCCGCCGGGACCCCCGTCCGTGCCCCCGTCACCGCTCCCGTCGTCGCGGATCTCCAGGGTCGCCGCCTCGTCGGCCCGCCGCACCGCTATCACGCAGTGCCTGGCGCCGCTGTGCCGGATCACGTTGGTGGTCCCCTCCCGTACCGCCCAGCCGAAGACGGACTCGACGATAGCCGGTAGCGGGGTGCCGGCCAGCTCGATGCTCACCTCGATGCCGGCGCCGGACAGGGCCGCGCGGGCGCCGTCCAGCTCGTCGGCGAACGCCCGTTCCCGGTACCCGGTCACCGCCTCCCGCACCTCGACCAGCGCCTGCCGCCCGATCTGCTCGATGTCGCCGCCGGCCGCCGCCGCGGCGGCCGGGTCGGCCTGGGCCAGCCGCCGCACCACCTGCGCCTTCACCACTATCAGGGTCAGCGTGTGGCCGAGCAGTTCGTGCAGGTCGCGGGAGAACCGCAGCCGCTCCTCGGCGACCGCGGCCTGGGCCAGCTCCGCCCGCGCCTTGTGCAGCTGCCCGATCAGCCACATGAACCGCTTCACCACGAGCACCAGCAGGCTGCCCATGATCGTGCCGAACGTGTTGCTCCAGCCGTCGCTCCACCCCTCGTGATACGCCACGGTGAAGCCCACCTGGAGGACGGTCGCGCCGACGATCCACGGAATGACGTAGGGCCGGTACAGCATCGAGGCGCCGGCCGCGCCGATGTACAGCGGCAGCACCAGCCAGTCGTGGTCGGAGCCGCCGTACGCCACCGCCAGCCCGATGCCCAGCGCCGCGAAGCCGAGCAGCGCGGACGCCTCGCGGCGGGCCACCGCGTGGAAGTTGTTCTCGAACCCGGCGCCGATGCAGTACAGGTACAGCACCACGAAGGCGGCCAACCCGATCGCGGCCGGCGCGACCGGGTGAACCTCTCCGCCAATCAGGGCGCCGGCCACACCGAACAGCGGCCACAGCCAGACCGCGGCCCACAGGTACTTGATGAACCCGGGCGGGTTCGGCATGTCGTAATCGGGTTGCACGGCGACCACCGTATGTCAGCGGGTGCCGGCGGAGCGACGGTAGGCGGCTGCGGCCAGCACCGCGAACAGCAGCGTCCAGCCGGCCAGTACGGCGCCACCCATCATCGTGGGCAGGTGCCCGCCCGCCGCGCGCCAGCCCAGCTCGGCGTACCGGTTGCTGGGCAACGCCACGGCGATGTGCCGCAGCCATCGCGGGAGCACCGCCACCGGGACCAGCAGCCCGCCGACGATCGACAGCATGAAGAAGGTGAGGAAGCTGGCCGGCTGCGCGATCTGCGGTGGCAGGCTGTACCCGATGGCCAGTCCGAGCAGCGCGAACGGGATGGTTCCCAGCCAGAGCACCGCCACCACCGCCAACCACCGGCCGGCCGGCAGGTCGACGTGGTGCTGGAGGTGTCCGGTGAGGCACACCGCGAGTACTGACGGGATGGCGATCAGCGTGGCGAGTACCCCCTTGACCACCACCACCTTCATCGGCGGCAGCGGGGTCAACCGGAGCTGGCGCAGCCAACCACTCACCCGCTCGTTGGAGACCCCGCCGCCGACCGACAGCACACCGGTCATGGCACCGTAGCCGGCCACGCCGACCGTCATCGCGGTCGCCAGCGACACGCCCTCGGTGCTGCCGCTCATGTCGCCTACCCCCGTGAAGACGACATAGGAGATGACCGGCATGAAGACTGTGAAGATCAGTAGCCGCGGTTCCCGGACCAGCCGGCGCAGTTCGAAGAGGAAGAACGAGAACATGGTCAGGCCTCCGCGGAAGTCAGGGCGAGGAATGCGTCCTGGAGGCCGGCACCGGTGACCTCCAGGTTGGCGAAGCAGCGTCCGCTGCGGACGAGGGCGGCCACGGTGGCGTCGGAGTCGTCGCTGCGCAGGCTCGCGCGGTCGCCGCGCACCTGCACCGCCCGAACCCCGGGCAGCTGGTCCAGGCCGGAGGTGGCCTCGCCGGCCAGGTCGAACGCGACGGTACGGCCGCCGGTCAGGGCCTTGATCTGTGTTCCGGAGCCGTCCGCGACCACCCGGCCCCGGGCGACCACCACCACCCGGTCGGCGTACTGGTCGGCCTCTTCCAGGTAGTGGGTGGCGAACAGGACGGTGTGCCCGGCCGCCGAGTACCGGCGCATGGCGTCCCAGAACTGCTGCCGGGTGGACACGTCCATGGCCGCGGTCGGCTCGTCGAGCACCAGCAGCCGTGGGTCTCCGGCCAGCGCGAACGCGAACCGGGCGCGTTGCGCCTCGCCGCCGGACAGCTTGTCCAGCCGGCGGTTGGCCAGCTCGGTGAGGCCGGCGGTGCGCAGGATCCGGTCGGTGGGCAGGGGGCCCGGATACAGGGCGCGGGCCAGTTCGACCAGTTCGCGAACTGTCGCGTTCGGCACCGTGCCGGCGTCCTGCAGCATCGCGCCGACCCGGCCGGCCGCCACCGCGCGGCGCGGCGCGGTGCCGAACAGCTCGACGGTTCCGGAGTCGGGGCCGGACAGGCCCAGCATCATCCCGATGGCGGTGGACTTGCCGGCCCCGTTCGGTCCGAGCAGGGCGACCGTCTCACCCTCGGCGATGGTCAGATCGAGCCGGTCGACGGCGCGTACGTCCCCGAAGCTCTTCGAGACTTCGTGGAGCCTCACTGCGTCACTCATGCGAGAGACGCTACGGACGGCGCCGCCGGCCGGGCAGAATCAGCGATCCGTGATTGGCCGGGACAATTGTCCTACGGCCGGGGGGTTACAAGTACTGGCCGGTGCGGCTGCCTCCGTCGGTGGGCTGAGCGCCGCCCGGACCAGCCAGGCCGGGGATGACGCCGGGCGGCAGGGCGGGCCGGCCGCGCATCTGCTCCAGCTGCACGCGGGCCGCCATCTGCTGCGCGACCAGCGCCGCCTGGATGCCGTGGAACAGGCCCTCCAGCCAGCCGACCAGCTGGGCCTGCGCGATCCGCAGCTCGGACTCCGACGGCGTGCCCTGCTCGAACGGCAGGGACAGCCGCTCCAGCTCCTCGCGCAGCTCGGGGGCCAGCCCGTCCTCCAGCTCGTGGATGGAGCGGCGGTGGATCTCGGTGAGCCTCTGCCGGCCCGCCTCGTCGAGCGGCGCGGCGCGCACCTCCTCGAGCAGCTGCTTGATCATGCTGCCGATGCGCATCACCTTCGCCGGCTGCTCGACCAGGGCCGACGGGTCCTCGTGGTCGACCTCGCCGTCCTCCGGCAGGTTCATCGTGCCGACCGGTTGGCCGTCCGGCCCGACCACCACGACGGTGTGCTTCTCTTCAGGGGCGTCGGTCATGCCCTCATCCTTCCCTACTGCCGCCACGCGGGTACGGGTCCTGTCCGGTCCCGTCGTGGAACCTCGACCAGTATCCGGTGTGACGGTCAATTCACACCGCCGACGTTGATTTCCGAATACGGACGTTGATTTCCGCCCACCGGCGCGAATTTCCCGCCTGAGCCATCGAATCGGGTTGCCCGCGGCCAAATTCGGGCATCGGCGCCGGTGCCGCCGCGCCCTGACGGGTGGCGGGAACGGGTCGCGCCGTTGAATTTTTCCGCACGTGGGCGAGGCTAGCGCGGTTGTCTCGGGGACCGGTGTCACGCGGATCGGGTGCGCGCCACCGTGGGGCGGTGATTGTCTGCGCCTGCGGTACGCTGCGGTCGGTTGACGAGGCCCACCAAAGGCGATAGGAACGCGAACGTGCGTGGTCCCCAGCGGTACCGCGAGAGATGATCACCGTGGTGGCGGAAGGGAACTGCGCAAAGTGGTCCAGCTAGCTCGACGAGATGTCCTGCGCTTACTCGCAGCCGCCGGTGCCGCCGGAATCGCCGCTCCCGCACTGGCCGCCTGCGGTTCGAATTCGTCATCGGCGGGCAGTTCCGCACCCATTCGGGTCGGGATGCTGGTGCCGCGGACCGGGGCGAACAAGGCGATCGGTGAGGACCTGACCAACGGTTTCAAGCTCTACCTCGCGCTCAACGGCAACAAGCTGGCCGGGCACCCGGTGAACCTGACGATCGCCGACGAGGGCGACGGCGGGGACGTGGCGAAGAACGCGCTCGACAAGCTGATCAAGCAGGACGGCGCCCAGGTGCTGACCGGGATCGCGAGCGCGGCCACGATGAGCGCGCTGCGCGACCAGATCGAGGCCGCGCAGGTGCCGCTGCTGGGCACCAACGGTTCACCGCTCAACCTGAGCAGCCCGAAGTACATCTGGCGGACCTGCTACGTGGACAACGAGCCGGGTGAGTCGCTCGGCGAGTACGTCGCGGAGAACGTCAAGGGCAACCAGAAGGTCTTCGTCATCTCCGACGATTCGCCCAGCGCACGCGACGAGGTGAACGGATTCGTCGGCGCCTACCAGGACACCCCCGACCAGTTCGAGCTGGCGGACGACCCGCTGGTGGTGCCGCTGTACAGCGCGCCGAAGACCAGCCTGAGCTCGGCCATGTCGAAGATTCGCGAATCGGGCGCGAGCGCCGTGTTCGCGTACTTCGCCGACGCGGGAGCGGCCGAGTTCATCAAGGCGTTCCACAGCGAGGTGCACGACGTCACGCTCTACTGCCCCGGATTCATGACGGAGACGGTGCTGCTGCAGCAGCAGGGCGGCTCCGCGGACGGCGTCTTCACGTCGCTGAACTACTCGCCGGACCTCGACAACGACGCGAACCAGCTGTTCGCCGCCCAGTACCGCAAGTCCTACGGCAAGGACCCGAGCACGTACGCGATGGCCTCGTACGACGCGGGCGCCGTGCTGACCAGCGCGCTGGGGCTGGCCGGGAACGACCTGAGCCCGCAGTCGATCAACGCGGCGATCGCCCAGATCGGTGAGATCGACAGCCCGCGGGGCACCTGGCAGTTCAACCAGAACCGCACGCCGCTGCAGACGTGGTACCTGCGCCAGGTCCGGCCCGACGGCGCGGTGCTGTCCAACGTGCTGCTCAGCGACCTGGCCACGCTGACCTGAGCCCCCTTCGCGGCCGGTCCAGGCGGGTCTAGCGGCCGTCGGGCAGGGCGTAGCCGATGTCGCCGCGCATGTGCAGCCGCCAGCCGGGCGGCACGTAGTACCCGCACACGGCCGGCGTCTCGACGCAGACCAGGGCGTCCACCTGGTTCGACCGCACCGGGGGCAGGTCGGGCACGAGGCTCTGCTCGGCCTCGATCCGGCGGCCCGGCAGCAGGATCCACCACGGGTACTCCCAGGTGTCCGAGTTCTGTACCAGTCCCACCCGGTGCGCGCCCGAGGCCCGTACAGCGGCGGCGGCCCACTCGTACCCGGCCCGCCAACCGGGTCGGCGCTGGAACCGGGCCTGCAGGTCGTCCACGGTGAACACCGAGCCGGTGCCGACCAGCCGGCGTGGCCACCCGTACCCGACGGTGAGCCAGCCGGCGCACCCGCTGACCACCAGCGCCGCGACCGCCAGCCAGGAGGCGGCGCGCCGGCCGGCGCCTCCCGGCCCGACGCCGCCCCGATCGGGCGAGCTGGGCCGATCCGGGGAGCTGGGCTGATCCGGGGAGCTGGGCCGATCCGGCGAACTGGGCCGATCCGGGGAGCTGGCCCGGCTTTTGGGGCTGGGGCGGCGCCGGAACACCGCGTCCAGCCAGAGCCCGGCCAGCGGCGCGCCCAGCACCAGCAGGTAAAGGATCAGCCGGTTGCCCCACGGCTGCCACTTGATCGTCGTCAGGTACAGGATCAGGGCCAGCCAGAACGCCGCCGCGTGCGCGCGCACCGCGACCGCGTACCGGCCCGGTACCCGCCTGGCCGGGCGGGCCACCAGGAAACCCGCGCCGAGCAGGACGAGCGCCCCCTCGACCGGGAATGACGCCTTGTCCTCGTCCGGGTGCCACGCACTGGTCGGGAAGGTCGAACCCCAGAAGGTGATCTCCGGATCGTTGGGGTTGACGCCCACCGCCCGGGAGAGCCGCTCGATCCCGTGCGCCACCGCGTCGTCCAGCGGGTCGAGCGGTGTGTTCAGCGCGGTGTGGCCGATCCGCAGCGCGTTGACCAGGACGGATGGTGCGTCGTGCCGCTGCATCGAGATCGAGTCGCGTAGGTAGACGGGGCCGAGCGGGTTGCCGTACTCGCCGGCGATCCGGGCCAGGAACGGGCCGGCGACGGCGCCGGCGAGCACCAGGATCACCACCGTGGCCGCGACGGTGCGGACCGGTACCCGCAGCCAACGCAGCACCGCCGGACCTATCCCGGCCCGCGCCGACCGGGTGCGCGGTGCGTCCTGACGCAGCTGGGCGACTCCCCAGATGATCAGCAGCGGCCCGGCCGCGAGCAGGCCGTTCTCCTTGGTCAGCGCCACCAGGCCGGTGGCCAGGCCGAGCAGGGCCACGCCGGTCGGGCCGGTGCGGCGGCGCAGCTCATCCAGGACCAGGGTGGCCACGCACGCGACCCAGGCGGCCACCACGAGATCGGTCTGGGTACTGGTCGACTCCAGCACGACGATCGGCGTGGTGCCGACCAGGAACGCGGTCAGCACCTGGGCACGCGGGGAGCCGCCCAACTGCCCGGCGATCCGCGAGGCGACCAGGGCACAGCCGAGCCCGGCCGCGTACTGCGGCAGGTTGTAGAGCGCGTCGCCGCCGGTGAGCAGCCTCAGGTGCAGCAGCAGGTACTCCGCGCCGGGCGCCAGGGTCAGCTGCCGGTGGATCCGGGTGGCGAACAGGTCGACGTCCCGCTGCTGCACCCAGTGCTCGATCCTGGGCAGGTGGTAGGTCTGCGAGTCGTAGTTGTTGGGCGGGGAGACCGCCGCGATCAGCAACTCGGCCACGAACACCACGGCCAGCGCCGCCACCATGATCCGTTCCGGGCGCCCGATGCCCGCCCAGGCCCGCCGTATCCGCTCGCCGAGGGCGGGCGGGTGGCCGTCCCGCAGATACCGTGTGGCCGCCCCCGCCAGGGCCAGCAGCGTCGCGATCGACCAGGTCAGCACCAGGTACCGCGGCCTCAGAGCGTGCGCCGCGCCGAGCCCCTCGACCAGGATCGCCGCCACGGCGCCGATGAGCACCGCCGCCCGTACCAGCGCCAGGCGCAACGGCGCGAAGACCTCGCCGGCGGGCCGCAGCGCGTACCCGGCCAGCACGTACGTCGCGGCCGGCAGCAGCCCCAGGAGCACGAGCACAGAAACGATGATTATGACGATCTGTCGTTGCGCCATGGCCTTTGGATGACCGGACGCCAATGAGGACGTAGTCTATTCCGAGCTTGTAACCGATACCCGGAGTTCGCCGTGAAGCTATCCATTTTGATGCCGGTGTATAACGAGGAGGCTCGACTCGCTAACGCCCTCAAACAGGCGTTGGACGTGGACTACCCCTGCGAGGCCGAGCTGGTGGTAGTGGACGACGGCAGCCGCGACGGCACGTCGGAAATCCTCGGCGCGTTCGATGACCCGAGAATCCGGGTGGTCACCCACCAGCGGAATCAGGGCAAGGGGGCGGCGATCCGGACCGCCGTGGCGAACGCCGTCGGGGAATTCATGGTCATTCTCGATGCCGATCTCGAATACGATCCGCAGGACATTCCCCGGTTGCTGGATCCGGTGCTCGACGGCCGGGCCGAAGTCGTTTACGGCAACCGTACCTTCGGCAGCCACAGCTCGTTCTCTTTCTGGTACGTGGTGGGCAACAAGGCGGTCACCACTGCCGCCAACATGCTCTACAACTGCTACCTGGGCGATCTCGAAACCTGTTTCAAATTGATGCCGGTGCGGCTGTACCGGTCGTTGGAGATCCGGTCCAACGGCTTCGGCATGGAGGCCGAGGTGACCGGCAAGCTGCTGCGCAGGCACATCCGCCCGTACGAGGTGCCGATCAGCTACCGGGCCCGCTCCCGCATGGAGGGCAAGAAGATCACTTGGCGGGACGGCGTGGAGGCGCTGTGGATCCTCGGCCGCGAGCGGGCACGCCGGCCGCGATAGCTGCGCGTGTATGCGCGGCGCGGGGCGAGTAATCTTCCGGACCATGTCCACCCCGATCTCCGACGTCGATCGCGAACGGGCCGCCGAACTGCTCCAGCGTGCCTGTGGGGACGGCCGGCTCACCCTCGAGGAGTTCACCGTCCGGGTCGGCGCCGTCTGGTCCGCCGACACGTCGACGGAACTGGAGCGCACGACCAGCGACCTGTCCCCGGCGCCGCTCGTGGGCTCCAACCAGACCGTCCAGCAGGTCACCTGCGTGTTCGGCGAGAGTAAGCGGATCGGCCGGTGGCGGCTACCGCGTTCGCTGCGGGCGGTCACCGTGTTCGGTGACTCCCTGCTGGACCTGCGCGAGGTGCAGACCGACGCCGATGTCGTGGAGATCACCGGGCGTTGCGTGTTCGGCAGCTTCAAGGTGATCGTGCCGGAGGGCGTCGAGGTTGAACTGCAGGGCTCGGCGGTGTTCAGCGCGAAGGCCATCGAACTGGCGCCGGTGCCGCGGCTGCCCGGCACGCCGCTGATCCGGGTGAGCGTCAACGGGTACTTCAGCGAGATCAAGGTGCGCAGCCAGGGCCCGAACTCCGAATCGCCGCTGGCGCGCTGGGCTCGAGACTTCTTCGGGCGCTGACCGCCCGGTCTCGCGAGGGCCCCGTGCCGTGGCGAGGTCATCGCGCCGCGGCGCCCAACGGGGAGGCGGCGCCGCGGCGCGATCGGAGGAGGCCCGTCCTCCGTTAGGGACTGGTCAGCGCCGCCGATTTGATCACCGGATCGGCCTCGTCCCAGCCGCCGGTGGCCACGTAGACGTGCGCCCAGATGGCACCGTCCGGCCGTCGCATCACCACCGACGTCATCAGGTATGGCCGCTCGTCTTCGCCCATGACCAGATGCTCCGCCGGCCGTCCGAGCAACTGCTCGAGTTCGCGACGCGACAGCCTGGACAGCGTGGTGATCCGCTCCTGGATGATCTGTCCGATCATTCGCCGTTGTCTGCGCACACAACCCCCTCCGGTGGACGTCGCTCGTACGTGGCCAGCACCTGCCTACCGTCACGTACGCGGGGCGGTACGGGTTCACTCGGGCGCCACCGGTGGCTCATGGTGCCGGTACCTCCGCCTCCTCCGCCTCCGCGACGGTGCCGGTCGCGCCGGGGGCCGCCTCGACGGCCGTGCGCTTGGCGGGTCTGGCGGTCGTCCGGGCCGGCTCGGCCGGGGCCGGCTCGCTCGTGCCCAGGAACGACCTCGCGGCGGCCATGCCGACTCGGGTGATGACGGAGTTCTCCTCGACCGGGTCCGGCACGGCGTCGGGGAACACGATGAACGTGACGGGCCCGGCGGTGCCGCCGACGCTGGGATCGGTCTCCACGCCGAGGGCCTCCGCCGTGGCGTACGAGGCCTCGCCGATGATGTCCGCCGGACCGAGGTCGGCGAAGACCGCGTACACCACCTGGTTCTGGTAGATGACGGCGGCGACGCAGCCCGGCTCGATGCCGGCCTCCTCGTAGTCGAAGCGGTAGCTGGGCAGCGGGATCACGAAGTAGCGCGTGAGGTCGGCGGTGAAGTAGTCGCCGGTCGAGGTCTCGAAGTTGGTTCCCTCGGAGAACGACGAGTCGGTGTCCGGATTACATTCGTCTGTCGGCACCCCGTCGCAGTCGATGGCCATATCCGACGTCCAGTAGTAGACCGAGTCGGTCTGGCACACCGCCACCTTCTTGCGCCCGCCCTCCCGCATCGCGTACCGGCCGCGCGAGACCGGATCGCAGTCGCGCGTCTTGGCCAGCAGCTGGGCGGCGGTCGGCACGCCAGGGGCTCCGCGACCCGGTGCGGAGGGCGCGCCCCGATCGGGTCGGTCGGCGCTGTGGCTGGGATGCGACAGCGGGCCGTTGGGCGACATCGCGATGCCCAGCGCCATGCCCGCGGCCAGCACCGTCGCGGCGGCGCCGCAGGCGAGCAGTCTCAGGTGTAGCGGTTTCACGAGGGACTCTCCAGGTGTCGGTCGATCTGTGCTCGTCCGGGGCGTGGTCCGGTCGGAGCGAGGGTCTCCCAGGCGACGGAGAGGTGGCGGATGCGGAAGGGGCGACACTCTACGTGAAATAGGAACGCTTGACGCGTTTGGTCTTGAGCACAGAGTACAAGGTCGGAGGCACGCGTTTGGGCGGTTCCGGGGACGGAAGTCGCGGCCTGGATCCCTTACGCCGCACGGGTGACGGCCCGGTATCCGTCCCCCGAGGGGAGTAGCGCGGCCCGCTGCCGCCGGTGCGGTCGGGTGACGGTACGGGGGAATGGGGATTACCAGTCACTACGGTGGGTAGCTGCGATGGGGCACCGTATACATGAGGGGGTCTCGTGATCAAGAAGTTGCAAGAGATGGGTGTTACCAGCTCGATCGCGTACATGGCGGGAGCTGCGTCCATCGCGATGTCCATCGGGTCCTGGATGGTCTCCAAGAAGGCGGAGCGCGCCGGCACCGACCGGGCCGACCGTTGGGGAATCTACGTCGGGCTCTGGGCGCCGACCTTCTTCGGCATCGGCAACGCGTTGAAGCTCGAGGAGACGCACAAGCACTGACCCGGTACCCCCGAAGGCTTCTCCGCCTTTTCGCGACCGTCGTCGCGCCCGGCCTCCACCCGTGGGTGGAGGCCGGTTTCCATCCACGCTCCGGCGCTCTCCCATGCCCATGACCAGTACCGTTGCTGGCGTTGGCGAACGAGGTTGGGGAGTGTTTCCGACATGAACGGGTTGCAGCAGGGACTGGTCGACGGCATCATCGCGCTGCTCGTGCTGGTCTGGGTGATCCGCCGACAGATGGCGGAACGGCAGCTGACCACGCGACGGATGCTGGCCATGCCATTGATCCTGATCGTGATCGGGCTGGTCACGGACAAGACGCTGTTCCATCGGCTGGACTCGGCCACCGCGCTCGTCCTGCTGGCGACGGGTCTGGTGATCGGTGCGGTCTCCGGTGCCGCCAGGGCCGCCACGCAGCACATCAGCTGGCGCGGCGGGGTGGTCTACACGCGGGGTACCCGCTGGACGATGGTGTTGTGGCTGGCCACCGTGCTGGTACGGGTGGGCATGGCCGCCCTCGGCTCCGTGCTGCACGCCCCCGAGGGCAGCGGCGAGGTGTTGATTTTCCTGGCGGTCACGCTCGGGGTGCAGAACCTTTTGCTGGCGCGCAGGGCCGGCCTGACGCTTTCGGGCGCGCCGGTGGGCCGGCCGGACCCGGCGACGACCGGCGCCCAGTCCTCGAATTTCCCCGGTAACTGAACACCCGCCGCACCGATGGCGGACGCCTCCGGGCGGCCGCCATCTCCGTGTCGTCCGACCCTCTAATGTGGACGATGCAAATCGATCATTGGAATTGCGGACCGGGCCTACCATGGCCGCATGTCCGCTATCAAGCCGTGGCACTTGAGTCTTCTCGGCTGCTGCTGCCTGCTCGTCCTGCTGGTGGTCACCGGGGTGGTGGCGTTCATCGTCCGCCAGAACAACCAACGCGACCAACGCGACCAACGCGACCAACGCGACCAACGCAACCAACCACCGCGGTAACCTCCCCGACCGGATGCCCGTGACCGGTTCGCGGCCGGCCCGCCGAGCCGCGCGGTGATCGGCTCGGCCCGCTTATCGCCGGAATTTGCTTCCACCCCGCCCGCGCGTGATGCGATGAGCGTATGGAGTTGCGGGAGCTGCGGGCGTTCGTCGCGATCGTGGAGGAGGGCGGGCTGTCCGCCGCGGCGCGCCGGCTGCACGTGAGCCAACCGGCCCTCTCGCAGACCGTCAACGCGCTGGAGCGCCAACTGGGCGTCCAACTACTGATTCGCAGCAGCACCGGAGTGCAGGTCACCGATGCCGGAATGACCCTGCTCACCGAGGCCCGTGCCGTGCTGGCCCGACACGACCAGGCCGTGGCGGCGGTGGCCCGGCACACGCCCGCCGCCGGCAGCGTGCTGCGGCTCGGGATCCCGCTGGAACTGCCGTCCGACCTGCTCACGGGCCCGCTCGCCGAACTCGCCGAGAGCTATCCAGCCACCCGGGTACAGGCCCGCCACCTGTCCACCTCCGCGCAGTTCGCCGCCCTGCACGCCGGTGACCTGGATGTCGGCCTCGTACGCGAACGGCCGCCCGGCCAGGAGTTCGACGCGGTACTGGTCGTCGCGGAGCGGCTGGGGGTGCTGCTGGCGGCCGATCACGCCGCCCGGCTCGCCGGCCCCGACGGGGTGCGGCTCGACGCGCTGGCCGGGCTCGACTGGCTCAGCTTCCCGCGCTCCGGCAGCCCGGCCTGGTACGACGAGCTCACCGCGATCCTGCGCAGCCACGGCCTGGACCTGGGCCCGGCCGCACCCGAGGGGCAGGCGTTGATCGCCGAGGTCAAACTGGCCGCGGTGAGCGCCGGGCAGGCCTTCGCCCTGGCCCCGCCGGACTGGCCGCAGCCCCTGCCCCCGACCGTGGTCTGGTGCCCGCTGGTGGGCCACCCGATCGTCCGGCGCACCTGGGCGGTGTGGCCGGCCAGCTCTACCCGCCGGGATCTCGGCAAGCTCGTCGCCTGCCTGGAGAGCCGCGTAGCACGGTAGTGCCGATTGTCCTTATGGCGACCATAAGATGCCTGAATCGCCGATTCGGAAGCCTTTGATGCCCGCGTGGCTTACACCCACCGGTCGATCCGCCGCCCAGTGCCAAGGCCGTGGCGGCGCCGGCCGAAGTAGCTGGTCATGCGACAGAACGGTGAGTAAAGAATCATGACGTCAGAATTGACGGGGACCTCGGCGCTGGTTACCGGCGGCACCAGCGGGATCGGCAGGGCCGCGGCCGTCGCGCTGGCCCGGCTCGGGGCGCACGTGGTGCTGTCCGGCCGCGACGCCGCCCGGGGCAACCGGGTGGTCGAGGAGATCCGGGCTGCCGGTGGCCAGGCGTCGTTCGTGGCCGCCGACCTGAGGGATGAGGCCTCCGCTCGCGAGCTGGTTACCCGCGCCGAGAGACTGGTCGGGCAGGTGGACATCCTGGTGAACAACGCCGGCGTCTTCCCGTTCGGCCCGACCGACCAGATGGCTGAGACGGACTTCGACTCGGTGTTCAACCTCAACGTGAAGGTGCCGTACTTCCTCGTCGCGCGGCTCGCGCCCGGGATGGCCAAGCGCGGCAAGGGCGCCATCATCAACGTCACGACGATGGTCGCCGAGTTCGGCAAGGCCGGCATGGGCCTGTACGGGGCGAGCAAGGCCGCGCTCGTGCTGCTGACGAAGTCCTGGGCCGCCGAGTACGGCCCGTCCGGCGTGCGGGTCAACGCGGTCAGCCCGGGGCCGACCCGTACCGAGGGCACCGCGCCGTTGGGTGAGAACCTCGACCACCTCGCGGCGGAGGGGCCGGCCGGGCGCCCCGGCAGCCCGGAGGAGATCGCTGACGCCATCGCGTTCCTCGCCAGCGACCGGTCGAGCTTCGTGCACGGCGCGGTGGTACCGGTGGACGGCGGGCGCATCGCGGTGTGAGCGGCGCCGGTTGACGCGGGCGGTCTCGCCGAGGACCTCGGCGAGACCGCCCCTCTCGGCGTCGCGCGGTGCGTGGTGTTCGGCCCGCCTGGTGCTGTGGCGTTCGGCCCGGCCTCGTGCTGTGGGTTCGACCCGCCCTCGTGCTGTGGTTTCGATCCGCCCTTCGTGCTACGGCGCGGTCGCGACCTCCTTCGCCTGAAGCACGTCGAGCGCGGGCTCGGGCAGCGGGTTGGCGGGCTGTGGCCACGGCACCATGGGGCAGGTGGGCTTACCGGACGCGCGACAGCCTTCGCGGTGACGGGCCTGCGTCCATTCGTGGTAGGCGGCGTAGATCCTGGCCAGGCCGTCGGGTTCCTGGCGCAGGGCGAGGAATTCGTCCAGGAGTTGGCAGAGTCCATCGACGGCGAGGGCATCGAGTTCGGGCTCCAGCTCAAGGAAATTCTTGGGGCCGACCGGCTCGGTGAGGTGAGCGGCGAGGCTCCACCAGACCAGGTTGTTGCCGCAGCCGATGCGGGTGACCAGCCATTCCCGGAAGCCGGTGAGCAGCGTGCGGGCGTTGCCCTGGTCGCATCCCTCCAGAAACGCGACGACGCTTGGATAATCGGCCCTCGGTAGGTACAGCAGCGGGCTCTTGCGGATCGATGCGAACAACTCCCGGTACTGCTCCAGCATCTTCGCCTCTACAGCCGATCGGTCAGCGGGATTTGATGAACGCATCGTGGCATAGAGGCCGCCATTGGCTCAAATCTTGTGAAACAGGGCACGTGATTATGTGTCCACAGTGGATCGCCAATGGGTTGGGCGTGGTCCGGGGTGTGCTCGTCCGTCAAGGTGGGGCGAAAGCCTCAGCGGGACCAAGCGAAGCACGAGTTGATATGGTCGCGGTGAGGGGAGGTGGACGCGGTGTCGACGAGCGGTTCTCTGCGGGTCGTGGTCCGTCCACATTGGGTAAACGCCTGCCTCCTGGTTCCCTTCGCGCGGCCCTACGCGCGCATCGACGGCCAGGAGTACACCTTGCGCTGGAAGCGGCCCCTGCGGGTCGACGTGGCCGCCGGGCGGCACGCGGTGGAGACCTTCACGCGTTACCGGGGTGCATCCACCGCGTTGGGCACCGGCCGCATCGAGGTCGAGGTCGGCCCGGACCGCGAGGTCGGCATCGTGGCCCGAAACGGCTGGATGAACCACGAGCCGTTCCGGCCCGAGGTGCGGGCGACCGGCGCGTAGCGCTTCCCGGCCCTACGACCCGGATCCAGCCCACCGGGGCCCCGGGGCCGCCCTCCCGCTGGTCCGACGCTGAGCCCGGTTCCATCGACTGCCCGGCACGCCGACGGGGCCGCACCGGCCGATCGGCCGATCGGCCGGAAAGGCCACCTCGACGCGTGGCGCGCCGCGTAGGGCATCGACCCGCCGCCGCGCATGACGCCAATACGCCCCCGAGAACCTTGACGACGGCTCAGCGCCTGATGGCAGGAGGCCGATCAAGGATGGCCTGAATCCGCTTCCCCCTGATACGCCCCGAACAGCGAGCGACCGCAAGCTCCAGTGAGACGTAGCGAGACGTACGACCGTCGCGACGACACCGCCTGCGGGAGCCGTTTGCGCTGGTCCGAAGCCTGATCGAGGAGGTCGGAGCGGAGGGTGTGGGATTCGAACCCACGATGAGTGTCACCACCCATAGCGGTTCTCAAGAGCGCAGTCACTAGCGCTGTGACCTGCACGGAGGCCTTGGCCGGCGCTGGTGACGACACGTATTCGACTCGGCGGACCGGTGCTCTGAAGGCTGGATAGTTCGACGTTGGGCAGGGCTACGACCTCCCGCTTCGGGGCTGTCATTGCCGCCGGGACACTCAGCCACTGCCGCCTGAATGCCTCGCGACATGCCATCCCTGATCATGTCGCAAAACGCCGGAGGGATGTTCATCGCCGTCAGGCGGCGGCACCTGGCCAGACAGTAACGCGGATTTTCCAGCCGCCGTCTGTCGGTTCGACGAATTCCACGAGGGCAACGTGCCGGTTGTCTCGTGTTCGCACGCAGAACTGGCTACCTTTGATATAGGCGGCGCTGACGGTCGCGAAGCCGTTGAGCAGAGTCAAGCAGTCGGCGCGGCCAGGGTTTCCCGGCTGGGTCCACTTCGCCAGGCCGGACCAGATGGGGTAGCTCTGGATCGACCCGGCGCCGTCGTAGATGTCGATGCTCGGATCGGACCCGCCGGCTACGCTCGGCGGGTCGGCGTCGAGGTCCACACCGTTGTTATTGAACAGCACCGTAAACGGCCCGGAACCGGCGTCGTCGGTGGCGATAGGTGCCGACGCAGTATCGGTGCTGGGTGCGATCGCTGGCCCGGTGGCGGCTGCCGGAGGCACGCTGGCCGGGGCGGGACCGGTCGTGGCAGGCTGACCGGTGTTCGAGCCGCTGACCTGGTAGATGAAGGCAGCGACGCCTACCAAAGCGGTGATTAGCGCGGCCCCGGCGGTCATCATACCGGCCATCGATCGCCAGAACGGCTCGCGCGGCGCCTGCGGCGCTCCCCGTTGGACAGGCTCCACACTGCTCCGATCGATCGGGGTCGTGGCGGCATCGATTGTTGCACATCGGTGACACCGATAATCAGGGGCCGTTTCGCGAACTGGTGGCGGGTTGGGGGTTCGAATCTCCCGTAGCTCTCGCGACAGATTTACGAAGAGCGCGAGCGCAACGCGCCGACCAGGAGGTTTTCCAACCGTGCCGCGATCAACGACACGCATCCGACCGGCCTTGTGGTCAGGGGTGTCGCGTCAGACATCCGGCGTGTAGAGGAGCTGACGTGAGACGGAGGCGCAAGCATCGGCGCCTTGCTGTAGGCCGGCATACGTTTGCGAACCGGCAAACTGCATCTCTACGGTGAGTATCCAGTCAGGGTTGATGGCGAGACAGTTGATGTGCCAGCGTGAATCGGCATAGATGTACGTCCAGCCGTTCTTGATTGCGGTCTCCTCCGCGAGCGACTCCGGCAGAGCGTCGACGATCCCCCAGTGCCCGCCTTGCATCGTCACGTTCGACGGCGTGTTGTCCTTCACGCTGCCTTCGACGTGCCTCATCTTGTCCAGCAGCCAAGGCGTCCATGTCGGACCCGCGGCCGTGTCGTCGGCGATGCACTTGCCGTAGCGCACCGCGTCGGCCGGAGTGATTCGGGTTTCGCTCCAGCTCGCTCCGAGTTCGGTCTCCGTCAGTTTGCACGTGGCAATGAGTCGCTTGATCGATGCCAGGCCGCCGTCTGCTTTGTAGACGGTGTTCGCGGCCTCGTCGTTGCTGTCCTCGATCATCGACGTGATCGTTTGCCGCATCGCGGCGCTCAGTTGTTCGTTGCCCAGACGACTCAGATAATCTGCAGCAAGCCAGGGCTTGATCATCGACTCAGTCGTGTTGGGCATGGTGTCCTTGTTGCTCGACCCGGCCAACTGGTTTGTGCGTAGGTCCATGAACGCCCAGCCGAATCGCTCGAAGGCCGGTGTGGCCGGGGCCGTTACCGGGCCAGCCCTCAGGGTCGGTGGCGGAGGCGCGGCCTGCATCGCCATCTTGGCGCGTGGACTCGATGTCGCTTTTGCCTGCGCAGCGTTGCCGAAGAGCTTGGCGCTGGTGCCCGGCATCAGGACTACTATCGCTCCGAACGTAACTGCCACTATCAGGCTGATAATCAAGAGCAGGCGAGATCGCGTCAAGCCAGACTCCAGGGCGGGCGGAAAAGGAACGGACGCTAGGCACGGAATCCTAGCGGATGTCCGCCACACCAAGACATGCCCGGAGAGCACCCGAGGCGGTCGGGGTTTTGCCCGCTTGGTGTGGGAGCGGCTGACGAGTGGCGCCCTGGCAGCAGATTTAAAGAGCCGATCGGAATCCGTTGACCAGCAGAAGGTCTCCGGACGGCCATCGCCAACGCGCATGCGACACGGGCGCTGCTGAACGACCCGGGGACCGGGGATTGGCTGGACCTGGACAAGCATCGGATGCGGCAGACGTCGTGGCGGTGGTGGGGTGACCGGGGCCGCGACCGCGGCACCGGCCTACGCCTACGCGCGGGCCGCTGGATGTTCAACCACCTGTACCGCCTGCACCGGGGCGCCCGATATTGCGGAACCCGCGCAAGCACCCCGACTGGTGCGCCGGGGCAGGCGACCGGGTCACCCACCTGTGCCAGCCCGACCTCGGCGAACGCCGGCGCAGCCAAGGGACGAGCACCCGGAAATCCCGACTGCGCGATTTCCTCACCCCGAACCCGTCGACTCTGTGCCCAACACCGTCCACAGTGGAGGAACCATCGACATGAGTGACACCACGCGAATGTTGGCCGCCGCGTTGGACGCCGCCGGTCAAGGCTGGCCGGTGATCCCGCTACGCCCCGACGACAAGCGACCCGCGTTCCCGACCACACCCCCGACACCTGCACCGGCCGCGACCCGCGCTGCCCGGCCGCCGGGGGACACGTCGGGTGGGAGCCGCGGGCGACCACCGACCCCGACCGCATCCGCCGCGCGTGGACCGCCACAGCGGATATTCGACTTCGTCGACCTAGCGGGGGAGTAGCGGCCCGCCGACACGCATCCGACACGGTAAGCGAGTCTGAGCGGGTACCGGTGAGACTGTATGGGACTCGCAGACCTGAACCGGAGATGGCCTCTGTCCGGCATTTTGGCTGGTCAGTGGCCATCTCCGCTGCTCCCGGGCGGAGGGTGTGGGATTCGAACCCACGATGAGTGTCACCACCCATAGCGGTTTTCAAGACCGCCGCCATCGGCCACTAGGCGAACCCTCCCAGGCCGGGTGAATACCTCGATCGATCCGAGGCGCCCACGCGGCGGGCACCCGTACCGGTCGAGCCGGCGCGATGCCCGGCACCAGTGTGCCAGACGTGCCGCTCCGGGTGAGAACGGCGGGCGCCCGCGGCCCATCGACGCCGCGGACCGGCCCGCCCGTCCGAAATCCGGGATCGCTCAGCCGACCGGCAACTCCCGCCACTTCTCAAACGGAGAATTGCTGATCAAATTGCGTGCACAGTCCAGCGCAAGGTCTTCATCCCGGAACTCGAACCAGCGGCTGCGGCCCTCGGCCCCGCCCTCCCGGGCCTCCACCCACCAGATGCCCGCGTCCTCCGAGAGCAGGATGTCTTCCCGGGCCAGCCGTCCCCACTTGCCGTTCCACCAGTGCTTGCGCCGTTCCATGGCCTCCGACCGTAGTCGAACACATGTTCGACCGGGAAGTGATCCCCTCAAACCGGTGGCCTTGCTGCCCGAGAATCCCCGGTGTCCGTTTCCCTGACAGGGTAGGGGAGGCGGTCTCCGGCCGATGCCGCATGATGGAGCGATGCACGCCATCATCATCCGAGAGCCGGGTGGCCCCGAAGTCCTCACCTGGACCGAGGTGCCCGACCCCGAGCCCCGCCCGGGCGAGGTCATCGTCGACGTGGCCGCGAGCGCGGTCAACCGGGCCGACCTGCTGCAACGGGCCGGCGGCTACCCCCCGCCGGCGGGTGCCTCGCCGTACCCGGGCCTGGAGTGCTCAGGCACCATCAGCGCGCTGGGTGAGGGGGTCACCGGCTGGCGCGTCGGGGACCGGGTGTGCGCCCTGCTGGCCGGCGGCGGGTACGCGGAGAAGGTGGCCGTACCGGTGGAGCAGTTGCTGCCCGTACCGATCGACCTCACCGAGGCCGCGGGGCTTCCGGAGGTCGCCTGTACCGTCTGGTCGAATCTTGTTCCGGTCGGCCGCCTGCGGGCCGGCGAGACCGTGCTCATCCACGGTGGCGGCAGCGGCATCGGCACGTTCGCCATCCAGTTCGCGAAGGCCCTCGGCGCCCGGGTGATCACGACTGCCCGCCGGACCAAGCACGCGGCGCTCATCGCGCTGGGCGCGGATCAGGTCATCGACTACACCGATGAGGATTTCGTCGAGGCGATGATCGGCAAGGCCGACGTGATTCTGGACATCCAGGGCGCGTCCTATCTGGACCGTAATCTCCAGGCGCTGGCCCCGAACGGGCGGCTGGTGATAATCGGCATGCAGGGCGGCCGGCGCACGGAGCTGGATCTGGGCAAGCTGATGGCGAAGCGGGCGAGCGTAGCGGTCACCGCGCTGCGGTCGCGGCCGCCGGAGGAGAAGGCTCAGATCGTCCAGGGGGTACGCGACGAGGTGTGGCCCCTGCTGGAGTCGGGCGCGATCCGGCCGGTGGTGGACCGGACGGTACCGATGGATCAGGCGGCCCACGCGCACGAGATCGTGGCGCAGAACCTACACATCGGCAAGGTTCTACTGGTCGTCGGCCAGTAGCCGGCGCGGGCCGGCGCCGCTTTCGGCCAGCCGGTCGGCGGGGTTGAACATCGTGCAGCTGGCCATCGACAGGCAGCCGCAGCCGATGCAGCCGGCGAGCCGGTCGCGCAGCCGTTCCAGCAGCTGGATCTGTTCGTCCAGGCGCCCGCGCCACTGCCGGGACAGCCGGGCCCAGTCGGCCTTGGTGGGGGTGCGGGCGTCGGGCAGGCTGGCCAGCGCGGCGCGGATGTCCTCCAGGGGCACGCCGACCTGCGCGGAGACTCGGATGAAGGCGACGCGGCGCAGCTCGGCCCGCTCGTACCGGCGCTGGTTGCCGCCGGTCCGGGTGGACCGGATCAGGCCCAACCGCTCGTAGTAGCGCAGCGCGGAGGTGGCCACGCCGCTGCGCGCGGCGAGTTCACCGATGGTGAGGGGCTGCATCTATCGATTCCCTTGACCTAAAGTTAACTTAAAGTTGCACGCTACCTACATGACCGAGATCAAGACAAGCGCGGAGCGGCAAGCGCAGACCGAGCGGTTGCTCGCGCTGATGAGTCGGCTCACCGGGGACGAGAAGCACGCGCCCAGCGCCACGTCCACCCTGGACGCGCTGTGGGTGCTCTACGACCGGGTCCTGCGGGTGAGCCCGCAGACGGTGGACGATCCGGAGCGGGACCTGTTTCTGCTCTCGAAGGGGCACGGGCCGGCCGCGTTCTACGCGGTGCTGGCGGCGAAGGGGTTCATCCCTCTGGACTGGCTCGACGACGTCGGCGATGCCGGCAGCCGGCTGGGCTTCCATCCGGACGGCACGCTGATCCCGGGGGTGGAGATCGGTTCGGGCTCGCTGGGCCACGGGCTCGGCCTCGGCGTCGGGATGGCGCTCGGGTTGCGGGCCCGGGGCCTGTGGCGGCCCAGGGTCTTCGTGCTGCTGGGCGACGCGGAGCTGGACGAGGGATCCAACCACGAGGCCATCGCGTACGCGGGGGCCACCGGCCTGGACTCGTTGACGGCGGTGGTGATCGACAACCAGTCGGCGACGCACGGGTGGCCGGGCGGGATCGCCTCGAGGTTCGCGATGAACGGCTGGGATACGTCCACAGTGGATGGACGGGCCTGGGACGCGCTGGAGCACGCGTTCACAACGCCGCATCCGGGTGCGCCGAGGGTGGTCGTGGCGACGGTCGAGAGGAAATGGTGAGTCCGATGCGTGAGGAGCTCGTCAACACGGCGACCGCACTGCTGGACGAGGATCCGCGGGTGGCGGTGGTGCTCGCGGACATCTCGTCGGACCTGTTCGACGGGGCTGCGCGCCGGCACCCGGATCGGGTCATCAACGTGGGCATCCGGGAGCAGCTGCTGCTCGGGGTGACCGGGGGGCTGGCGAAGACCGGGCTGCGCCCGATCGCCCACACCTACGCGCCGTTCCTGGTGGAGCGGGCCTTCGAGCAGATCAAGCTGGACCTCGACCACCAGGGCGGCGGTGCGGTCCTGGTCAGCGTGGGCGCGTCGTACGACGCGGCCCGGTCCGGCCGCACTCATCAGGCGCCAGGGGACGTGGCGCTCATCGACACGCTGTCGGACTGGACCGTGCACGTGCCGGGGCACCCGGACGAGGTGGGGCCGTTGCTGCGCGAGGCGGTGGGGCGGGACGGGTCGTCGTACCTGCGGCTGTCGACGGAGTCGAACGCGGCGCCGCACGACGGGTACGGGCTGGTGCCGATCCGGCACGGGCGCGCCGCCACGGTGGTGGCGGTCGGGCCGATGCTGGATCCGGTGCTGGCCGCCGCCGAGGGGCTGGACGTGACGGTGGCGTACACGCACACGCCCCGACCGTTCGACAGGGCCGGCCTGCGCGCCCTGGTGTCGGGTACGGACGCGGCGACGGTGGTGCTGGTCGAGCCGTACCTCGCGGGTACCTCGGCGAGCCAGGTGGCCGACGCGTTGGTCGCGGTGCCGCACCGGCTGCTGTCGCTGGGGGTGGGCCGCACTGATCCGCGGCGCTACGGCACGCCGGCCGACCACGCCCGGCTACACGGGCTGACGCCGGACCAGTTGCGCCGAGCGATCGGTGAACTGCTTCCGGCCTGAGTACCCGCATGCTCCGGTGCGGTCGCGGTCCGCGTGGGGCCTTACGGCGTCACGCGGATCGCTCGGGCACCCGGGCGACCGCGAACACGGACTGGCCGAACGGCGGCCGGACCAACCGCTCGGCGCCCTTGGTCAGGGGCAGCACGAAGCGGTCGTAGAACTTCACCATCGGACCCTCGGACGGGGTCAGCTTGAACACGCTGGTCGCCATGTAGTACCCGAGAAGACCGAGGGCATTCGCGTACTGGACACGTTCGATGCGCAACCCGGCGGCGTGCAGCGCCTCGGCCATCGTGCGCTTGGTGTAGCGGCGCACGTGTCCGGTGGCCACGTCGACGGGGCTCATCGCGAACGGGAACGCCGGCACGATCAGGACGATCGCGCCACCGGGGTGGACCAGCCCGCTGATGCTGCGTAGCGCACCGACGTGGTCCTCGATGTGCTCCAACACGTTGTAGGAGACGGCTCCGGAGTAGGTGTTCAACTCGTCGGTGGGCAGCAGCATCTGCCGTACCTCGATGTTGGGGTGTCCGGTCAACCGCTCCTTGAGCGCTACCAGCCGGTCCGGGTCGGCCTCGGTGGCGGTGAACCGGGTGAAGTGCGGCGCCCATTCCAACGCGTAGTCGCCCAGTCCGCTGCCGATCTCGATCGGGTCGTCGCCGAGATAGTCCAACGCGAACTCAACGAACCATCGTCGATGGTTCACCGCCGTCGCAAGCCCCTCCAACACCTCCGACTGAACCTGCTGGTCTCCGGTGATCTCAGACATGGAGCGAACTCCTCTGACTGCTCGGCAGGTCACCTACCAAGCACTCTACGGGATGAATACGTGCCCTCACGACAACACAAGGATTTGCCAGATAGAAGGATGGGAGAAGGGGGACCTCCTATTTCTGAAAATCACCGGAACAGTGATTATGACTGACTTGAGTCCGGGCGAGCCGAGGTTCGGAACCGCCACGGGGCGGGCCAAGTCGCGGCTCCGTCATGTCCGGGTGAGCCAGTCCGACCTCATCGCCTGCGCCCTCCTCCTGCTCGGTGCGCTGTGGACGACCGCACATCTATGGCGTCACGTGACGGGCAGAGTACTCGCCAGCAACCGGGGAGACCACACCCTGTTCGAATGGATGCTGGCCCACGGAGCCCTGCTGGTGACGCATCCGGAGAACCCATTCTTCACCCACAAGATGAACGTGCCGGACGGCGTGAACCTGATGGCGAATACGGCCGCACTCGGCCTGACCATCCCGCTCGTACCGGTGACTCTCCTCTGGGGTCCGGTGGTGTCCTTCGCGGTCCTGCTGACGCTGTCGCTGTGGTTGACCGGGCTCGCGTGGTACTACGTGTTCAGCCGCCATCTGGTCGCCTCTCGCTTCGCCGCGTTCGTCGGCGCGTTGCTGTGTGGGTTCGCGCCGGCGATGGTGGCCCACGCCAGCGGCCAACCCAATCTGGTGGCGCAGTTCGCCATCCCGTTCATGCTGCTGGCCACGCTCCGGTTGGCCGGGAGGCCGGTGTGGCGCGGGGTGTTGCTCGGGCTGCTGGTCACCTATCAGGCCTTCGTGAACGAGGAAATCCTCTTCCTGGCGGGCCTGGCGATCGGCGCCTTCGTGCTGCTGTACGCCCTGTTCGACCGGCAGCGGGCGCGGCGCGAGGCGAGACGGTTCGGGGCCGGCCTGGGCGTCGCCGCGCTGACCGCGGCGGTGCTGCTGGCCTACCCGGTGTACTGGCAGTTCCTCGGTCCGAGGGCGTATCACGGCCTGCCCTTCCCGCCCGGCTCCTACACGCTGGACCTGGTGGCGTACGTGACCTACGCCCGTGAATCTATCGGTGGTCGCGTCGCGGCGCCCGCGCTGGGACCCAGCCCGAACGAGGACAACGCGTCGTTCGGCTGGCCGTTGATCGCGCTTGGTGCGGCGGCCGCCGTGTATTTGTGGCGGCGTAACCCACTGGTGCGCGCCGGAACGGTCACGGCGCTGATCTTCGCGGCGCTGTCGCTGGGCCCGACGATCCGGGTCGGTGGGCACCGGGTCGGGGTGCCCGGCCCGTTCACGCTGTTCCTGCACGTGCCGCTGGTCGACCTGACGGTGCCGGGCCGGTACGCGTTCGTGGTGATAGTGGTGCTCGGGGCGCTGCTCGCCCTGGGGATCCAGCGGGTACTGGACCTGACCGCGGCGTCCCGACGCACCCGGCGACACTGGGCCCCGCTGTTGCTGATCGTCCTGTTGGGCGCCCTGATTCCGGTGCTGCCCACGCCGATACCGACGGCCGACCGGGCGCCGGTGCCGGCGTTCATCACGAGCGGGCAGTGGCGCGGGTACGTGCCGGCCGGCCGGACCGTGGTGTCGGTGCCGTTGCCGGCGTACCGGGTTCCCGACCCGATCCTCTGGCAGGCCACGGCCGGCCTGGACTACCAGATCCCGCGCGGGTACTTCCTCGGACCCACCAGCGCCACCGACCAGTCGGCCCGCTTCGGGGCGCCGCCGCGGCCCACCGCCACCAAGCTGTACGCGGTATACGTGCTGCCCTACGAACCGCGCCCGTACGCGGGTGGGGACACGCCCCTGGGCAGTACGGTGCGTCCGCGCGACGCGCAGGCGGCGCGTACCAGGGCGCTCACGGTCAGCGCGGCGGACCGCCGGGCGGCCCTGGCCGATCTGCGCTACTGGCGGGCGGCGATCGTGATCCTGCCCCCGACCCGCAACGAGACGCTGCTGCGACAGACCACCAGCGCCCTGCTCGGCTTCCAGCCGACCCGGGTCAACGGGGTCTGGTTGTGGGACGTCCGAAAAATCGTTGACTAGCGGCTAAGCTCGCGGCCGATGACCACCTCCACGCCGGAGCCCGCCTCCCCGGGCCGCCCGCCCAGCGCCGCCCCGCCGGCCGACGCGACCGCACCGGCCGCACCGGCCACGTCGGCCGCACCGGCCACGCCGGCCGCACCGGCCACGCCGGCCGCACCGGCCACGTCGACCGACCTGGCCGGGGACAAACCGGCCGGGCAAGATCCGCGGCGGCTCGACGCGTGGGCCGGGCGGTACCTGGACCTCGCGGTCATCCTGATTTACTTCGCGCTCGCCATCACGGTTCTTGGCCGGCTCTGGCACGATCCCGGATCCGTCAACCCCGCGGCGAACAGCTCCGATCCGCCGTTCTTCGAGTGGGCGCTGCGGCACGCCGTTCGGATCTTCACGCACGGCGAGAACCCGTTCGCCACGCCGCGGCTCAACGCGCCGCTCGGGGTGAACCTGATGGCCAACACCGGCCTGCTCGGGCTGACCGTGCCGTTGATCCCGATAACCGTGCTGTTCGGCCCGTCCGTCGCGCTCGTCCTTATGATCACGCTCGGCATCGCCGGCACCGCCGCGGCGTGGTACCTGGTGCTGTCCCGGCACCTGGTGCGCAGCCGGGTCGCGGCCGCGATCGGTGGGGCCGTCGCGGGGTTCGCGCCGGGGATGATCAACCACACCAACGCCCACCCGAACCTGGTCGCCCAGTTCCTACTCCCGTTCATCGTGTGGCGGGCGCTGACCATGCGTACCGTGCGCCACGGCATCGTGCTCGGGCTGCTGGTCACCTGGCAGGCGTTCCTCAACGAGGAACTGCTGTTCCTGGCCGCCCTCGCCGCCGGGCTGTTCGTCGCCGGGTACGCGGTGTCGCGGCCGGGCCAGGTACGCGCGGCGGTACGGCCGTTCCTGCGCGGGGCGGGCGCGGCGGTGGCGGTCGCGGCCGTGCTGCTGGCGTACCCGCTGTGGTACCAGTTCTTCGGTCCGCAGCACTACTCCGGGCTGCCCGACTTCGTCCTCGGGTACGGCGCCGACCTGGCCAGCTATCCGGCCTTCGCGAAGCTGTCGCTGGTCGGCCAGTCGGCCGCGGACGGGCAGCTGGCGCCACAGCCGGAGGAGAACACGTTCCTCGGCTGGCCGCTGCTGCTCGCGCTGTTGGTGATCGTCGTCTGGCTGTGGCGGCGGGTCTCGGTACGCGCGCTGACCCTGGTCGCGCTGGTCTTCTTCGTGCTGTCGCTGGGCGCCACGGCCACTTACCGGGGCCGCACGGTGGTCTCGCACGCGCCGTGGAGCTGGGTCAACCGCCTGCCGCTGTTCGACTCGGTGGTGCCGACCCGGCTCGGGCTGGTGCTGATACCGGTGGTGGCGGTGCTGCTCGGGTACGCGTTCGACGAGCTGTTCCGGCGCCGGTACGGGTGGGTGGGCGCGCTGGCGCTGGCCGCCACCCTGATACCGGTGATCCCCCGCCAGCTTCCGGTATCCCCCCGTCCGGCGGTACCGGCCTTCTTCACCAGCGGCGACTGGCGGGCGCACCTGTCCGGCGACCGCTCGGTGCTCTCGGCCGACACCACCTGGAACGGCAACATCGAGGCGATGAGTTGGGACAACGCGACGGATCAGGGCTACCGCGCGGTGGGCGGGTACTTCCTCGGTCCCGACTCGTCGGGCCGGGGCGGGTACGGGCCGCAGGCCCGGCCGACGTCGGGGCTGCTGGCGAACGTGGGCTACAACGGCGGGGTGCCGGCCATCGGTGACCAGCAGCGGGCGCAGGCCCGGCAGGACGTCAAATTCTGGGACGCCGGGCTGGTGGTGCTGGGGCCGGACGCGCCGCACGCGACCGACCTGCACGCCACGCTGGACCAGCTGTTCGGCCCCGGTCAGCGGGTCGACGACGTCTGGCTCTGGGACGTCAGCGCGCTGGGCTGACCGCCGGCGTCGTCTCGATGCAGCAGCCCCGGCAGACCTTCGGCTCGGGCAGCGTGAAGGCCAGGCAGCAGGTGTGCCGCCGCACCGCCGGCCGCTCGGACACCTCGACCAGGTCCTCGAGCCCGAGCGCGGACAGCAGCGTGTGCGCCGTGCCCGTTATCGGCTCCGGCAGCGCGTGCTGCGCCCGGGCCAGCGCGTACCCGATCCCCGAGGCGAGCGAGCCGAGCAGCGCACGGCGGCTGAGCCGCACCGAGCCGGCCAGCGCGTCGAGTACCGGCGTGAGGTGCCGGTCGACCAGGGTGGTCCGCAGATATCCGGGGAGGTCCTCGACCACCCGCACGTCCGTCCCGCGCAGCGAGGGCCTGCCCGCCCGGCCGCCCGGCTCCCGCCGCACGAGGTGGCCGGCCAGTGGATGGCCGGGCAGCACCGCGATCTGCGGCCGGCGCAGGCCGATCTCCAGGAACGGCGGGTCAACGTGCAGCTTGACCAGCGTGTTGTCGGCCGTCATGGCGGGCACCCGGCGGGCGTAGGCGTAGCCGAGCACCGCCGGCAGGGCCAGCCAGTAGGTGTAGGACTTCCAGGCCAGGGCGGCATTGGCGTGCGGGCTGCCGCCCCACCGCCGCGCCGCGGCGTCGAACAGGTCGGGCAGGGCGCTGCCGTCCGCCAACCAGGTGGCCGGTAGCCAGCCGGTCGGGTCCTCGACCAGGAGGCCGGGTGCGATCCCGTGCACCGGGGCGTCGCCGTGCCGGCGCCGTACGGCGTCGAGGCAGTCCAGGATCGGTGCCAGGGTGGGTGCGGGATTCGCCGTGGTCAGGGAACGTGTGGCGGGCACAAGCGCGGTCAACGGTCCCCTTCCCGACCTGGGCAACTCGCCCACCCTAGCTGGCTAAGGGAAGCCTAACCAATCCGGCCGGTCCGCGCGTCGGCGCACGCATGACCAAATGTGTTACGTGAGTAACTGTCAGGTAGCTGACAGTTATGGTAGATCGACGGATGGCCGACAGAAACTGGAGGCCCGGTGTCAACAACTGGAGCCCGGTCTATATGAGGCGATCGTTCGGATGACCACCTCACCCCTTGACAGGGCAGCTGGTGCCTTCGCTGCCGAACTCGCCCAATGGCGGGCTGAACGAGGGCTGTCGAAGAAGCAGCTGGCTGCCAACATGGGTTTTGACCCGTCCTACGTCAGCCACGTCGAGGGTCGCCGGCACCGGCCGACCGAGGACTTCGCCCGACGGGCCGAGGCCGTGCTGCAGGCCGGCGGCGCGATCTGGGCGCGCTTCACCGAGTACAACGAGCTGCGCCGCAACCGCGCCGGACCGCGGCCGTCAAGCGGCGCACCGGGGCAGTGGCTGCCGCCCGGCGCGGGGCTGGTGGTCGAGCACGAGATCGCCACTCTGTCCTATATGGACGGCGTGTACCACTGTACGATCCGGCGCCACCTCTACAACGCGGGTACCGAGCCGGTCACCCGATACCCGGTTCGCGTGTCCGTGGACAGGTACCCGGGCGAGCCGGAGCGCTCCAACCAGTTCTACCGGGAAAACCCGCTGACCTGGGACGAGCTGAACCTCTCGGCGTTCCATGGCGAGGGACCGGAGAGCCCGGGCGAGCCGATGGAGTGGCGGGCCACGCACGACCGCGACTCGTTCAAAGAGGCGTGGGTGCTGTTCGAGAACGACCAGTCCCGTTTCCCGCTGTACCGCGGCCAGCGCGCGGTCATCCGGTACTCGTACCAGGTCGGCGAGGACAAGTGGGGGCGCTGGTTCCAGCGGGCGGTCCGGCTGCCCACCCGGCGGCTGACCATCCAGCTGAGGTTCCCCACCGCCGTGGCGCCCGCGGTGTGGGGAGTGCAGACCTCGCTGACCGCCGAGTCGCCGCTACGCACGCCGGTGCAGGAGATGAGCGACGGCGACAGCACCATCTTCGAGTGGAACACCAGCAATCCGCCGCTGTCCGCGCGCTTCCGGCTGCAATGGCGCTTCCGCGCCCCGATCCCGGCGCCGCGCGTGTCCATCGAGAACAACCAGTCCAGCCGCATCCGGGCCAGCGAACGGATGCGCGCGGTCGGCATCGTGCAGCGCGGCAGCGACCAGCTGCGCCAGCCGGCCCGGCAGTTCGACCTGCCGGCCGAGGAGCCGATGGCGCGCGAGGTGGTCAACCGGCTGCTGACCGCGCTGGATCGGATCTGTGAGCTGCACGTGTTCGGCAAGGGCATGGGCCTCGCCGCACCGCAGCTGGGGCTGGACTGGGCGGCGGCGGTGGTGCGGACGCCGGAGCCCGACCTGCCGCCGGTGGTCCTGCTCAACCCCAGCGTGGTGGGCGCCTCGTCCGAGGCCGACGAGCAGTTCGAGGGCTGTCTGTCGTTCTTCGACGTACGCGGACGGGTGCGCCGGCCGATGTGGCTGGAGGTCAGGCACCTCACCTTCACCGGCGCCGCCACGATCACCGTGTTCGAGCAGGGGCTGGCCAGGCTGGTGGCGCACGAGATCGACCACCTCGAGGGCAGGCTGTACGTCGATCGGATGCCGCCGGACGGCTCGCTGGTGCCGGTCGAGGAGTACCGAGGAACGGGCAACCCCTGGCGGTACGGCGACGGTTAGCGCGTGTACGGGTCGTACTTGACCCGTACCGAGGGGACCTGCAATTCGGTGAGGCCACGCAGGGTGGTCTTGACCATCGCGGCCGGTCCGGACACGAAGAAGTCGTGCTCGCGCCATGGCCCGTACCGGGTCACCACGTCGCAGATGTTGCCCTGCTCGCCGGTGTACCCGTCGTCCTCGCTGCACGCCGGCACGACCGACAGCCACGGGTGCTGGGCGGCCAGCCGGTTGAGCTCGTCGAGGTCGTACAGATCGTCGCGATTGCGCGCGCCGAAGAACAGGTGTACCCACCGCGTGCGGTTGTATTTGATCAACTCCTGTATCAGCGCCTTGATGGGTGCCAGCCCGGTGCCGCCGGCGACGCACACGATGTCTCTCGTGGACTTGCGGTCCAGGGTCATGGTGCCCATCGGCGCGGCCAGCCGGATCATGTCGCCCGGCTTGATCCGGCGCACCAGCGCCCCGGAAACCCAGCCGGCGCCCAGCGCCCGGACGTGAAAGTCCAGCTCGCCGCCGTCGCTCGGCGCGTTGGCTATCGAGTACGTGCGCCACACCCGGGGCTGGTATTCGCACTCCACGCTGACGTACTGCCCGGCCCGGTAGGGCAGCGGCTGCAACGGGCGGCAGGTGAACACGGCGATGTCGCGGGAGCGGCGCTCGTGGCGCAACACCTCGGCGTGGCACAGCGGCGGGTTGCCGCTGTCGGCCTCGGCGCCGGCCATCATCCGCTCCGCCATCGCCTGGTACGCGTCGCGCCACGCCTGGTCGTACTCCGAGCACCACTGATCGCCCGCGACGATGCGCAGCGCCTCCACCAGCGCGTCGCCCACACCGTCGAAGTGCGCGGGTTCGACCTGGAATTTGCGATGATCCCGACCCAATGAGCCGAGATATTCGTTGAACCGATCGGGGTCCTCGATGCTCTGCACGGCCGTGACGATCGCGCTGAGCAGCCGGGTCCGCTGCACGTCCATCTGCACCGGGAACAGATCGCGAAGCTGGGGGTTGGAGAGGAACACGCGGGCGTAGAAGTAGCCCCCCACCTTGTCCTGCCGGTCCTCGACTATGGACCAGCTCTCTTTCAATAATCGTGACAAGTCGCTCATGACACCCTCTGCGCTCGGGGAAGAATAGCGCTGCGTTCGCGCACGGTCATGCTGCGTAGGTATGTGGTACCAGGGTGACTACTTTGAGTTGACCTCTATCGCACAGTGTGTGCGATCACCGAGTATTCGCGACGGGGTGGCCCCGGTAGGGGTCCAGAGTTGATCTCGGCGGTCCCCCTGGCGGTACCGTGATCGCCGGATAATCTGGCCGCGTGGAGACAGGTTTGCCGGGCCGGACGGCGCCGGACTCGTCCGGCGAGGGTGGGTCGGCCTCGGTCGGCGGCCTGCCGGCCGGACGGGCCGTCCTGCGCAACGAGATCCTGCTGGTACTCGGCGTCTCGCTCGGGTACAGCGCGATCTACGCCATGATCGAAATCGTCGGCCGGCTGACCGCCCGACAGGCGCTCGACCAGCAGTCCGCCACGCTCAACGGCTCCCAGGCGCCTGGCCGGCCGTGGCTCGACCTGGCCCTGCAACTCGCGCAGATCCTGTTCGCGGTGGTACCGGCGCTGCTCGCCGTGCACCTGCTCAACCGGGACCGCGGCGACGCCCAACGGATACTCGGGATCTCGCCGCGCCGGCCCGGCCGCGACCTGGGCGCGGGTGCCGGCCTGGCCGCCCTGATCGGCATCCCCGGCCTGGGGCTCTACCTCGCCGCGCTGGCGCTGGGCATCAACGCCAAGGTGGTGCCCGAGGCGCTGCCCAAGGTGTGGTGGGCGATCCCGGTGCTGCTGCTGTCCGCCGCCCAGAACGGGCTGCTGGAGGAGCTGATCGTGGTCGGGTACCTGGTGACCCGGCTGCGCCAGCTCGGCTGGGCGCTACCGGCGGTGGTGCTGACCAGCGCGCTGCTGCGCGGCTCGTACCACCTCTACCAGGGCTTCGGCGGCTTCCTCGGCAACGCCGTCATGGGAGTGATTTTCGCGCTCTTCTTCATCAGGTTCCGACGGGTGCTACCCCTGGCGATCGCGCACTTCCTCATCGACTCCGTGGCGTTCATCGGCTACGCCACGCTGCACCAGCACCTGTCGTTCCTGCACTGATCCCGCGTCGACCGGTGCCGGTCACTCCGCGGCGGTGCCGGTCGGGACGGTGGCCCGCCGCGGCCGGTACATGGCGACGGCCCGGCGGGTCAGGCCCTCGACCAGGGCGTCGTTGACCAGCACGTCGAGCAGTACCCCGGCACCCGGTACCAGCCGGGAGGCCAGCCGCCGGCCGGCTCCGCGCAGCCCCACGGACAGCAGCCGACCCGCCGACCGGCCCGGTGCCACCCCGGTGTCGCGGGTCGCCGCCAGCGCCTCCCGGGAGCCCGCGAGGTCGGCGCGTACCCGCAGCAGGACCAGCAGCTCGGCGGCCCGGTCCGGGGCGCACGGGTCTTGCCCGTAGGCGGCGGCGATGTGCAGCACCAGCCGGGCCTGCAGCCAACCGAGCGCGGCGGCCTGGCCGATTTCGCGGGCGATGACCCCGGCGAGCGCACCCTGCCTGGCCTGGCTGCCGAACCGGCGCCCGGCGGCCCGGGCGATCCCGTCGTCGGTGGCGCCCGGGTAGGTGGCGCGCAGCCACGCGGTGTGCCGGGCGGCCTCGGGCCCCAGCCGCTCGACGGCGGCGAGGGCGAGCAGTTCGGGGGCGTGGGTGGGGTCACCCCGCAGCCGGTCCCAGAGCAGGATTTCGAGCGGGGTGCCGGCGGTACCGGCGCCGGACCCGGATTGGGCCGCTTGCTGCCTTTCGGCGTCCTCGGGCCCGGCGGTGGTCCCCGGCGGGGCGATGCTCCCGGGCGGGGCGATGGTCCCGGGCGGGGCGTCGTGCCCCGGTCCGGTGTCGGTCGGCGCGGCGGTTGCGGAGGCGGCCCTCCGGGGCGCGGCCTTCTTCGCCGCCTTCCTGGCGGTCGCCTTCTTCCCCGGCGCCTGTGCCGGTGTCGGCGCCTGCGCCTGCGCCGATGCCGGTGTCGATGTGGCGGCGGGCTCATCCAGCCCGGCGGGCTCATCCTGCCCGGCGGGGTTGCCGTCGGCGAGGCTTGGAATGATTTCCGGCTTATTATCCGGAACGACCGGATTGGTGCGGGTGGGCCGGTAGTCGGGGTCGGAACCGGAGCGCTGGCCGGGGATGTTCGCCCGAGGCACGGGGCGATCGCGCGGGGGCTCGGCGTCCGCGGGGTGGGCACGCGGGGGTTCGGCGTCCGCGGGGCGGGCGCGCGGGGGTTCGGGGCTGATCGGCCGGGTGCGTGGGGGTTCGGCCCCCGTCATGCGGGTGCGCGGGGGCTCGGGGCTGGTGGGGCGGGTGCGCGGGGGTTCGGGGCTGGTGGGCCGGGTCTGCCGCGGGGCGGCCTTCGCCGGCGGGGTGCGGAAGGGCTGGCCGGTCGCGCGGGCGCGCGGTGTGGGGCGCCGAGCGGGCGGCTCGGGGTGCTCGGCCGGCGGCTCTGGGCCCTCGGCCGGCGGCTCTGAGCCTTCCGCTGACGGCTCCGGGCCTCGGCCGGGCGGTTCGGGGCGCCGGGCGGGGGATCCGGGGTGCTCTGCTGGCGGTTGAGCGTGCTCGGCGGGCGGTCCGGCGTCTGCGGCAACCGAGTCCGTGCCGGCGGCCGCCACCGCATTGCCCTCGGCGTCCGCCGCGCCGTTCGGCCGAAGACCGTTCGGGCCGAGGTCATCCGGGCCGAGGTCATCCGGGTCGAGATCGTCAGGACCGAGATCATCCGGGGTGAGCGTGGCGGGATCAGGGTCGCCCGGGGTCAGGTCGTCGGGGGTGAGGTCATCGAGCTCGGGCGGCGGGAGCGGGGGTGGGATCACCGGCTCCATGAAGAGGGCCGCGGGGGGCGTGCGCCGCTCCGGAGGCTTGGCCTGCTCGGGCGGCTTGGTCCGTTCGGGGGACGTGGCCTGCTCGGGAGGGGTGGCCTGCTCGGGAGGTGTGGCCTGCTCGGAGGACGTGGCCCGCTCGGGGGGTGTGCGCCGCTGGGGAGGCACGGGCCGCTCGCGGTGGCCCGGTTGCGCCGGGGGCACGGATCGCGCGGGACGCTTGGCCGCCGGATCCCTGGGCGGGTTTTCGCGCCGCGGTGTCCTGCTGTCGTCCTCCATGCGCCCCGAGGGTAGCCGTCCTCGGCGCGGTTCGCGTGCTGGCGAGCGGGCCGTTCGGCAATTGCCTGAGGTTCTGTTTTGCCCGGGACGGCAGCCGCCCTGTATCCTCGACCGGCGACGGTCCTAGGGCCGTCCAGGAGGCTTCGCCTAGTCTGGTCTATGGCGCCGCACTGCTAATGCGGTTGGGGTCTTAAAGCCCCTCCCGGGTTCGAATCCCGGAGCCTCCGCGCAAAACCCAGTATGTACACTGGTTCAGGTTCCAGCGCCCGTAGCTCAACGGATAGAGCATCTGACTACGGATCAGAAGGTTGGGGGTTCGAGTCCCTCCGGGCGCACAAGACTCAAAAAGCCCTCTCACCTGCGGGTGGAGGGCTTTTTTGATCAGCGGTCACCCCTGCCGGCGACCCGGGCTGCGGCTCGCGGGTCATCCTCACCCGTTACCTCGACGAGGCCTTGGCCATGCGCCCGAACCTCAGGGCGTTACGGCCGGGTGGGACCGAGCAGATCCCACCGATTGCCGGCGATGTCGAGGAACACCGCGACCCGGCCGTACGGTTCGGTGCGCGGGGCTCCCACGAACCGCACACCGGCCGAGACCATCCGGGCGTACGCCGCGTCGAAGTCGTCGACCCTCAGGAACAGCGCGACGCGCCCGGCGACCTGATTGCCGACGGCCGCCACCTGGCGCTCACCGTCGGCGCGGGCGAGCAGGATGCCCGTCTCGGCGCCCGGTGGCCGCACGACCACCCAGCGCTTCGAGCGCCCGTCGGTGGTCAGCGCCGGCGAGTCCTCGACCAGGTCGAAGCCCAGCGCGCCGGTGAAGAACGCGATGGCCGGGTCGTACTCTTCCACGACGATGGTGACCAGGTCGATGCGCATCCGCCCAGGGTAGGTGGTGGAGGGCCGGGACGAGAGATCAGACGAGCAGCCCACCGGTCGCTCGGATGTTCTGACCGGTGATCCATTGCGCGTCGGGCCCGGTGAGCAGGAGCACGACCCCGGCGATGTCGTCCGGCCGGCCCAGCCGGCGCAGGGCGGCCAGCGCGGCGGTCTGGGCCGCCGCCTCCGGTGGGTTGCTCGCCCGGAACAGGTCGGTGTCGGTGGCCCCGGCCGAGACGGTGTTGACGGTGATGCCCCGAGGACCGAACTCCCGGGCGGCCACCGCGGTGAACTGTTCGAGGGCCGCCTTGCTGGCGCAGTACAGCGCCAGCCCCGGCCCGGGCAGCACGGTGTTGAGGGTGGACACGTTGATGACCCGCCCGCCGTCGCGCAGCACGGTCGCGGCCTCCCGCATGGCCAGCAGCGGAAACTTGGCGTTGACGGTCATCACCCGGTCGAACTCCGGCCCGGTGATGTCGGCGATCGGCGAGAGCGGGTTGATCGCGGCGTTGTTGACCAGGATGTCGAGGCCGTCGCGGACCGGCTCGAACATCGCGTGGAGGTTGGACAGGTCGGCCTGGTCGGCGCGGACCGCCGTCACGCCGTCGAACCGGCCGGCGAGGTCGTCGGCCTCGGCCCGGCTGTTGACGTAGGTGAAGACGACGCGGGCGCCGGCCTCGGCGAGCCGGGTCACGATGGCCCGTCCGATGCCCCGGGAACCGCCCGTCACCAGCGCGGTCTTGCCCGAGAGTGCCGTCTTGCCCGAGAGCGCCGTCCTGCCGGAGAACTCCATGCGGCCGGACGCTACGCGTGGGCGGCCCGGACGTCTTGAAGGAATGCGCACAGCTGCCGAGGGGTGACGCCGGCCATCGCTCGCGTCTCGCGGGTGAGGTGCGGCTGGTCGGCGTACCCGCTCTCGATCGCCGTGCGCGGCAGGTCCGTACCCGTGCCGAGCAGGTGCACGGCGCGCTGGAACCGGGCGACCCGCGCCACGGTCGCCGGGGACAGGCCGATCCGGCGCCGGAAACCGACTTCGAGGTAGCGGCGGCTGACGCCGAGTTCGCCGGCGACGGTGCCCACCCGTGGCCGGCCCGTGCCGCGCTGCAGCCGCCACCAAGCCTCGGTGATCAGCTGGTCGCGCGGCCGGTCCTTCGCCGCCCACCGGGCCGAACGGCCGGCGACGGCCCAGGCGGCCAGCCGGTCGTCGAGCAGCGCGAAGCGGCTGGGGAAGTCCGGTGCGGCGGCCAGCCGTTCGGCCAGCTCGGCGGCGCGGTGACCGAGGACGTCCGCCAGTCGGGCGGTCCGGCCGGCCAACTCCGGCATGGGCACGCCGAGCAGGGCGGACACCCCGGCCGGGGTGAGGCCGACGGAGACCCCGTGCCCCCATCCGGTCTGCCCCTGAGTCGACGCGGTGCCGCGCGCCCCGGTGACCAGCCCGTACGGGCCGTCGAGGTCGATGATCAGAGTGGTGAGGTTCATCGGCAGGATCCGGTGCCGTACGGGCTGTCCGGAGCCGGAGCGGAATCCGCCGTACCCGAGCACGTACGGCCGCAGCCGCGGATGGGGTGGCCGGACGACCGACTCGCACGGCGCGGGCTGCGGCCCGGCCGGTACGGAGTGCAGGTGCGTCAGCGTGGCCACCGTCGTCGACTACTCGGTGTCGGTCGCGACCCTCCCCGGCTCCGGGCCCCGCTGCGCGGGGATGCCGCGGTCGGCCTCGAGTCCGGAATGGAGGGTGACGCCGGCCGGCACCCACGGGTTGAACTCGGGCGCTGCCGCGCCGGGCTCGGGGTGGCCGACCGGGGACTCGACGGCCTCTCCGGCCGCGTGCTCGATGCCCGCCTGCGCGATGCCGGCCGGCTCGTTGCCCTGGTGACCGTTGCCGTTCTGCTCAGCGGCCAGCTGCTCGGCCGCGGAGCCGGCGGCCTGCCGGGCGGCCAGCAGCACCTGCGGGTACTCGCCGGTGTCGGCGCCATGTGCGGCGGCGGCCATCACGGCGGCCGCGGCCAGGTCGGCCACCCGCTTCGCCTCGGCCTTCACCCGGGCCCGGGTCTCCTTGGCGTGCCGCTCCGCCGATTCGGCCGCCCGCCGAGCCTCCTCCAGCCGGTTGAGCTCGGAGGTCAGGTCCTGACGGAGCTCGCCGAGGCGCTGCTGCAACTGAATGACCTCTTGCTCGGCCGTTGCCGACTCCTGGCGGGTCTGGCCCAGCCGGGTGGAAGCGGACTCCAGCTCGCTCTGCACCTGGGTCAGGGTCTGCTGCCGGGTCTGGATCTCCTGCTGGACGATGCCGAGCTGCTGCTGGTGGGTCGCGTGCTGCTCGTCGGCGCGGCGGCGCAGGTCGGCCGTGTATTGCTGGGTCTCGGCGTGCATCGCGGCGGTCTTCTGCTCGGCGACGGTGCGCTTGTGGTTCAGCTCCCGTTCGGACGCCGCGTGGCGTTCGGTGATGTCCCGCTCCACGGCGGCGCGCCGCTCACCGACCTCCCGCTCCACGCTGGCCTGCCACTGGCCCAGGTCCTGCTGCGTCTGGGCGCGCATCGCCTCGACCTCCTGCTGGGCCTGCGTGCGAGCCGCGTCGATCAGACCGGCGGCATCGGTGCGCGCCTGCTCGAGCTGCTGGGCGCTCTGCTCGCCGATCCGCTTCGCCTCCTGCAGCGCGCCCTCGTGAACGGCCTCGCCGTCGGCGCGCAACCGGTCGATGAGCTCGCGTACCTCGGCGAGCTCGGCCTGGTGGGCGTTGCGGCGCTCGTCGTGTGACTTGTCGTACTCGGCGCGCTGAGCGTTCAGCTCGGTCTCGAGGTCCTGCAGCGCCTGGGCGGCACGGTCGCGGGAGTCGGAGAGCACCTTCTCCGCCTCGGCCTGGTGCTCGGCCGCCCGCTGCGCGCTGGTGTTGGTGATCGCCTCGGCCTGCTTCTCGGCCAGGGCCAGGATCTGGTCGACCATCGGACCCAGGTGCCGGAAGGACGCCCGGTCCACGTGCGCCGGCCGCTGGTGCAGCTCGATCAGCTCCGACTGCATCTGCTGGAGCTGGTTGGCCATGTCCTGCACCTGGGCGAATGCCTGCTCGCGTTCGGTCGCCAGCGTCGCGATGTCGCGCTCCACCTGCGCGACGAACCGGTCCACCTGCTGCTTGTCGTAGCCGCGCCGGACCATCTCGAAGCTCGGACGCGGGGCAGCGTCTTCCCGAACCGCGAACAGATCTCCGCCGTGGGACATGCGTCATCCTCCATACCGTCGCCGAGCGCTGCCGGCGGATGAGCCACGCCGCGGGCATGAGGTGGGCGCGGCCGACGGACAATGCCGTCCGCCTGCACGTGCGCCACGCTACCGCCGAGGAGGGTCCGTCCATAACCCCGCCCCGCGTACCAGTCAGCGACGATCGCGTCTGGGTGAACCTCGCGTATCCGGGCGGACTACTCGCCGTGGCGAGCGGGCCGTTCCAAGCAGGCGATGCGGCCCCTACTTCGCGGCGTCCGGATGGCCGGGCGTACCGGAGGTCCCACCGGTACCGCCGGACGAGCCGCCGGACAGGCTCGAACCGTCGTCCTCCACGACGCTGTCCCCCTCGTCCCGGGCGACTCCCTCGGGCCGCCGGTCCACCTCGACCTCGGTCCGGGTCAGCGGCGGATCGTCCCCGGCCGCCGGCCGCTCGGCGGGCTGCTTCCCGGCGCGTACCCCGTCACCCACCACGACTCCCCTCGACATGTTCCGCACCGCCCGCTACCCGGGAAACGACCCGTCAAACCGCGGACTCCCGGCTGGTGGCGGCCGGAGGTGTGGTCGCGTCGCGCCCGAGTCGGGCGGAATTAAGCCGGTACCCCGCTAAAGTGTCTTTCTCGATTTCTCCACGCGGCGAAGTCCTCCGTAATAGGCGTGATTCCTCGCGCCGCCCGAGAGCCGAATTCGGCGACCCTCCGGCTATTAACGCCGAGTCTTCCCGCGATTTCGGACGGTGATCGCCCCCGGCTTTCCCACCCCTGAAGCCGGGGTGCGCGGGTGAATGGCGGGGGAACGTCCGGTTAGCGATCACTCCCAGTCATCTCCTTGCGCGCGAACGGCTGCGGCGGTCCCGCGAGCGGTCCGGCCGCAGTCGATCGGCGGCCACTCCGTCGTTCAGCCAGCTTTCCGTCAACCCGGTTGCTGGCCGATTGTTGAATCGAATATCGTCAGCCGGTCCTATTGACACTTGTTCCAGAATCGGGGGTTCAATGCGCGCATTTCGCGTAGCAATCGCCGGCATTGCGGCCATCGCCGCCACGCTGGCAATCCCACCCTCTATCAGCCTCGCGGCGGCCGCGGACCCGCCGACGGCGCCGTACGACGCGTTCACCATCGACGGCGCTGGCAACTCGTGGCTGTCGCCGGCGGGCCAGAGCTACACCGTCGATGACAGCGCCAGCACCTTCTCGCTGACTACGTGGAACACCGGACTGTGGTTCCAGGTCACCGGGGGACCCCTGTCCGTCGACGCCCCCATCCTGCCGCCGACCGGGGGCACGCTCGGGGTCGGCTCCTACCAGACGGCGGCCACGGCTGACGCCGATCACGCGATGTTTGGTCTGGGTGTCGGCAGCCACGGCTGCGACCAGGAAGACGGCACCCTGAACATCACCGAGTACACCGTCGACGACTCTGGTGCGGTCACCGCGCTGGCGGCGACCTACAGCGTCGACTGCGACGCCGAGGTCCTGCCGGTCACCGGGGAGATCCGGTGGCACTCGACCAAGGACTACGTCGCCGCCACCCAGACCCCTACCAACGGCTTCGCCTTCGGCAACCTGGACCTCGGCCAGACGAGCGCGCCGAAGACCGTCACGGTGACCGCGACCGGTAGCCAGCCGGTCCACTTCCAGACCGCGTCCCTCGGCGGGAAGAGCGGCGCGTCCTTCAGCCTCGGCGCGGACACCTGCTCCAACGCGACCCTCTCGTACGGCGACACCTGCACGGTCACCATCACGGCCAAGCCCGTCGCGAGCGGCGCGCTCCAGACCGACCTGGTGATCCCGGACGACACCGCCGCTGGCAACCGGGTCATCCCGGTCACGGCGACCGGCGTCGTGGGCGCGGCGGGCACCTACTTCCCACTGCCACCCACCCGCATCCTGGACACCCGCAACGGCAACGGCACGCCCGCCGGCATGCTCGGCGTCGGCGGCATCATTCACCTGCAGGTCGAGGGCCGGGGCGGGGTACCCGCGAACGGCGTCTCCGCCGTCGTGCTCAACGTGACCGTGACGTCCGGCACCGTCGCCAGCTTCCTGACGGTGTGGCCGGAGGGCAGCGCCCGCCCGGGCGTGTCGAACATCGACTTCCCGGCCGGGTGGACCGGGGCCAACAACACGACGGTGGCCATCGGCAGCGGCGGCAAGGTTGACATCTACAACCTCACCGGCAGGGTGACCGTCATCGCCGACGTGATCGGCTACTACGCCAAGGACGACACCAATCTGAGCACCCAGGGGGTGGGCGGTCAGCTGATCCCGTACGAGCCGCAGCGGCTGTACGACACCCGCGAGGATGCCCCGACCGGTGCGATCTCCGGTGGCTCCTGGGACTGGTTCTGGCTCGACTTCGGGGAGTTGAACGGGCACATCAAGGCGCTGGCGCTGAACATCACGGCCGTCAACCCGGCCACCGCCGGCTTCCTGACCGCCTGGAACGGGCAGGGCGACCCGCCGACCGGGACCTCGACGCTCAACTACGACCCGCACAAGACCGTGCCGAACATGACCATCGTGCCGACCTCGGTCTGTCACAAGACCGACGACCTCCCCGCCAGCTGCGAGGGACAGACGATGTTCGCCGTCTACAACTCGGCCGGCAGCACCGACGTCCTCATCGACCTGTTCGGCGCTTACGCCGACACCACGGCAAAGGGTGGGCTGCGGTACCGCCCGGTCACGCCGGTGCGCATCACCGACAGCCGGAATGGTCAGGGCCTGAACGGAGCCCTCGGCTCGGGCGCCACGGGCACCGTCACGGTGCCGAACACGGTGGTCAACAACCTCACCGAGTCGGTGGCGCTGAACGTGACGGCGGTCGCCCCGACCGTGGACACCTACCTGACGCTCTACCCCGCGGGCGACACCCGCCCGCTCAGCAGCAACCTCGACCCGGCGAAGGGTACGACCGTGGCGAACACGGCCAACATCCCGCTCGGCGGTGTCCCCGGGCTGTACAACAGGTTCAGTGTGTACAACCACACCGGCACCATCAATGTGCTGGCCGACGTGCAGGGCGCGTTCGACGTGTATCCGTACACGGCCGTGGACGGGCAACTGCCCCCGACCGACGGGGTGTCACCGAACACCGCGTTGAAGAAGCAGAACGATCACCTGGTCACGGGCATCGCGCACGGTACGCGCTGAACCGCCTGACCCCGATCCAGGGGCCACCCCACAGTCCGCGGGGTGGCCCCTGGCCGTTTCGGATTCGGGACGTTACTCGGTACGCAGGCCCTCCGGGCGCATCAGCCGCCACAGCGCCGGCATGCTCAGCCCGGTCACCAGGAGCACCATCAGGGCGGCCGCCCCGGCGATCCCGCCGACGCTCGACCAGTTCATCACGACCCGGGCGTGCACCAGGCGCAGCAGCACGGCCCCCAGGCCGACCCCGACCAGTACGGCCAGCACCATGCCGAGCAGCACCGGAAGTGCGGTCTGCCAGAGCACCGAGCGGCTGAGCGTGGTGCGTCTGGTGCCGAACGCGACCAGCACCGGCAGCAACCGGCGCCGGTCGCGCAGCTGCTCCAGGGTGCCGATCAGCAGGCTGGCGCCGACCAGCAGCAGGATGACCAGCGCCCCGATGAACAGCCCCTGCCGGATGGTCGCGAACCGGTGGTCCACCCTGGCCGGCTCCCACGTCTTGACGGTGGCCGTCGGGTCCACGCCCGCCGCGGCGTCACCGATCCGCTCGATGGTGTCCGGCGACGTCAGATCCGCGCTCAGCTCCACGTAGAAGTTGTGCGGCAGCGCCGCCGGGCCGATGGCACCGGGCGTCGCGACCAGACCCGATAGCGCCCCGTCGGAGCCGGGCCGGAGGGACACCTGAGGGATCGTGGTCGGGACGGTCCACACCGGTGGCTTGGGGTCGGACGGATCGGCGACCCCGACGGTCACCCGCTGGCCCGGGCTCGGCACGGCGGGGCTGGCCGGTCCGACCAGGAACACGTCGCCGTCCGCACACGCGCTCAACGCGAGCACCTGGCGCAGGGACGCGCAGTCGCTCACGGTGAGACCGTACAGGCCCGGCTGATCGCCGTTGACGTGCTTCGTGGGGCGGCCCAGTGCGGCCAGGGTGCCGGAGCTGAATCCGTAGCCGCCGCGTACCCCGGACGTGCTCAGCAGCCGGTGCAGCAGCGTCTGGTACTCCGCGGTGCCGGCACCGAGCAGGCTCACCTGGACCCGGCTGCCGTTGGCGTCCTGCCCCGTCGGCGCCGTGTAGGTGCGCGCGGCGGCGCCGAACAGCATCTGCAGCGCGATCGCGCCGGCGGCGGCGACCGCCACCCCGCTGACCGCCCGGGCCGACGCGCCGCTGCTGAGTTGGAGCCGGCGCACCGCCAGCTGCCAGGGCACCCCGCCGCCACCGAGCCGGGCCACCACCGCATCGATCAACCAGGGCAGCAGCGCGGCGACGGCGAGCAGAAGCAGCACGGTACCGGCGATCACCCGTACCTGCGGGAGCGTGCCGCCGCGCAGGTCGATGCGGTGTGACAGCGGGTTCAGCAGGACCAGGCCGAGTACCGGCAGCACCAGCCGCCACCACAGCCGGCGCCGGGTGCCGGGCGCCCGGCGGACCACGCCCAGCGGCTCGATGACCACGCGGCGCAGCGCGAGCAGGCTCGCGCTGACCGCCATCGCCGGCACCGCGAGCACCACCAGCAGGCCGAGCGGAAGGCTGGGCCGGATGTCCGAGGCGTACACGCTCTGATCCCACAGCGTCACCGACTGGGCCAGCTGGCGAACCACCAGGAATCCGGCGATCCCCAGCACGAGCCCGAACGCCGAGCTGACCAGCGCCTCGCCCGCCGCGATCCGCCGCGCCATTCCCGAGTCGGCGCCGACCAGCCGCAGCGCCGCCAGCCGGCGATCGCGCTGCTCGCCGCCGAACCGCACGGCGGTGGCGATGAACACGACGACGGGCAGCAGCAGTACCACGAAGATGATGAGCACGAGCAGGATCAGCGTGGTGTCGAGCGGGCGCAGCTGCCGGGCGTCGCCGAAGCGGTCGAGCCGCTGGATGTCGAAGTTGTCCGCCAACTCGCCGGAGAGCTTGTCGTCGCCGAGGTAGAAGGCATATTCCCCCGGGCCGACCAGCCCGGCGGGCCCGATCGTGCCGACCACGGGATAGTCCAGCCGGGGGCGCAGCAGCGCGCCGTCCGGCGAGCGGAGCAGCCGGGCCAGCGCCGGGGACACCACCAGCCGCCCCGGGGCGGGCAGGCCGGACAGCCCGGGCGGCACCGGTGCCTTCGGGCCCTCGGCCTGGACTATCCGGCCGGTGATGGGGACGCCCCGGTAGGTGGTGTCGACGTCGGCGACCAGCTCCGTGTCGTCGCCCGGGGTGAGCTGCGCCGACCAGTTGGCGAACAGGCCGCGGGCGGCCTCCCGTTGGGCGTGCGCCCGCGAGATCGCCGGTATGGCGGCGCAGCCCAGCAGCAGCACCACGCCGAGCGCGATACCGATCGAGGTCAGTGCCGTGCGCAGCCAGCTCTCCCGGCCGCCGGCGAACGCCAGCCGGGCGCCGAGTGCCAGGTCGCGTGCCCACCGTCGCGGCGTCGTCGATCCACCCGGCCTCGACCGGGCCGGTGCCGCCCCCATGCCGGCACCGGCTCCGCTGTCGTGGTTCATCGAACCAGTTCCTCGGCCCGGGTGCGGCCGTCCCGCACCACTACCTCCCGGTCGGAGTACGCCGCCACCCGCGGCTCGTGCGTGACCAGCACGACGGCCACCCCGCTCTCCTTCGCCGCCCGGGTGAACAGGCGCATGACCCGCTCGCCGTTGAGCGAGTCGAGCGCACCGGTGGGCTCATCCGCGAAGATGACCCGGGGGCCGGTGACCAGGGCGCGGGCCACGGCCACCCGCTGCCCCTGACCGCCCGAGACCTCGCCGGGTCGCTTGCCGCCCACCTCGGTCACCTCCAGGCGGTCCAGCCATTCGGCCGCCCGGCGCTGCGCCTCCCGGCGCCGTACGCCGCCCAGCCGCAGCGGCAGCGCCACGTTCTCCAGGCAGGTCAGCTCCGGTACCAGTTGGCCGAACTGGAAGACGAAGCCGAACTCGCCGCGGCGCAGGGCGCTGCGCCGCCCGTCGGACAGCGAGGTCAGCTCCCGGCCGCCGTACACCACCTGGCCGGAGTCCGGCCGCACGATGCCGGCCAGGCAGTGCAGCAGGGTCGACTTGCCGGACCCGGACGGGCCCATCACCGCCACCACCTCACCGCGCCGCACGCGCAGCGTGGCGCCGTCGAGCGCGGGCGTGGTCCCGAACGACTTGCGCAGGTCGATCGCCGCGAGCAGCGGCCCGTCGGCCGGTGCGGGCGCAACCGGACCGGGCATGCCTGGCATCTGCGTGCCCGGGACGGGCATGCCGGGGATCGGCACCGTCGATTCCGACCGGTCCGCGCCCCACGGGAACTGGCCGCTCACGAGTTCACCGCCGAGGCGAGCTGGTCCAACCGTGCCGAGGTCAGCTCCAGCCAGCGCAGGTCCGCCTCCAGGTGGAACAGCGCGTGGTCGCAGATGAGCGCGACGGCCAGGTCGCCGTCGAGCTTGCGCTGGGTCAGCTCGCGCATGAGGCGCAGGTGCTCGGTCCGCTGGGTGTCCAGGATCTCGGCCGCCGGGCGACCGGTGAGCAGGGCGAGGACCACCTTGGCGTACAGGGTGTTCTGCAGGTACAGGTCGGGCCTCTCCGGCTGGCCGAGCCACCGCTGCACGTCGGTCACGCCCGCGTCGGTGATCGCGTAGCGCTTGCGCTCCGGTCCGCCGCCCGGCTCCACGCCCTCGACCTCGATCAGGCCGTGCTTGAGCAGCCGGGACAGCGTCGCGTAGACCTGCCCGAAGTGCAGCGGGCGATCCTGGCCGAATCGCTCGTCGTAGGACCGTTTGAGGTCGTATCCGTGCGAGGGCCGGGACTCGAGCAGCCCGAGGAATACCTGTCCGATTGACATGACCGCGACTCTACATCACAGGTATACATCCTGTGTATAGAGGCGGTGGATACTTCCCGGGCCGGGCGGATGGCTCCGGGCGGATGGCTCCGGTTCAGAAGGAGCGGTCGGGCTCCTCGCGGTCCGGACCCCAACTGCGGTGCGCGTCCGACCCGGGCTCCGGGGCGCCCCCGACCTGCCCGGTGGAGTTGGCGTCGCTCGTGCTCATCTCGGTCGGGGTGTTCATCCCGCCGGTGGTGGCGTCGCCGGTGGTCGTGGGCCCCGAGCCGGGTCGCGGCTTGCGCCCGGTCGGGGCGGGCCGCCCCGGCCCACCGGCGGCGGCGCTCCTGTTCAGGGTGGTGCCGGCCGCCGTCGAGCGGCCACCCGGGGCCCGGATCGGGCCGCCGTCGCTCAGCTCGTCGAGGTCGGTGTCCCGGTCGATGGTCGCGTTGAGGTCAGGATCCCGGTCGATGGCCTCCGTGTCGAGCTCGGGATCCGGCTGGTCTGGGCGCTCGTCCATACACCGGGCTTGCCCGGGCCGGCGGCGATCAAACGGCACGAAAATGGCCCGGCCCGGCGGTGGTGAGCCGCCGGGCCGGGCCGGTGCGAAAGGGATTTGGCTTTATCGGTACGCCAGGGGGATCGGTACGCCGGGAGAACCCCGGGTCAGGACGAGTAGCCCCGGGTGCCCATCCAGTTGGCGAAATCGGTGGTGTGCACCCAGTACGAGCCGTCGGCCACGGTGTCGGCCGGGTCGGCCACCAGTACGCTGTTCCCGTTGTCCTGGTACCCCACCACCGTCACGTAGTGCCCGCCGTCGTAGGAGTGCATCCCACCGAGGGTGTCCGTGGCGGTACCGGCGATGTTGGCGACGATCGGGTTACCGGCATTGATGGCCTGCACGACATCCGACCGGAACTTGGTCGCCTGGGCCGGGGTCGCGTTCTTACCCGGGATCGACGTGGTGTGGTACGACTTGTTGCCATCGACGGCGTTCAGCACGCGGGTGGTGTCCACGGCCGAGTTGGTGCCGTTGATCGTGGTGCCGAGCTTGGTGGCCAGCTCGTCCTGGCTGGGCGAGTGCCCCTGCACGCTCACCGCGATCCGGGTCGCGGCCGGGCCGCAGTAGAAGAAGTTGCTCTGCAACTGGTACTGGTAGTTCAACTGCTTCGCGACGGGCATCGGCGGGGCCGGCGCGGTGTGCGGCTTGGTGTTCGCGCCAGGCTTGCCGTTGTCCTTGCCCATGCCTGACTTGCCCATGCCCGACTTGTCGTGCGGGGCCTGCTTGTCGTGCGGGGCCTGCTTGTCGTGCGGGGCCTGCTTGTCGTGCGGGGCCTGCTTGACGACCGCGGCCGTCGTGTAGTCCGCCGCAGCGGGCGCGCCGGAGGCGGCCGCCGCGGGGCCGGCGATGCCGCCGCACACGGCGGCGAATCCGGCCGCGCACAGCGCGGTCTTGCGAGCGGGCATCTTGCTGATGGGCGGCAGCCATCGAGTGAGATTGGTCTTCAAAGGGAGGACCTTTCCGGGATCAGGGCGCGCGTCCTCAAGCCTTGGATGCCTGGGTGGGATTTCGGGTACGCGCCTCGCGACGATGTCGGCGTACCTGATTACAACCGGCCGGGCCGGCCAGACATTCCGGCGCGCGGACCCGGTTGACCAGCCCGCGGGCGGCTCCGAAAACCCGACACCGGGCCGGAAATCACCGGGACATCCGCGCTGGATCGGCGGCAACGACGCGGATGGCTCAGGCGGGGAGGTTCCGGTCGCCCGACGCGTGATAGCGCAGACCGTCCATCAGCAGATCCAGCAGGCGGCTGGCCTGGTCGCGACGCGCCGGCTCACCCGCCGCGAGGGTCACCCCGCTCAGTCCCGCGAGCACATCGGCGGGGTCGACGTCCGATCGCACGGTGCCGGCCTCGGCCCCCGCCGAAAGCAGCGAGGAGACCGCCGCACTCATCAGATCTCGGCTCTGCGCGTACGGATTGCCACCGGATGCGATGACCGCGCGCAACGCGTCGGCCATGCCCCGCTTGGCGGTCATGTAGTCGACGAACCGATCCATCCAGGTGCGCAGGGCGGCGTCCGGCGGCATGGCCACGAGCAGGTCGGCGGCGGCATCGCACAGCCGGGCGAGCTCGTTGCGGTACGCCGCCTCGATGAGCGCCTCGCGGGTGGGGAAGTGCCGGTACAGCGTGCCGATCCCGACGCCCGCGTCCTTCGCGATCCCGTCGAGCGTCACGTCGGGACCGTCCTGCGAGAACGCCCGCACGGCGGCATCGAGCAGCCGCTCGCGGTTGCGCGCAGCGTCGGCACGCAGTGGTCGGGTGCCGGGGGCCGACACGAGCCCTCCTCGTCAGTAGCCAGAATGCCCATGGTACCCGCCTGACCTCGGTCATCGCCGTGGTCGGTGCCCGGGCGCGATTGTCCCTAGACTCTGGCGGGTGTCCGAATGGCGCAACCTGACCAGCGTCGAGGCGGCCGAGCGGGCCCGCCTGCTCGACGTGTCGAGCTACGACATCACCCTCGACCTGACGGACGGCTCCGGCGGCCCGGGCGCGGGTACGTTCCGCTCGACCACCCGGGTGTCGTTCGGCTGTTCCGAGCCGGGCACGTCGACCTTCATCGAGTTGGCCGCGGCGCGCGTGCGCTCGGCCCGACTGGGCGGCGTGGGCCTCGACACCTCGGCGTGGTCGGCCAGGGCCGGGCTGGTGCTGCCCCGTCTGGCCGCGGAGAACCGGCTGGTGATCGACGCCGACTTCGCGTACTCCACCTCGGGCCAGGGGCTGCATCGCGGCGTCGATCCGGTGGACGGCGAAGTGTATCTCTACACCCAGTTCGAGATCGCGGACGCCCAACGGGTCTTCGCCTGCTTCGACCAGCCCGACCTCAAGGCCGCATACGCGTGGCACGTGCTCGTCCCAGCACCTTGGACGGTAGTGTCGAACGCACCGGTGGAGCGGGTTGAGCCGGGTCGCGTGCCGGGTACCAAGACCGTCCACTTCGGAGCATCGGTGCGGATGAGTACGTATGTGACGGCGCTGTGCGCTGGCCCGTACCACGAGGTGAGCGAGCACCACGACGGGATCCGGCTGGGCCTGTTCATCCGCGACTCGATGCGGCGGCACCTGGACGCCGATGAGCTGTTCCTCATCACCCGGCAGGGCTTCGACTTCTTCCACCGCCAGTTCGGCCCGCGCTATCCGCTGCCAAAGTATGACCAAGTGTTCGTGCCGGAGTTCAACGGTGCGGCCATGGAAAATTTCGGCTGCGTCACGCTCGGCGAGGAGTACTTCATCTTCCGGTCCCGGGTGACCGACTTCGAGCACGAGAAGCGCGCCAACCACATCCTGCACGAGCTGGCGCACATGTGGTTCGGCAACCTCGTGACGATGCGGTGGTGGGAGGACCTCTGGCTCAAGGAGGCGTTCGCCGACTGGGCGGCGTACTGGTGCAGCGCGTCGAACACCCGCTTCACCGACGCCTGGACCACGTTCCTGTCCATCCGCAAAAACTGGGGCTACCGGCAGGACCAGCTCTCCTCGACCCACCCCGTCCACTCCCGGATGCCGGACGTCGACTCCGTGGAGGCCAACTTCGACGCGATCACCTACGCGAAGGGCGCCTCGGTCATCAAGCAGCTCGTCGCGTACCTGGGCACCGACGCCTTCCTGACCGGGCTGCGGGCGTACCTGTCGGCGCACTCGGAGGGCAACGCGACCTTCGACGACCTGCTGACCGCCCTGGAACGGGCCAGCGGCACGGGACTGCGCGAGTTCGCCGCCCAGTGGCTGGAGACCGCACAGGTGAACACGCTGCGCCCGGCCGTGTCCGTCACGGCGGACGGCAGGTACGAGTCGGTCGCCATCGAGCAGGAGGCGCCGGCGGAGCACCCGACCCTGCGCGCGCACCGGGTCGCGATAGGACTGTACGACGTGGACGGTCGACGGCTGCGCCGTCGCGAGCGCGTGGAGCTGGTGGTCACCGGGCGGCGCACGGCGGTTCCCGGACTCGTCGGCGTGCCCGCCGCCGATCTGCTGCTGGTCAACGACGACGACCTCACCTACGCCAAGGTCCGGCTGGACCCGCGCTCCCTGGCCACCGTGCTCGACCGCCTGCCGGGCCTGGAGTCGTCGCTGGCCCGGGCGCTGTGCTGGGCCGCGTGCTGGGACCTGACCCGCGACGCCGAGTTGCCCGCCCGCGAGTTCGTCCGGCTGGTCTGCACGGCGCTGCCCTCCGAGACGGATATCAACCTCATCACGAGCGCGCTGCGGCAGGTGCAGGCCGCCATCGACCAGAGCACCCTGCGCCAGGTGCAGACCGTCCTCGACCACTACGCGGACCCGGCCTGGGCACCGATCGGGCGGCGGCGGATCGCCGAGGCGGCCCTGGCGGCGCTCACCGTGCCGCCGGCGGGCCGGCCTAGCGAAATGCCGCCGGCGGGCCGGTCCAGCGACATGACGGCGGCGGGCCGGCCCAGCGAGGTGACGGCGGCGGGGCCGACCGCGCGCCGCGACGGTGGGCGGCGGCTGGCCTGGGCGAGGGCGTTCGTCTGCGCCGCGCGTGCCCCGGCCGAGTTGGCGGTGCTCCGGGGCTGGCTCGCCGGCGACGGGGTGCCGGACGGCCTGGCCGTCGACACCGAGCTGCGCTGGGCCATCGTGTCGGCGCTGGTCGCCGAGGGCGCGGCCGGCACCGAGGAGATCGACGCCGAGCTGGCCCGGGACCGCACGGCCAGCGGCGAACGGGCCGCCGCCACCGCCCGGGCGCTGATCCCCACCCCAGAGTCGAAGGAGCTCACCTGGCGGCGGCTGGTCGGCGAGGACCTGCCGAACTGGCTGCGGCGGGCACTGCTGTGTGGCTTCTACCATCCGTCGCAGCTCGCGCTGACCCGGCCGTACGTGCCGGCGTACTTCGCCGCTATCGGGCCGTTCTGGAACACCCACGACAACCAGGCCGGGCAGGAGTTCGTCGTGTCCGGGTACCCGACCATCCACGTTGAACAGTCCGTTGTGGACGCGACGGATGCGTGGCTCGCCGACCCGGGCCGCCCGGGGCCGGTGCGCCGACTGGTCGGCGACGGGCGCGACAACCAACTGCGGGCAATGGCGGCCCGGGCCAGGGACGCGGCCGGGCGCTAGCGGCCGGCCAGGTCGCGCTTGTAATACGTGGCCGACCCCTGGTAGCCCAGGGCCCGGTAGAACGGCGCGGCCCGCCGGGTGGCCAGGGCGAGGTACGCGGCGCCGATCGGATCGCGCGCCCACGCCTCGGCGGCGGCCATCAGTGACCTGCCGGCACCGAGCGCCCGGCTGGCGGGACCAACGACGATCTCCTCCAGCCAGACGACGGGTCCGTCCGAGTGGAACGCCCGGTGCGCGAACGCCAGGGCGTAGCCGACGATCGCGGGCTCGCCGGGCGCTCCGGTCTCGGGGGGCTCGGCGGTCTCGGCGACGAGGAGTAGCCGGTCGGGCGCGTCGAGGAGCCCGTCGAAGGTCTCGTTGAATGCCTCCCGGGTCGGCACCCTGGAGGTCGCGAGCGCCCGGGCGAGCGGCCAGACCGCATCCCGGTCGCCGGCCCGCCCGGGCCGGACGGTGAACGACGGTGGGGGTACGGCCGGCTCGGCAGTGAAGTTCATCATTGTTCCCTACCAGGCATCACCGAAATTCGCCAATCCGGCACCCCCGCCCCCGCCCCCGCCCGCCGCCCTCCCCGCCCGCCGTCTGCTGAAGAGGCGACGGGCGAGGGCCACCGCTTGTTAGAAGGTGCCGAGGTCCAGCGTTGTCATCCCGCCCCAGCCGGTGCCGAGTTCGCTGCGCCCGGCCAGGGTGTGGACACCGTTCCCGCCCGCGTTCGGGTACAGCCAGAGCACCCCGGCGCTGTCCCGGGCCATCAGATCCGGGCGGCCGTCGCCGTTCATGTCGCCCAGCGCTATCGCGTTCATCCCGCCCCAGCCGACGCCCAGCTGCACGTGGCTGGCGAAGGTCGAGGTGCCGGTGCCGCCCGTACCCGGGTACATCCACAGGTTGCCGGAGGAGTCCCGGGCGATCAGGTCGACCTTGCCGTCGCCGTTCAGGTCGGCCAGCTTGACCGTGTTCATGCCGCCCCAGCCGACGCCCAGCTTGACGCCCGGGTGGTAGGTCGAGGTGCCGGTGCCGCCCGCGTTCGCGTACTCCCAGAGGTTTCCGGAGCCGTCGCGGGTGACGATGTCGTCGCGGCCGTCCCCGTTGACGTCGCCCGTCTCGATGAGGTTCATGCCGCCCCAGCCGACGCCGAGCTTGATTTTCGCGCCGAACGTCGAGGTGCCGGTGCCGCCCGCGTCCGGGTACTCCCAGAGGTTTCCGGAGCCGTCGCGGGTGACGATGTCGTCGCGGCCGTCCCCGTTGACGTCGCTGGTGTCGATGGGGTTCATGCCGCCCCAGCCGAGGCCGACGGTCGTCGACGGGCTGAGCGTGGAGGCGCCGCGTCCGTGCGCGTTCGGGTACACCACCAGAGAACTCTGCGGGGTCCGGGCCAGTACGCTCTCGAAGGCCGGATGCGGGGTCACCTGACCCACCCCGGCGAGTGCGGCCAGCCCGGCGAGCGTGCCGTTGAACACGTCCTTGTCGCCCGGCCAGGGGGAGTCGGCGTACTGCCAGAGGGCGAACTGGTTCCATCCGGCCGGCAGGGTCGGCGGCGAGGCGCTGTACCCGGCGATGTCCAACGGCAGGTTCGCGGAGGACGCGTCGTTACCGGTACAGGGGTTCCACCAGCCCGTGCTGGTGTAGATCATCGGTGCCCGGCCGATCTTCGCCTGCACCTCGTTGACCCAGCTCGCGATCCACGACGAGATCTGTGTCGGCGTCAGCCCCCAGCAGTCGGGCAGCCCGATGGCGGCGTAGGGCCACTCGATGTCCAGCAGGGGCACCAGGGTCTGCCCGTCGTTCGCCCACTGCGCGTTGGCGAGGAAGTAGTCCGCCTGTTCGACCGGGTCGTCGGAGTCCGGCCGCGCGTAGTCGTACGCGCCGACGTAGAGCCCCTGGTTTTTCGCGGCCTGGTAGTCGGAGGCGAAGTACGGGTTGAGGTAGTCGGAGCCCTCGGTCGCCTTCACGTAGGCGAACCTCACCCCGGCGGCGGCCTGTCCGGCCCAGTCGATGGTCTGGCCGCCGGAGTGGTCGTTGCTGGACACGTCGATCCCGGCGACCGTATAGCCGGGCGGTGTGGCGGCCGGACCGGACGCGCGTGCCGCGCCGCCGGCCGACGGTGTCGCACCGGGCGGAGATCCGGCGTGTGCCCAGCCGCCCCCGCCGACGACCGCCGCGCGGTCGCCGGGGGCCGCACCGGTGGCGGCCGGACCGGTGCCCGAGGGCGCGGCGAGTGCGGGCACGGATGCTGTTTGCAGGGTCGCGGCCGCGACCAGCGCGACCATCGCGAACTTGGCCAAGAGTCTGGGTGACATGGGAACCTCTCGGGTCGGTGTCACGCAGCATCCTGCCGGAAGGCTCTCGGCGGGCGCAGCCCCCTTCGACGCGAGCGGTCGCGCACCCAACCGCCGCGCGACCGAGCCACCGCGCCGTGGGTGTGGTGTGGGTGTGGTTTTCCGCAGGTCAGGTTGGCGGCGCACCGCATGGTCCGGTACTGGCCGGATCCGTAGCGTCACCTGCGTGATCGAAATTGCCGGCCTCGTCGCGGACTGGGCCACCAACCTGATGGACACCCTGGGCAGCGCGGGCGCGGGCGTCGCGAATGCCATCGACAGCATCGTGCCGGTGCTGCCCAGCGAGGCGATCCTGCCGCTGGCCGGGTTCGCCGCCAGCCGGGGAGACCTGAACCTGCTCGCCGTCATCGCCTGGACCACGGTCGGTTCGGTCGCCGGGTCCCTGGTCGTCTACTACCTCGGTGCCGCGCTCGGACACGATCGGGTGCGGGCCCTGGCCGCCAGAGCGCCGCTGGTGCACCTGACCGACGTCGACCGGGCGGAGGCGTGGTTCGCGCGGCACGGCGCCAAGACCGTGCTGCTGGGCCGGATGCTGCCGGTCTTCCGGGTGCTGATTTCGGTGCCGGCGGGGGTCGAGCGCATGCCGGTGCGGAGGTTCGTCACGTACACGGCGGCGGGCAGTCTCGGGTGGAATACGATTTTTGTCATGGCGGGCTACCTGCTCGGAGCGAACTGGACGGTCGTCGAGACGTACGGCGGGCTGCTCACCAAGGTCGTTCTGGTGCTGGCGGTGGTGGCCGCGGCCTGGTTCGTGCTGTCCCGGATGCGCCGGCAGCGGCGGTCGGTGCGCCGGCACGCCGTCTCCCGGCGCCGTTGAGGTTGCCCGGATGGCAGGCGACCGCTGGCACCGCCCGACGAGTCCGGGCCGCCCGACGCGTGGGGCCCGCCCGACGCGTCGGGGTCGGCCGCCCGCGGCGCAGCCCGGCACGGCCGCGCCCCCCTGGATGCCGCTGCGCTGGGCGCGGATGGTGGCCGGTCTGCTGCTTGGCTGCCTGTCCGTGCCGGTCGAGGTCGGGTACCTGGTCGCCGCCGGCCTGTGCGTCGCCGCCCTGTCGGGGTGGCCCGCGGCCCGGCGGACCGCCGTGCGCGGGTCGCGGTCCGGGCTACGCGGGCTCACCGGGTTCGAGGGCTGGCGGATGGCCACGTTCTTCGGCGAACCGACACCCCGGGAGTACCCGGACCGGCGGGCGCTCGGCTTCCTGTCCCTGCGCCTGATGACCGGCCTGCTCGGCGGCGCGGTACTGGCGCTGCTCGGATACGGTGCCCGGACGGTCGCGCTGGCGGTCTGGGTCTGGCTGCACGGCGGGCGGCCGGACGGGATAGCGCCGCGAGGGTGGATCGTCGCCTACCTCGTCGTGGCCTGCGCGGTGCTCGCCTTCCTCGTACTGCAGGGCATCCACGCGGTCGCGAACCTCGAGCGGCGGCTCGGCCGTTGGCTCGCGGCGCCGAACGAGCGCGAGGCGTTCCGGCGGCGGATCAGTGAGCTGGCCGCCACCCGCGCCGACGTCGTCGCCGCCATCGACGACGAGCGGCGGCGCATCGAGCGGGACCTGCACGACGGTGTCCAGCAGCGCCTCGTCGCGCTCGGCATGCTGCTCGGCCGGGCCCGGCGCGCGCAGCAGCCGGAACGGATTGACGCGCTGATCCGCCAGGCGCACGACGAGTCCCAGCGGGCGCTGGAGGAGCTTCGGGAGGTGGCCTGGCGGGTGTACCCCACCACGCTCGACAACGGCGGCCTGCCCGCGGCGCTGGAGACGGTGGCCGAACGGTCGGCCCTGCCCGTGCGCATCGACCTCGATCTGCCCGGGGCGCTCGACCGGGCCACCGCGACGGTCATCTACTTCATCGTCTGCGAGTCGGTCACCAACGCCGTCAAGCACTCGGCCGCGCGTCAGGTCACGGTCCAGGCGACCCGGGCGGCCGGCGTCATCGAGGTCCGCGTCAGCGACGACGGTGTCGGTGGTGCCGACCCGGCCGGTGGCGGGCTGACCGGGTTGGCCCGGCGGGTGGCCGCCCTCGACGGACGGCTGCGGGTGGACAGCCCGGCCGGCGGACCCACCAGCGTGATCGCGGAGCTGCCGTGCGGGTGACCCTGGCCGAGGACTCCACGCTGCTGCGAGAGGGGCTGGTGCGGCTGCTGGCGGAGGAGGGCCACGAGGTCGTCGCCGCCGTGGCCGACGGGTCCGCGCTGCTGGCCGCGGTCGACGCGGACCGCCCGGACGTAGCGGTGATCGACGTCCGGATGCCGCCGACGCACACCGACGAGGGATTGCGCGCCGCGCTGGAGATCAGGCGCCGGTGGCCCAGCGTCGGGGTGCTCGTGCTGTCGCAGTACGTGGAGCGGCGGTACGCGACGGAGCTGTTGAGCTCCGACCCCACCGGCGTCGGGTACCTGCTGAAGGACCGGGTCGCCCAGGTCGGTGAGTTCCTCGACGCGATCAGCAGGGTGGGTGACGGTGGCGCCGCGTTCGACCCCGAGGTGGTACGGCAGCTGATCTCCCGTACGAGCCACCACGACCCGCTGAACCGGCTCACCGCACGCGAGCGCGAGGTGCTCGCCAGGATGGCGCAGGGGCACACCAACGCCGGCATCGCCGGCCAGCTGCACGTCTCGCAGAGCGCGGTGGAGAAGCACGTCAACGCGATCTTCGACAAGCTCGACCTGACCCACACGACCGGTTACAGCCGCCGCGTGCTGGCCGTGCTGCGCTACATCGGCTCGTGAGGCGGGCGACTGGGGCTGTGGCGCGTGGCTACCGGGAGAGGAGCCGCTCGAAGCGGACCAGCCGATCCTGCATCGCCGGATACGGCGTGGCGGTGGGCACCTCGCCGCCGTCGCGTACGCCGCGCGCCACCCCGACCGCCGCGTCGATGGCGGCCCGGTACGGCAATGAGCCGGTGCTGACCCGTCGGACACCCAATTCCCCCAGCTCGCGCAGGGACAGCGCCGGGATCACGAGCACGTTGACCGGTACGGGAAGCTCCGAGGTGATGGCGCGAAGGTCGGCCGGATCGGACGCACCGGGTACGAAGACGCCGTCGGCGCCGGCGGCCACGTATGCCCTCGCTCGGTCCAATGTGGACTCGACGTCGGCGTCCTGGCCGAGCCAGTAGGTGTCGACCCGGGCGTTGACGTAGACATCGGGGTTGGCCCGCTTGATGGCGGTTATCTTCGCCGCGTGCCGAGCGGGGTCGATCAGCTCGTTCGCCGAGCTGTCCTCGATGTTGATCCCCGCTACCCCGAGCCCGGCGACGAACTGCGCGACCCGCTCCGGTTCGTCGTCGTAGCCGTCCTCGATGTCGGCCGAGACGTAGGCCGGCAGGACCGAGAGCCGGCGGGCGAGGTCACGGGTGGCGTCCCTGGAGGATCGCCCGCCGTCGGCCCGTCCGGCGCTCGCGGCGACGCCGAAGCTCGTGGTGCCGATGGCGGGGAATCCCGCCTCGACGAACGCGAGTGCGGACGCGACGTCCCAGGCGTTCGGCAGCAGCAGGGGGAGGTCCGCGTCGTGGAGGTCGCGGAAGGTCATCGTCGGCACCCCGTTCCGTCCGTTTCGGAAGTGTGGACTCTAGGGTGCCCCGGCCGTGGACGGCGAAGGTGGGCGGGTCCCCTCGGTCGAAAGACCCCGTCGACCCGTGCTGACGGGGGCCCGACCCCACGAGACCCGGGCCGCACGGAACGAGGCCCAACGGCCGACCGCCTCTCGCCAGAGCCGGTCGTCGGGCATTCGATCGGAGCTGGCGAATAATCGCGGGACGGTCGAGCGGGCTGGGCCGTACAGTGCGACCGTGGCTCCAGTCGCCGGGTCCGGCGCACGCGCGGTCCGCCGCGCGATGTTCCCGCTCGGCCTGCTGTTCTTCGCGACCGGCATCGCCGTGGCGCTGGTGTCGCCGTTCCTGTCGCTGTTTCTGAGCACGGCGGTGCGCGCCGGCCCGGTCCGGGTGATCGTCTTCCTGTTCGTCGCGCCGCTGTCGGGGGTGCTCGCCGCGACCCTGATCGGGCGGCTGTCCGATCGGCGGCCGGTGCGCCGCGCGTTGCTGATCGGCGCGGCGGTGGCGGGCGTGCTCGGCGCGGGGTTCACCGCGTTCGTGCGCGACTACTGGGTGCTGCTCGGTCTGGCGGTGACCATGACCGCCGCGGCGGGGTCGCTGTTCCCGCAGTCCTTCGCCTACGCCCGCCAGGTCCTGTCCGCCGCCGGAAGCGGCCGGGCCGCGATGGGCATCAGTTCGCTGCGGACCGTCTTCTCATTCGCCTGGGTGACCGGACCGCCGCTGGCCGCCGCCCTGCTGTCCTGGGGCGGCTTCGACTACCTGTACGGGACGGCGGCGGTGATGTACGCCCTCGCCGCGCTGGTGGCCCTCACCGCCCTGCGCGAGGTCGCTGCACCAGTGCCCGCTGCACCAGTGCCCGCCGTACCCGGGCCCGCCGTACCCGGGCCCGAGCAGCCCTCGGCCGCCGCCCAGCCCGCGACCGGACCGCCCCCGGCGTCCCGGTGGACGCTGCTGCCCAGCGCCGCGGCCTTCACCATGCTGCAGTGCCCGCTGACCCTGGCCGTGCAGGCGCTCCCGCTGTTCATCGAGCGGGACCTGGGCGGGCGGGCCACCGACGCCGGCCCCATCCTCGGCCTCTGTGCCGCCCTGGAGATCCCGCTGATGCTCGGCTTCGGCGTGCTGGCCGCCCGGATCGGGGTGCGTGCCCTGTTGCTCGCCGGTGCAGGCTGTGGCGTCGCCTACTACACGCTGGCCACGGCGGCGCCCGCCATCTGGGTGCTGGCCGTCGGGCAGGTGGTCGACGCCGCCTTCATCGCCGCCGTGTCCGGCCTGGGCATCTCGTACATGCAGGACATGTTGCCGGACAGCCCGGGGCGGGCCACCACCCTGTTCACCAACTCGTTCCCGGTCGGCGCGATGCTGGCCGGTCCGCTGTTCGGCCTGGCCGAACGGTTCGGTCTGCGCCTCGCGTACGGCATGTCGGCCGCGCTGTGCGCGTGCGGGCTGCTGGCGCTGCTGGCCGTGCGGCCTCCGGGTCGCCCGTCCGGCGACCCCGCCGCCGGGCCGTCGCCGGCCGCGGGTTCGGCGCCGGTCGGCGAGCGGGCCGGCCGGTATGGCGAGAGGCCGCCCCTGCTCCCCGACCGTTAGAGTGCTGGCCGGAACGCTGGGAGGCCACGTGATCATCCTTATGCACAGCTCGAAGACCATGCGGCCGCCGACGTCCGGCACGAAGCCGACCGGGACGCCGGTGCTGCTGGATCGCGCCAAGGAACTCATCGATCACCTTCGGACGCTGTCGACCACCCAGCTGGTCAAGATCATGACCGTCTCCGCCGACCTGGCCGAGAGGACGCACGACCAGTACGCGCGGTGGAGCACCGACCCGGACGACCAGGCACCCGCGGCGGAGAGCTTCGTCGGAGACATCTACAGCGGCCTGCGCGTCGACTCGTTGCGCGCGGCCGACCGGCGGTACGCCGACACCCACCTGCGGATCCTGTCCGGCCTGTACGGCATCCTGCGCCCCTTCGACGGGATCAGCCCGTACCGGCTGGAGATGGGGTACCGGGTCCGCCCGGACGGGTACGCCAACCTGTACCAGTTCTGGGGCACCGCGATCGTGGAGCAGTTGCCGGGCACGGGCCGGATCGTCAACCTGGCGGCCGGCGAGTACAGCAAGGCCGTGACGGCCCACCTCGACGCCGACCGGGTGGTCACGCCGAAATTCCTCACCGTCGACCCGGCCACGGGGACGCCGAAGTTCGTGGTGGTGCACGCGAAGATCGCCCGTGGTGCGTTCGCCCGGTGGCTGGTCACCGGGCGGGTCAAGGACACTCCCGCCGCCCTGCGGAAGTTCGACGACATCGGGTACCGGTACGACGAGGCGTTGAGCTCCCCCGGCGAGCCGGTGTTCGTGTGCCAGGAGTTCGGCGGCAAGGGCCTGTCCGTCCGGCTCACCTGAGCCCCTGACGCCAACGGGGCGGCGCGAGACGCCGGTCGGCCGCGAGGCCCCCGTACGGGCGCCCCGCGGCCGGGTCCGGCCGGGCCTAGGTCAGGACGGGAGCTGACCCGCGTTGTCGACGATCGCCGTGTCCAGCGTGGCGAACATGGCGGAGCCGAGGAACGCGTGGCTGTGCCGGTCGAAGATCAGGTCCGGAACCTTGGCCTGCGGTGCGGCGGTCGGCGCGACCCCGGGCGCCGGCTTCGTCGTCGCGGGCACCGCCGAGGGCGGGAACACCGCGATCCCCTGCCGTCCCGCCAGATCCGTCGCCTTGTCCCGCACGGTGAGCCCCGGCAGCTGCGCGAGCGCCTCGAACAGAGCGGACTCCTGAGGCCCGGTCAGGTAGTAGTTGTCCAACAGGTTCACCGCGTCGTTGAACGCCACGACATCGGACTGGGCGCCGCCCGCCCCGGAGCCGTCGGCCTGGGCCGCCCCGTTGGCGATGGCCTTCGGATCCCTGAGCCACTTCGACATGTCCCCGGGGTTCGTCGGCAGGTTCGGCAGGTACTCGGGATTCGGCTGGCACGGCATCGACTCGTACTCGCCGGGGACGACCGTGCCGTCCGGGCCGACCTTGGCCACCCGGCCGTCGCGACAGGCCGGCACCGCGGAGGTGAACTGGGCACCGGTCCCCTTGAGCGGGCCGCCCTTGAGCACGCCGTCGCGGCCGCCGTCGACCGAGCGCCAGACCTGCCGCAGCTGCGCCCCGTCGGCACCGCCGTCCTGGGCCCCGGCCGGCCCCGCCGCCCCGAGCGTGACCTGCTTGACGTACACGAACTGGTTCGCCCGCGGCGCGGTCGCGCCCTGCGGCACCACCATGGCCGCATCCCGCAGCACCTGGGCGCCGGTGACGGCGGACTGTGCCGATGCCGGGCCGGTCCCGCCCTGGGCGCCGGACCCCGGCGGATCCTGCGACCAGGCGACACCGCCGACGACGACGACCGCCAGCCCCGCCGAGAGCCCCACGGACCAGGCCAGCCGGGGGCTCTTCGCCCGCCGTCGCGGCGCCTGGCCGGTCAGTGCCCGAACCCGAACCTGCGCCGACGGAGTCTCCGACGACACCTGCGCCGCGTGCCACTGACGCAGCAGATCAATGTCATTCATCAGAAAACCTCTACGTGGTAAGTCTTCAATGTCTCGCGCATCTTGCGGCGGGCCCGGTTCAGCCTCGACCGCACAGTTCCCACCGGGATCTCCAGGGCCCGCGCGATCTCGTCATAGGTCAGCTCGACCCAGGCGGAAAGCAACAGCACATCTCGATCTCGCGGTGCCAGCGCCGCCAACGAGGCGGCCAGCGCACGACCCGCCGCACCGGCACTCACGTGGCGGTCCACAAGTTCGGCGAACTCGTCCTCCGCCGGTTGCGACGCGGCCTTGACCAACGCCCGGTACCGGGCCCGTTCCTTTCGGTGGTAGCGCGCCAGTTCCTTGGTGGCGATGGCGAACAGCCACGGACGCGCGTCGGTCCGGCTGGTGTCGTACCGACCGATCGCCCGGAACGCCGCCAGGAACGTCTCGGCCACCACGTCCTCGGCGGCCTCGCGACCCACCCTCGGATACGCGTACCGGTACAACTGAGTCGCGTACCTGTCGTACAGGACGGCGAACGCGTTCTCGTCCTGGCCGACCGCGGCTATCAAATCCGCGTCGGTCAAATCTCGCGTCAGCACCTCAGCGCCGCGCTCTGCCATGATTTCACCGCATGACCCCCTTCTCCCAGCCGACGACGACCTGTCACTGAGGTATCTCCACCAAGGCGGGATCGAGTTCACGCCGATGTGAAGGGGACGGTGCTTCGCGAACTCCTCGCTACCGGGCGGGATTGGCGCGGCTACTGGCTGGGGTTTGCGCGGTTACTTGGATCGCGCCAGGAAGGGAAAGGGCGCCTGCGCGGCTCAGGACTGCGGATCAGGACCGCGCGGCTCAGGGCTTGCGGCTCAGGGCTTGCGGCTCAGGGTTGTGCGGGGCGCAGCAATTCGGCGACGTCCGCGCGAACCTGGTCGGTCCAGGGCGTCGGGCGCAGCGTGCTCGGGTCGATCTTGACGACCCCGCGCCGGCCCTCGGCGTGCACGACGCCGCCGTCGGCGGACAGGATCCGGAAGCCGTACTCGGCGCTGGTGGTGCCCAGGTGGTTCAGCCAGAGGTGGACGAGCACCTCACCGTGGGCCACGATCGGCGCACGGTACTCGATGGTCAGCTCCCGCACCACGTTGAAGCTGTCCGGGGACATGTTCCCGCCCCCGATCACGTATCCGCGCCCGGCCCAGTACGCGGTGAGGGCACGATCCAGAATCATGGCGTACCGGGCGTGGTGCAGCAGACCCATCGCGTCGAGGTCGTCGAAGTAGACCTGAGCGGGCTGGACGTGGCCGTAGTCGATCGCGGGAGCGGTGGGCGGCATGTGGATCTCCGATACCGGTTCGAGGTGCTGGGCCGGGGCTGCTTGCTGGCGCCTGGGCTGCCCGAGGCGAACGTACTGGCCGCCGGTGCCGCCCCGGCCGCTTGCCCGACCATTTCGGATTTACGTCACAGCCCGTAGCCGCCGGCCGGCCGCCGTTCTCCGAGCCCGCATCCCGTTCGTCGCAGGGGGGAGCCGCCGGCCCACCGGCACCCGGCGCGACTACCGGCTGGCGTCAGGTCCTGGCGCTCCGGCGGCCTGGGGGCGCCACGCGTTCCCCAGCACGAACCGCAGCACGGCGGCCGCGAGGAGGCCGCCGATCAGCGGCGCCACGATGAAGACCCAGAGCTGGGACAGCGGCGTGTCTCCCGCGAAGATCGCCGGCCCGAACGACCGGGCCGGGTTGACCGAGGTGCCGTCCAGGGCCACCCCGACCAGGTGGCAGGCGGCGATGGCGATGCCGATGGCGACCGCCGCGACGCTGGACTGCTCGACCCGGCTGGTGACGGTGAGGATCACCAGTACCAGCAGGAAGGTGAGCACGATCTCCAGCAGGAAGGTGCCGCCGAGGTTGATGTGGGCGCCGTACTCGTTGGCGCCGAGCGTGCCGCTCTGGTCGGTGACCCCGCCGGAGTGCACCAGGACCCAGAGCAGGAGCGCGGCCACGATCGCGCCGACGAACTGGGAGATCCAGTACCCGATCGCTCCGCCCACCGAGATCCGTCCGGTGGCCAGGGCACCGAGCGTCACGGCCGGATTGACGTGGCAGCCGGAGATGGGTCCGAGCATGTAGCTCAGGGCCAGCAGGATGAAACCGAAGCTGAGCGCCACGACCACCACACCGCCCTCCTTGCGCGCGGCGATGGCGCTGCCCACCCCGAAGAAGACCAGCAGCAGGGTACCGAGGAACTCAGCTCCGAACCGCTTAAGATCAGCCATATCGACAGAATAGCGGCGGTATACCGCGAATTACTGAGAACCAGCGCGGTGATTCGGAAGTCCCAAAGCCTGGAGCGGTATCCGGTCGGCCCATCTGTTCCCGCCGAACCGGCGCCTAGACAAGATCATGAGCGCCGTTCACAATCTGCCGGTGCGCATACTTCTCCGGACGGCAGCGGGGCTGCTGGCTGTGGCAACGGCTGGCATTGTGGGCCTTTCGACGGGCTCTCCCGCCGCCTGGGCGGACAGCGCGCCGTCGCTGACCGTGAGCCCGAGCCACGGTACCGCGACCACGCCGCTCACCCTGGTGTACCGGCAATCGGCGATCTTGCCCAACCACCCCGAGTTCAGGCTGTGTGATTCCATCGTGGTCGTCACCATGCTGTGGGATGGTGACGTGATCGGCGACGCGCCGGCGGTGCTGGACGGTGACTTCTGCGTCGCGACAGTGCACACCACGCCGCCGAGCAACCCGGGGTACGACAAGCCGGGGGCGCACACCCTGAGTACCCGAGGCAACAGCGCTTCGGTCGCGACGGTGACCGCGACGTTCACCATCGACGCGAGCCCGGTGAAGACCACCGGAAACCCGGCCCCGACGCACGCGCCCACCAAAGCCGCCACCCGGCCCACGGCGGCCAGCGGGCCCGGGACGGCCGATCGGTCGAAGCCCGCGCCGACTACCCGGACGGCCACGCCGGTGGTCCACGCCTCCGCGCCCGCCGCCGCGAAGACCACGACGGCCACGAGGCCGCAGGTCTCGTCCAGCGGCACCCTGACGCCGCCCGCCGTCACTTCGCCCGCCGTCACTTCGCCCGCCGGGATCGCGGCCGGCGGCCCGGGCACCGCGAGCCTGCGAGCCGTGGCGCTGCGGAGCGCGGACGGTGGCTCGGCGACACTCTGGGTGTTCGGCGTCCTCGGCGTACTGGTTCTCGGCGGCGCCGCCGTCTTTGGGCAGTCGAGGTGGCGACGCCGGCGAGGTACGCGGCCCGCCGAGTGACGTCACCGCAGCGACCGCGCGGCACCCAGGTGTCCCACCAGATTGTGAGCGCCGCCGCTCCCGACGGCCACGGTTGGATCAATTAGCCGGACCGTGCGGGCCCGGCCGTCGCGCTCTCGCGCCGGCCGGGCGCCGCAACGGCTTCAGCCCCGGACGAGTGACCCGACCGTACCGGTCAGGGCCTGCCCACCAGCAGCCGTAGCGAGCCGACGAACTCCGGCTGGGTGCGCAGGTGCCCGAAGCGCCGGTCCCAGGCACCGCTGTCGAGGTCGGCGCGCAGCCGCTCCACGGCCCGGGCGGTGGCGGTTTCGTCCACGAAGCCCCACGCCGACTGGGCCGCGCGGACGCGCGGGTCGAGGAACCGCTCCGGGCGGGCGTAGAACGCCTCGGTGAACCCGTCGACGCAGTCGATCGGGACGGGTACCTCCTGGACGTCGCGGCTGGCGCCGATGGCCGCCGCGATCGCGTCGATGGCCGGGTACCGGCGGCGCTCCGCGACGACGAGTTCGGGCACGTACTCGGCCAGCCACAGCCGATCCAGCGCGTCCCCGTCGAAGGTCAGCACCAGCACCGGGCCGCGGGTCACCCGGCGCAGCTCGGCGAGCCCCTTCATGCCGTCCGTCCACTGGTGAACGGTCACCATCGCCATGGCGGCGTCGAAGGACCGGTCGTCGAAGGGCAGATCCTCGGCGCGCGCGTCGATCGCGGGTACGGCGTCCGCCGGTCGCTGGGCCCGCATGCCGGCCGAGGGCTCGACCGCCACCACGTACCGGTCGGCGGGCTCGTACGATCCGGCTCCGGCCCCGACATTCAGCACGGTCCGGGCGTTGCCGAGCGCGGCGTGCACCCGGGCCGCGATCCGCGGATCGGGCCGGCGCTCGAGGGCGTACCCCGCGCCCTTGGCGTCGTAGTCGAAGTCACCGGCCAGAACACGGTTCATGGCTGATCCTCTCTCGCAGCCAGCCCACCACCTGTTCGGCATGGCCGGCGGGTTCGGGAATTCGGGTGAACACGTGCTCGACCACGCCGTCGACCACGATGAGGGTGAGCCGCCGGTAGAGCGTCATGCCGCCGACGGTGAAGGTGGGCAGTCCCAGCACCCGGGCGGCCGCGAGGCCCGGATCGGCCAGCAGCGGGTACGGCAGCCGCAGCCGGTACGCCAGCTCGCGCTGGTAGCCGGTCGACTGGGCGGACAGGCCGAACACGCAATCGGCGCCGGCCGTGAGCAGTTCCCGGTGCCGGTCGCGAAATCCGCACGCCTGGTCGGTACAGCCCCGGGCGCCGGGGATCTCGGTGAACCCGTCGGGCAGGTCCACTCCGGGGCGGCCGGACAGCGGGTACACGAACACGACGCTGCGGCCGTCACCGCCGGCACCGAGGTCGACGGTGCGGCCATCGGTGGCCGCCAGCGCGAGCACACCCACCCGGCCTCCGACCAGCGCCGCCGGGTCGCGACCCGGATCCGTCGCCGCGGGGCGATCCGCCCCGGCCCGAGAAGCCGCCCCCACGGACCCGGCGCGAGAAGCGGCGGTGCGAGACGCGACGCGCGCGGACGCGGCGGTGCGGGTCGTCGCGGGTTCGGCGGCGGCATCGAGCACCCGCCCGGCGGCCGCGTCGAGAACCCGCCCGGCGGCCGCGTCGAGCCGGGCGCGCAGGCTGTCGCGTTGCGCCGCCAGGCCGGCGATCCGGTCGTCCAGGTCGAGGACGGCCCGCCGGTAGGTGGCCAGCGCGGCGGGGCACGCATCGCCCTGATCGTGTCCGTCGCACAGGCACTCCACGAACGGGCGGGTCTCCTCTACCCGGAGGCCCAGCGCGGTCAACTCCCGGATCTGCCCCACCAACTCGACCGCGATGGGCGGATAGTCCCGGTATCCGTTGTCGCCGCGGGTCGGCACCACCAGACCCAACGACTCGTAGTAGCGCAGCGCCCGGATCGTCGTACCGGTTCTGCGTGCCAACTCGCTCACCCGCATGATCGAGACGGTAAACCCGGACCCTGAGGTACGGGTCAAATTTAACCGCGCTCCGGTTGACCGGGCGGGTTCGCAGCGGCCTCAGGCGGAGCCGGTATCGAGCCGGGCCAGGCCCTCGACGGCCTCGCCGACCTGGCGTTCGAGGTTGAGCCGCCCGCCGATGTCGAGTGCCTGCCGGTACTCGTCGAGCGCGGCCGGACGATCGCCCAGGGCGCGGAGGGTGGCGGCCAGCTCAAGATGGGAGTCGCACTCGCTGAACAGCGCCCCGGTCTCCTGGAGGATCGACAGGGACTGCCGGTGGCAGTGCAGCGCCTCCTGGAGCTGGCCGAGGCCCCGGTGAGCGGTTCCCAACAACCGCACCGTCTCGGCGAACAACAACGGATCGCCCGGGGTCGGGGCGAGACGGCGCCGGGTCAGCAACTCCACCGCCTCCGCGAACCGGCCCTGCTTCAGGCGCAGCTCGCCGACATGGCCGTACACGATGTTGCGCTGCCGATCCGAGTCGAGCGCGTCGGCCAGCTCCGTGAGCCGCACGTACGTCTCCTCCGCCGCCGCGTAATCGCCGGCGTACATGTAGCTCTGGCCCATGTTCGAGTAGCTCAGCAGCGCTCCCTCGTTGGGCTGCGGCATGGCCAGCCACAGCGCCAGTGCCTCCCGGTGGACCGCCAGGGCCTGGCGGTAGCGTCCGCACGCGTTCAGCACCGTCGCCTTGTTGTTCAGCGAACTCGCCTGCTGGGCCCGGTCGCCGAGCGCGGCCCGCAGCGCGATGGCCTCGTCGAGGTGGCGCAGGGCCTGATCCCAGCGACCGCGGCGGAAATGCATGGCGGCGACGCTGTTGTGGCCCAGCGCCACGCCCTCCGGTTCGCCGGCCCGGTCGGCGGCCTCGATGGCGAGGCGGTGGGTGTGCAGGCAGGCGTCGTCGTACCCGCGGTAGTAGAGGTCGCGCCAAACGGCCCGGGTCAGCCGCCAGCACAGGCGGTCGTGCCGTTCCTCGGCAGCCAACTGGATGGCCGCCACCAGGTTGGCGCGTTCGGCCTCGAACCAGTCTTCCGCCGCTGACTCGTCACCCAGCGGGCGGATCCACGCGGGCACCGGTTCGAGCGAGTACTCGAACGGCATTGAGATGTTGGGCTCCAGGAAGGCCGCCCCGGTGGCGCTGACGTGCAGGTAGTACGTGAGCAGCCGAACGGTGGCCGTGCGCCGCCGCGCGGGCGGGTCGGCGGACGCGAGCTGGCTGGCGTACTCGCGCAGCAGATCGTGCAGCCCGTACCGGCCGGCGACCCGCTCCTCGACGAGGTGCGCGTCCACGAGCTCGGTGAGCACCTCGTCCGCCTCGGCGGGCTGGATCCCGACGAGGGCGGCGGCCGCCTCGCTGGTGATGTCGAGGCCGGGGTACCCGCCGAGCCGCCGGAAGAACACCTGCACGGCCGGGCGCAACTGCTGGTACGACAAGGCGAAGGCGGCCTCGACGGTGCGGCCGCCCGCGACCAGTTCCCGTAGCGGGGTCACGGCGGTACGCAGCCGCTCGGCGAGGCCCGACATGCCCCACGAGGGGCGATGGGCCAGCCTGGCGGCGGCGAGCCGGATGGCCAGCGGCAGGTGTCCGCAGCGGCGGGCGACCTCCTCGGCAGCCTCCGGGGCGGACGTCACCCGGTCGCCGGCGATGCGTCGCTGCAGCGCGATGGCCTCGGCGGTGGTCAGCACGTCGAGCGATAGCGTCGTGGCGCCGTCCAGTTCGGGCAGCCGACGCCGGCTGGTGACCAGCGTCAGGCACCCGGGCTCGGCGGGCAGGATCGGCAGGATCTGGTCGCTGGTGGCCGCGTTGTCGAGCATGAGCAGGGCGCGACGGCCGGCCAGTTCGCCCCGCCAGAGGGTGATGCGCTCGTCGAGCCGGTCGGGGATCCGGTCACCCGGCACGCCGAGCTGGCGCAGCAGGGTGTCCAGGGCGGCGCCGGTCTCCAGCGGCGCGTCGGCGTCGTGACCGAGCAGGTCGATGTACAGCTGGGCGTCGGGGTAGCGGCCGGCGACCCGGTGGGCGAAGTGGACGGCGAGGGTGGTCTTGCCGACCCCGGGCATGCCGTCGATGGACAGGATGATGGGTGCGGTCGTGGGGTGCCGCTCGGCCGAGACCGCGTCGAGCAGGCGGTGCAGGACCGGCTCCCGCCCGGTGAAGTCGGCCAGGTCGCGGGGCAGGCACCGGGGTGGCGCGGTGCCGTGCGGGGCACCGTGCTGCGGCGGCGATGACGGACTCTGGGCATCCGTATCCGCATCCGCCTCGCCCTCGGCCGCCACCCCGGTCGGCCGTGATCGGGTTGGCGCCGGGGTGCCGTGCGCCACGGAATCGTGCGCGGGATGCTCGTGCGGGTGGTCCTCGTGGGGCCCATCGTTGTGCGGCCAACCGTTGTGCGGGCCGCCCGCCGGGCCTTCGTGGATCGGGCCGTCATGAATTGGGCCGTCATGAATTGGGCCGTCGTGCACCGGGTCCGGTGCGGTGGCCGGTAGCGCGCGGCCGAGCAGGATCGCCTGGTGCAGCTCGTGCAACTGGGCGCCGGGCTCGGCGCCGAGCCCGTCACGCAGTCCGGTGCGCAGCGCGGCGAACGTGTCCAGCGCTTCGGCCTGCCGGCCCGCGGCCACCAGCGCGCGCATCAGGGCGGCGTGCAGCGGCTCGGCCAACGGGTACTCGACGAGCAGCTCACGCACCAGTTGGATGACCGCGCCGTGCGCGCCGCGCTGAAGCTCGACATCGGTCAACAGGACTGCGGCGTCCAGGCGCTGGCGCAGCAGCGCCTGCCTCGTCCGGGCCGCCCAGTCGCCGGCCACGTCGGCCAGCGGCATGCCGTGCCACAGCCCGAGCGCCCGTCTCAGCAGCGCGGACCGTTCACCGTGCGCCCGGCGCGACGTCCGGGCCGCGGCGACCAGGCCGTGAAACCGGTGCAGGTCGATGTCGCCCGGCGCGATGTCCAGCGCGTAGCCGCCGGACCGGCGCACCAGCGTGGCCGGTTGGCCGCCGTCGGCCAGGAGCCGGCGCAGCCGGGTGATGTGCGCGTGCAGGGCCCGCCGGGCGCCGTCGGGCGCGTCGTCCCAGACCCTGCCCAGCAACACCTCGGGCGGTACCGGCCGGCCGGCGTCCACGAGCAAGGCGGCCAGTACGGCTCTGCGTTGGGGCGGTCCGACCGACAGTGTGCCCCGTGGTGTCAGTACCTCGACCGCACCGAGCACCCGAAACTCCACCGAACTCCTTCCGGCACAGTGATGCCCGTTCCGTTTCCGGCCCCGTCGCCCCCATGCCCAGCCATTCGCGACGACGCTCGCGCGAGCGTGTGGGTCTATATTGTGCCCTCATACGAACGGGCGTCGATGGGCAGGCATGGCGAGCGCCCACCGCTCGCCGGGCAACTGGTTCGCGTCCCCGGCGGCCGGTTGTTGGCGGGCCTGCTTCCCCGACGCATCAGTCGTCGACGTCCTCCGCGCCGGGCCCCGGGCGGCATCACCGGGCCGCCCGGCATAGGCGCGGTTAGCGCGCTGGTCCCCCTACAACCAGTGCACCTCCGGCGAGCGCTCCACGAACCGGGCGTACCCCTCGAACGCCCGCTCGACCCGCACCCGATCGGCTTTGCTCAACGGCACCAGCGGCTGGACCGCGATGCGCACCGCGGTTTTCGCGAGAGTGCGCCGCCAGGTGCCGACGACTCGGCCGTCGCGCACCACCGTTGCCCGGAACATCCCGTTGTTGCCCGGGATGATGGCCGCCAGGTGTTCGTCGGCCACCATCAGCGAGCGGTCCTTGTAGCCCAGTAGGTATTCGTCGAACCCGGGCAGCACGACGACCTCCGCGCCGCCGGACGGGAACGGCGACGCGTCACCCCGCACGCTGTCGAGCAGCCCGGGGTCGAGGTAGGCATCCACACCGTCGACCGTGACGCGGGCGAGCGCGTCGCCGGCCGCCGCGATGCCGCGCCTGGCGTCCGCCACGGTCAACCCGGTCCAGCCGGTGAAATCCTGCCGGGTGGTCGGCCCGTGGCCGCGGAAATAGCGCAGCGCGATGGTGGCCAGCGCCTCGTCGCGGTCGGGCAGGTGAGGGTCGGGCACCCACTCGTCCAGCAGCACGAAGCTCTGCTCCTTGCCGACGTTGGGCGCCATGCACAGCAGCCGGTGGTGGCTGGCCTGCAGGAGCACGTGATAGCCGCGCTGGCCGGACGTGTCGATGCCCTCATCGGTGAGCAGCGCCAGGCACTGGGAGCGGGTCAGCCGCCCGCCGCCGGCCAGCGCCGCGCCCAGCACCTCCATGGCGCGGGCCACGATCTCCTCCGTGAGACCGAGCTCCGCCTGCCGCCTCGCCGCGCTCCGGTGCACCCGCTCGGCCATCAGGCCGACCATCCAGTGCGCGTCGCGGGACGGGACGAAATGGATGGTGCCGCGCATGGGCCAGGTGCGCAGCGCCTCGCGCCGCTCCAGCGCGGCGGTGACGTCGGCGGCGGTCTGTCCCGGCAGTCGTACCCCGAACGACCACAGGCCGCTGGCGAGATCCTGCGCCTGCATCGCCCCGAGCCAGGTCACTACCTCGGCCACGTCGGTCGGCCGGCCCGTGCCACCGGGACCGGGGCGCAGCAGCAGGTTGGCCATCCGCAGGCCGAGCACCTGCGCCCGGGTCAACGCCGTCATCGCCGCCTCTTCGCCATCGCCGCCCTCTCGTCATCGCGGCCTCTTCGTCATCGCCGCCGTCCCGTCACGGCGGCCTCTTCGCCAGCGCCGCCGTTCCGCCACGGCGGCCTCTTCGTCATCGCCGCCGTTCCGCCACGGCGGCCTCTCCGCCAGCGCCGCGCCCGCGCGGGTCACCGTAGCCTGGGGCACCGTAGCCCGGGGCACCGACAATTCCGCCGGCGTCGAGGCGGGCCACGGGCGGGTCGGCGCGCGCCGGGCGGGGCCTTCGGTAGGACAGATGTCCCGTCGCGGACGGGATGCGTGGCCCTACTCCGGACCTTCGCGGGTGGCCATGATGATCACATGACAACGAAGGCCACCCTCGTCGCCTGGCACAAGACGGACGAGGTACGCAACGCAGTGCTGCTCCTGCCCGGTGGGTCGATCAAGAGCCGGGGCCGGTACTGGTCGTTCGTGGACCTCGGGCTGCGTGCCCTGGCCCGTACCCTGTCCGTGGCCGGTGAGCCGGACGGGCTGGCGGTGTACCTGCTGCGGTACCGGTACCGGGGTTGGAACGGCGAGCACGCCGACGCGCTCGTGGACACGCGCGAGGCGCTGGACGAGATCCGCCGCAGGCACGGCTCGGTGCCGGTCTCGCTGGTCGGCAACTCGCTCGGTGGCCGCGCCGCGTTCCACGCCGCCGATGACCCGTCGGTGACCTCGGTGGTGGGAGTGGCGCCGTGGCTGCCGGAGGGAGATCCGGTCGATCAGCTGGCCGGCCGCCGGGTGCTGATCATGCACGGCGAGCGGGACCGTAGCGAAGCCTCGGCGGCCAGCTCGCTCGCGTACGCTCGCCGGGCCCGCGCGGTAGTGCCCGATCTGGCCCGATTCGAGGTCGGCGGCGACGGCCACTACCTGCTCCGTCGGGCGGTCGACTGCTGGGCGCTGACCACCGGATTCGTCACCGCGACCGTCGGTACGCGACCGCTGCACCCCGCGATCGGCGCGGCGATGGCGGCCCAGGAACCCGACTGCCTGAACGCCCCGCTGGCGGTCGGCTTCGGCGGCCAGGCGGACGGCTGAGCCGGCCCCGTCAGGGCCCGCCTGTCGCCGGCCGCCGGCCCCGTCTGGTCCGCGGCCCGGAGCCGGGGCGAGTGTGGCCAGTGCCGTCACCGGTTCCGGCTCGGCGGCGGCCATTATCTAGGGATGGAGTTGACGCGACCGGAACGCGAGCGCCTGGCCGACGAGCACGGTGAGCAGGCACGCAGGCTACGCCTGGCCGGCCAGCCCGCCGAGGCCATGCACCACGCCGACACGGGCGTTGCCCTGGTCGAGGGGCTGCTGACCGAGCGGCCCGACGAGCCGAGCGTGATCTGGGCGCTCGCCGGTCAGCTGGACAACCGGGCAGCGATCCAGGAGGAACTGGACCAACCCGCGAACGGCATCCCGGACGCCCGCCGCAGCGTCGAGCTGTACCAGCAGTTGATCACCTCCGACACCCGGGTGGGCGCGTACGCCGCCGAGGCGCAGACCCGGCTGGCCCGGCTGATCGCCCTGGCGCCCGACGGTACCGGGCCGGGCGGTGTGGACGAGGCACGCGACGCGGTCAGCGGCGCGGTCACCACCTACCTCCGACTGGCCGGGGCCGACCAGCAGCACTGGCCCGGCCTGGCCCGCGTCCTGTACGCGCGGGGGGAGGTGTTCCGCCTGCTCGCGGCGGCGGCCAGCGAGCCGCCGTCGACCGAGACCCTGGACTCCTACATCGACGCGTTGCAGGTGTACGACGCCCTCGGCGAGCAGGTCGGCGACGAGGACAACCTGTACCATGCCCGGGCGTTGCTGCAAACCGCCCGGATGTATCGCCACCCCGACGCGGACCTGGCCGACATGCGCGGTGTCGCGACCGCGGCGGCGGACCGGTTCTGGCAGCGCGTCAACGAGGGCCGCGGCGGCTATGACGACTGCGTGGCCGCGCTGCACCTGCTTGGCGAGATCATGCGCAGTGAGGGCGCGCCGGACTGGACGCAGCCGCTGCGGGCCGCCCGGCACCTGCTGGCCCGCATGGTCCGGCCGCTGAGCGAGGAGACGGCGGAACGGGAGCGCGACATCGACCAGCACCTGGACGGCCCGACCCCCTGACCCGCCCGCGTCCCATGCCGTCGCGCACCCCGTCACGCCGAAGGGGCCGCCCCCGACTCGCGTCGAAGGCGGCCCCATTGACCGTCGGACCTGCTCAGCCGATCGGCTGCCAGGGGCCGTTCGGCTGGCCCGGCGCCTGGTTACGGGTCCACCACTGCGCCCTGTACTTCTTGCCCAGGTAGCTCACCACATCGCCGGTGTTGAAGATGCGGGACGCCGTCCAGATGGCCGTGCCATCCGCCGTCGTCTCGATCTGCTCCCACGCCCCGTTGGGGTCGCCCGGGTTCTGGTTGCGGGTCCAGTACAGCGCCCGCCAGGTCGAGCCCTGGTAGCTCACCAGGTCGCCGGTGTTGAAGATGCGGGACGCCGTCCAGATGGCCGTGCCATCCGCCGTCGTCTCGATCTGCTCCCACGCCCCGTTGGGGTCGCCCGGCTTCTGGTTCTGCGTCCAGTACAGCGCCTGCCAGATCGAACCCTGGTAGCTCACCTGGTCACCGGTGTTGTACACGGTCGAGGCGTTCCAGGCCGGCGCGGTCGGCGTCGACGGGAGGTTCAGCCCCACGACGACCGGGTCGTGGTCGGAGGCCGCGAACGGGTCGGTGCCGTTGAACAGCAGGGTGGCGTTGTAGTTGTAGCGGCTGTAGGCGTAGGCCACGGCCTCCTGCGCGTTGATCTGCCACACGTCCGCGCCGGTGACCATCGCCCGCGCGGCCGGGTTGGCCAGCACGTGGTCGAGCGAGCCCTCCAGCCCGTCGAACGAGTACGTCTGCTCCGACGGGTCGAACGTGCTGCCCATGTCGGTATAGCCGTCGGCGTACAGGGTCTGCAGCGGGTCCTCGTGCGTGTAGGCGTTGAAGTCGCCGACCAGGAAGATCCGGTCGGTGCCCAGGTTTGCCGCCTGCTGCGACGCGAACGTGGCGACGTCCTGCGCCTCGTGCACCCGGCTCTCGTTGAAGGCGCCCTGGTCGACGGCCGGGGACGAGGTGTCCTCGGTGTCGCCGGGGTAGAGCGTGTTGCTGTCCGCGCCCTTCGACTTCAGGTGGTTGGCCACCACCAGGAACGCGTCCTGGTCGGTCGCGCCGGCCTTCTTGAAGCCCTGCGCCATCGGCTCACGGGCGATCGAGAACGGCTGGCCCGGGCCCGAGTCGCCGGTCAGCACGGTTGACGACCCCACCAGGGCGACGTCGGCCGGCTTGTAGATGAACGCGGTACGGATGACGTCCTGCTGGTCCAGCGGGGGAAGCTGGTCGGCGGACGGCGATGGTGCGTAGGCCCAGACGTTCGAGCCGGCCGCCGCGTTGAGCGCGTCGACCAGGCCGGCCAGCGCGGTGTCCCGCGGCTCGCCGAACTTGGAGGAGTTCTCGATCTCCTCCAGCGAGACGATGCTCGCACCGAGCCGGTTGATGCCGGTGACGATCTTCGACTGCTGCCTGGCGAAGTTGACGTCGTCGGCCGCACCGCGCGGGCCGGCGCTGCCGTCCGTGCCGGTGCAGGTGTTGACCGCGATCCGGTTGCCCTGCCGGTCGGTGTAGTACGAGCAGGTGCCCAGGCCCTTGGCGACGTAGTCCTCGCCCGTCATCGGGAAGTAGTTCTCCACGTTGAACGTGGCCAGGCGCACGTCGCCGCCGACCGAGGTCGGCTGCTGGTTGCCGGTGCGGGTGTCGGTGAACGTCGCCACCGCCGAGCCGTCGTCGGTGACCTGCTTGGTCGGCTGGAAGTTCCACAGCGAGAACCGGTAGTCGAGGATCACCGGCTGGTGGAAGGTGACCTTCGCGCCGACCGAGACCGAGTTGGTCGCGGTCAGCCACGGCAGCGGGCTGTTCGCGTTGGCGCCGGTGCTGTAGTTGATGCTGGAACCGTCGTCGAGCGTCACCATCCGGGCGGCGTTGTCGGCCGCGGCGGCCTGCGCGTCGGCACTGCCCGCGGTGCCGGCGTCGGTCGGCTGGCGCAGCGGCGTGTCGCCGGCGGCCAGGGTGAACGAGCCGTACCAGTTGGCGTCGAAGTTGTCCGACACGGTGAAGTCGCCCTGGGGCGCCATCAGCTCGCCCTCGTGCGCCTCCTTCTGGGCGTCCGTCGCCAGATCCGACCACGGGATCTGGTCGGCGACGACGGCCGGCAGCGCGGTGGCGAGCTTGCTCACGGTCGGGAACTCGATCTCGGTCTCGCCCTGGAACTCGGAGACCTCGCCGGTCACCTCGACGCTCTCGCCGACCGTGACCTGGCCGACCGACTGCGACCCGAAGACGAAGACCGCGTCGGAGGCGCCCGGGGTCTTGTCGGCGGCCTCGGTGCCGCCGGCACCGCCGGTCTCCAGGTAGAAGCCGCTGAAGCCACCGGTCGGGTAGGCCGCCACGACGACGCCGTCGGTCGTCACGGTCTGCCCGCTGTACGGCGAGGTGTCGGTGTTCGTGCCCTGGATCGACGCGATCGGCACGACGGTCCCGGGGGCACCGGCGACCTGGAAGCTGAAGGTCGCCGAGCCGCTCGCACCGGTCGAGTCGGTGGCGGTGACCGTCACCGACGAGCTACCGGCGGCGGTCGGGGTGCCCGACACCGTGCCGGTCGAGGAGATCGTCAGCCCGGCGGGCAGCCCGGTCGCCGTCCAGGTGTACGGCGCGGTGCCGCCGGAGGCGCTCAGGGCCAGGGCGGCGATCGCGGTACCGGACGTGGCGGTCTGCGTACCCGGGTTGGTGACGCTGACCGTCCCGGTGCCGGTGCCGCCGTCGGACGCGGCGTCCTGCGGGGTCGGGCCGGCGACCTGGAAGTCCGTGGCGTTGTTGTCCGTGTCCGTGCCGGCCGCGTCGCGCTGGTAGCTCGCGGTGAGCGAGTTACCGCTCGGTGCGCTGCCCTCCGGCGAGTTGCTGGTACCCCAGCCGATCTTGTCGATCACGGTGGAGTCGGTGGGGAGCACGCCCGACGTGCTGGCCGCGATGAACAGCGTGCCGCCCCCGGCGCCCGGGTTGACGCTCCCGCCGGTGCTGAGGTCGGGCGTGGGCAGCGGCGCCCCGGGGTTGCTGCTCGCGCCGTTGCTCGGCAGCTGGATCAGGAAGTGGCCGTGCCCGGCCACCGTCCCGGTCAGCGTGAACACCTGCGAGCCGCTGGGCACCACGGTGCTCGTGGGCGCCCGGTACTGCAGGGTGTCGCCGGCCAGCGAGATGGCGCTGGGCGTCGGGTTGTAGAGCTCGACGAACTTGTTGAGGTAGGTCGCGCCCGCCGAGCCGCCGTTGACGTACGCCTCGCTGATGACCAGGCCGGTACCGGCCGGGTTGGCGGACGCCGGAAGGGCGAGCAGTGAGCAGGAGAGGCCTACCGTGGATAGTGATAAGGCGGCGATGGTGGCTCGCCGGATAAGCGGCGCAGACAAGAGCCGCACCTCCAAGTGGGTCGATGGAGTCAGACGATCCCCGATGAGTCGGGGACCGACATCTGGACGCTAGGCGCCAGGCTTCCATCACGTGAAGACGAAATCTGAACGACATATGACAGGCTCAGCAACTTGGCCGAACGCGACGATGAGAAGTTCGAGTGGCCGGGGTGCGTCCGGCCGGACGTCGGCTCGACGCGACCCGTTAGGCGGTTGACCTACCGCCGTTGCCATGCCGGCCGCTAATCCCGGTCGAGACCCTGCTCGATCGCGTAGCGGGCCAACTCGACGCGGTTGTGCAACTGCAGCTTGCCCAGCGTGTTCTGCACGTGGTTCTGCACCGTGCGGTGCGACACCACCAGCCGCTCGGCGATCTGCCGGTACGACAAGCCCTTGGCCACCAGCCGCAGCACCTCGGTCTCCCGGTCGGTCAACCGGGGCGTGTCGGTCGGCGGCGCGGGTACGGCGGCGAGCCGGCGGTACTCGCCCAGCACCAGGCCGGCCAGACCGGGCGTGAACACCGGGTCGCCCGCGATGCTGCGGGCCACGGCGTCGAGGAACTCCGCGCGGGCCGCCGACTTCAGCAGGTACCCGATGGCGCCGACCTTCACGGCGTCCAGCACGTCCTGCTGCTCACCGCTGGCCGACAGCATCAGCACCCGCACGCCGGGATCGATGGCGAGCAACTCGCGGATGACCTCCACGCCGGACAGGTCCGGCAGCTGAAGGTCGAGCACGACGACCTCCGGCCGGGTCGCCCGCGCCACGCGTACCGCCTGGGCGCCCTCGCCGACGGCGGCGACCACTTCGTACCCGGCCTCGGTGAGGTCCCGGGCGACCGCATCGCGCCACATCGGATGGTCGTCCACGACCATCACCCGGGTACGCATGCCGGTCACCCTATCCACGGTCGGCGGGCGGTCACCGGCCGGCGGGCGGCTTGCGCGGCACCCAGAACTCCACCTCGGTACCCTCCCCGGGGTTACTGTGGATGGTCGTCGTGCCGCCGCTGTCCGCGATCCGGCCCCGCATCGACTGGGCCACCCCCAACCGGCCGGCCTCGGTCGCCTCGTCCAGCCGTTCCGGGCCGAACCCGACTCCGTCGTCGCGAACCGTCACCCGCACCCCGTCCTGCTCGTCCTCCACCAGTACCCAGGCCCGGGCACCGGGCCCGGCGTGCTGGCGCACGTTGTCCAGGGCGGCCCGTACCGCGGCGGTCAGCTCGGTGACCGCCAACGCCGCCAGCACCACCGGCCCGGCCGGCGCGCTCACCTCGATCGCCGGAGACGCCAGCGCCAGCAGCGGGGTGCGCAGGTCCTCACTGGCCCCGCGCCGCGTCGTGGTTCCGCCGGTGAGCAGGCTGCGCAGCGCCACCTCCTGCTCGCCGGCGAGCGCGGCCAGCTTGCCGCCCTCCCCGCCCAGCTCCGAGCCCTGCCGCTGCACCAGTGCCAGCACCTGGAGCACCCCGTCGTGGATGGGGCGGGCCAGCCGTTCCCGCTCCGCCGCGGCGGCCTCCCGCCGGATCTGCTCGGTGTGCTGCCGCTCGGCCCGCCGCACGGCCAGTTGCCGCGCGACGCCGACCCCGCCGATGGCCGCGCCCGCGACCAGCAGCAGGACCGCCGACGTGGTCGTGTGGTACACGGGGTTGTGATAGACCGGCTCCTGCAGGTTGCCCTGCCGGTAGGTGCCCTCGATCGTCTGTAGGCCGCCCTCGGCCAGGATCCCGGCCAGCGGCCCCAGCGCCGCCGGCAGCGCGCCGCGGGTCGCCAGCACCGGCGCCGTGGCGCCGACGACCGCGGTCGCCGCGGCGGTGATCGCGACCAGGATCAGCAGCGCCGGTATCAGGCTGCGCTGCTCGGCCAGCTTCTCGGGCAGGCCGGTCGTCGCCACGTACGCGATGAACAGGATCATCGCGGTGGACACCGCCAGCGCTCCGGCGAGCGGGAAGCGCCATCGGTTGCCCGCCGCGACCATGCCGAGGGCCACGCCGGCCAGCGCGCCGAGCAGCCGCGTGGGATCGCTGCCCACCAGCGCCATCACCGCGAGGCTCACCGGCGCCACCACGGCGACCTGGATCGTCGCCGCGGTCAGCGCCGTGGTCAGCGACCACGGCCCCGCGACCGCCGCGAGGATGCCGACGACCACCAGGGTGATCGCCCCGATCACCGCCATCTCGGCGGAGCCGTGCCGGTACAACGCGGACCAGGTGACCCCGAGCAGGTCGGCCAGCCGCTGCGTGGTCAGCAGGGACAGCGGGATCACCACGCAGGTCGCCAGCGTGCCGGCCACGATCAACCGGAGCCGGGGCCACGACCAGGCACCGGCCGCCCCGCCTCCGGCCGCGGCCCGGTCGCCGCGCGCGTGCCCCCACACCACCGGAACCAGTCCGACGAGCCCGACCCCGACCAGCACGGTGTGCCAGCGGATCAGGTCATCGCTCAGCACCGCCCCCCACCTCACCTGGCCGAGGCCGACGCCGAACAGGCGGGCACCGAGGGTCAGGCCGGTGAGCGCCGAGGCCCAGCCCATCGCGCTGCCGGCGAGGCCCTGGGCGCAGGCCAGCACGCCGATGATCGCCAGCGGATACCCCGCCGTGCACACGATCGTCACGCCGATCGGATAGTTCACTCCCGCCAGCTCAGACAGCAGCGGCGGCACGGCCAACAGCCCCGCCAGGAGCAGCAGGTATGGCCACCAGCGCAGCGCGCACAGCCCGACGACCGTGGCCACGATCGGCGCCGCGACGAGCCCCCAGCCCACGCCGTACGGCTGGAACCGCTCCACGGCGTCGAAGAAGTCCGGCTGAGTGGCGGTGTAGCTGGACGAGGTCGACATGGTGAGGAACAGGCAGCCGCTGATTCCGGCGAGAATCACGCTCAGGCGGCCGCCCAGCGCGCCCCGCTCCGCGGCCGGCCGCCCGATCGGCTCGCTCATGCCGGAGACCATTGACCGATTCTCTCGTGCCGGGCCGCCCCGGAGGTGACCCATCCGCCGGTCGGTTCGCCGACCCGGCCGCGAGCGGGGATCGAGGCGCCCGGATGGGACAGGCGCGCCGGCGCGCCCTCGGGCCGGTACTCGAAGTGCCACCACTCGTTGTCGTACACCCGGTACAGGTGATAGCGCCCGCCGTGCCGCTCCAGCCAGCGGGCGCCCTCGGTGGGCCGCACGTCCAGCGCGGTACCCGCGACGTGCCGCGACTGGTGCGGCGGGAGGATCCACAGCCGGGCCGCCTGCGGCGATCCGGTGCGGCGCACCATCTCGGCGAACAAGCGCTCCTGCCGCGCCGCGCTCCGGTACCCGTCGGTCAGCCCGATCAGCTCACCGTCACGCCACAGCGCCCGGGTACGCGCGGCCTCGAAGGCCGCGCGGGTCTGCGGGGTGAGGCCATGAAGATTCTCGGCCGGAAAGCGCGCGGCGAGCGCCCACTGACAGGCCACGTGCCGGGCCCGGCGCGGCGCGGCCGCGAAGGCCACCGGTAGCAGCAGCACCGCGAGCACCCGGGTGACGATCCGGTACACCCGGTCGCGGCGTCGGGTCGACCGCGCCGGGGTCGCCCCGATCTCGGCCGGGTCGGGGCTGCCGGACCGTGCTGGTGCCAGCCGATCCAGCCGATCGGGAATGGAGGGGCGCATGCGGATAAGGTCGCATCGATGCGCGCCGCCCGGCCTGAGCCCGGCTACTCATCCTCCGTAGGTAGCCCCACCCGGGTGGCCACCCCGCCGGCTCGGTTGGTTCTGGGCCGGCCTCGTTCGGGTCTGTTCCGGCCGGCCCGGTTGGGTCCGGGCCGGCCCGCGAGGGCCGGCCCGGACGCCGGGATCACACGAGGTCGAACCGGTCCAGGTTCGACACCTTCACCCACGCGGCGACGAAGTCGCGCACGAACTTCTCCCGCGCGTCGTCGCTCGCGTAGACCTCGGCGAGCGCGCGCAGTTCCGAGTTCGAACCGAAGACGAGGTCGGCGCGGCTGCCGGTCCACTTGACCTCGCCCGTGGCCGAGTCACGACCCTCGAACGTGTTCGCATCCTCGGACGTCGCCTTCCACGTCGTACCCATGTCGAGCAGGTTGACGAAGAAGTCGTTGGTCAGCGACCCGGGGGTCTTGGTGAGGACGCCCAGCGACGACTGCTGGTAGTTCGCACCCAGCACGCGCAGCCCGCCGACCAGGACCGTCATCTCGGGCGCGCTCAGGGTCAGCAGGTTCGCCCGGTCGATCAGCAGGAACTCTGCCGGCAGGCGGTTGGCCTTGCCGACGTAGTTGCGGAATCCGTCAGCGCCCGGCTCGAGCGCGGCGAAGGACTCCACGTCGGTCTGCTCCTGCGAGGCGTCCGTGCGCCCCGCCGTGAACGGGACCTCGACGTCGAAGCCGGCGGCCTTGGCGGCCTGCTCGACCGCCGCGGCCCCACCGAGCACGACCAGGTCGGCGAGCGAGACCTTCTTCCCGCCGGTCTGGGCGGCGTTGAACGCCTCCTGGATCCCCTCCAGGCCGTGCAGCACCTTCGCCAGCTCCGCCGGGTTGTTGACCTCCCAGCTGCGCTGCGGCTCGAGGCGGATGCGCCCACCGTTGGCGCCGCCGCGCTTGTCGCTGCCGCGGAACGAGGCCGCCGCCGCCCACGCGGTGGACACCAGCTGCGACACCGACAGGCCGGAGCCGAGGATCTGGGCCTTGAGGGTGGCCACGTCCTGGGCGTCGATGGTCTGATGCGTTGCGGCCGGGATCGGGTCCTGCCACAGCAGCGTCTCGGCCGGCACCTCCGCGCCGAGGTAGCGAACGACCGGACCCATGTCGCGGTGGGTCAGCTTGAACCAGGCCCGGGCGAACGCGTCCGCGAACTCGGCCGGGTTCTCCAGGAAGTGCCGCGAGATCCGCTCGTAGACCGGGTCGACCCGGAGCGCGAGGTCCGTTGTCAGCATCGTCGGGGCGTGCTTCTTCGACGAGTCGAACGCGTCGGGAACCGTGTCAGCGCCCGCGCCGTCCTTCGGTTGCCACTGGTTGGCACCCGCCGGGCTGTGCGTCAGCTCCCACTCGTAGCCGAACAGGATCTCCAGGAAGGTGTTGTCCCACTGGACCGGGGTGTTGGTCCAGATACCCTCCAGGCCGCTGGTGATCGCGTCCGCGCCCTTGCCGGTACCGAAGCGGTTGCTCCAGCCGAGGCCCTGCGCCTCCAGCGGGGCGCCCTCGGGCTCGGGGCCGACGTTGTCCGCGGGACCCGCACCGTGGGTCTTTCCGAAGGTGTGGCCGCCGGCGATCAGCGCGACCGTCTCCTCGTCGTTCATCGCCATGCGGCGGAACGTCTCGCGGATGTCCCGTGCCGCGGCCATCGGGTCCGGGTTGCCGTTCGGGCCCTCCGGGTTGACGTAGATGAGACCCATCTGAACCGCGGCGAGCGGCGTCTCGAGGTCCCGGTCGCCGGTGTAGCGGTTGTCGCCGAGCCACGTCGTTTCGGGGCCCCAGTAGACGTCGCCGTCCGGCTCCCAGACGTCCTCACGGCCGCCGGCGTAGCCGAAGGTCTTGAAGCCCATCGACTCCAGGGCGACGTTGCCGGCGAGGATCATGAGGTCGGCCCACGACAGGCTCTTGCCGTACTTCTTCTTGACCGGCCACAGCAGGCGGCGGGCCTTGTCGAGGTTCCCGTTGTCCGGCCAGCTGTTCAGCGGCGCGAAGCGCTGCTGCCCGGCACCGGCGCCACCGCGGCCGTCGCTGATGCGGTACGTGCCGGCGCTGTGCCACGCCATCCGGATGATGAACGGGCCGTAGTGGCCGAAGTCGGCCGGCCACCAGTCCTGCGAGGTCGTCAGGGTCTGCGCGATGTCCTGCTTCACCGCGGCGAGGTCGAGGGTCTTGAACGCCTCGGCGTAGTTGAACTCCGTGCCGAGGGGGTTGGCCACGGCGGGGTTCTTGGCGAGGATCTTCAGGTTGAGCTGGTTGGGCCACCAGCCGCGGTTATCGCCGCCCTGAGTGGGGTGGGGGGCGCGTCCGTGCGCGACCGGGCAGCGAGATTCGCTTCCAGCGTCGGCGTCGTGAACGACGGCGTCGTGGTTCTCGGACATCGATTTCCTTCCGTGACTGGGTAGATCAAGGGGACCAGAAGTTGGCCGCGGCGCGGTCGAGGTCGGCGACGCGGCCGCGCAGTCCGCGCGCGACGTGGTGGTGGTTGTCCTCGACCCGCGACTCGGAGCGGGCCAGCGAGCCGGACGGCCGGCTGCGCCGCACCGGGCCCGCGGCCGTCGGCGCACGCGACGAGTCGTACCCGGCCTGGTGAGAGACCGCGGGGAGGTCCGCGCGTACGGCATCGGCGACCCAGTCGGTGTCGGCCGGCGGATGCGCGCGCACCGCGTCCAGCACCGCCACCCGGGGACGGGTCACGCGTAACGCGGCCCCGCGCAGCATGCACTGGAGGTCCCGGGTCGTGGCCACGTACCGAAGTCTGGTCAGTTTTCTGGAATCAGTCAAGATTATGGGCCGAAGGTCACCGTGGCCCTGGGACCGGCCGGATCGCGCTCCGGTGACCGGTCGAGCGCCCGAATTGGCCCTGGTCGGGCGTGATTCGTGCCGACGGTGCGGCCGCGGCGGTCAGCGCAGCAGCGCGAGGACCTCGGCGAACGTCTTCATGTGCCCCTGGAGGACGCTGATGTAGCTGATGCCGAACTCTTCGCGGTACCGCAGCAGGGTGTCGGCGATGTCTCGTGGCGAGCCGACCAGGATGCCCGGCAGGTCGGCCAGCTGCTCGGGCGACTTGCCCGACGCGGCGCTGATCACGGAGAGATCGATGTCGGCCACCCGGGCGCCGACCCCCGCGACGAACAGGTTCAGTTCGAGGTCACCGATCCGCTGCCCGGCCGCCTCCCGGACGCGCTCCACACGGGCGCCCAGCGCCTGCTCAGGGGTACCCGCGCCGAAGCCGGCGTTGATCGGGAAACTGAGAATGTCGGCCTCGCGGGCGGCCAGCGCGAGAGCGCGGTCACCGGAGGCGGCCACCATGATCGGCGTCGGGTGCAGGTCGGCCTCGGCCGCCAGCAGTTCCCGCGTGCGCGTGAGGACCTCTTCGAGCTTGCGCAGGCGCGATCCGGGCGTGCCGAACGGCAGGCCCGCGGCCGCGAACTCGGCCGGCACGTAGCCCGCGCCCAGTCCGAGCTCGAGCCGGCCGTCGGTGAGGCGCTGCGTGCCGGCCACGTCCCGGGCGAGGTAGGCCGGGCTCAGCACGCCGGCGTTGAGCACGTAGGTCCCGAGCCGGATGCTGGTCACGTCGGCGGCGGCCACCAGCGCCGGAAAGGGCGCCGGCATGCCGAGGTGATCGGGCACCTGCAGGACGTCGTACCCCAGGTCCTCGATCTCCCGGGCCTGGGCGCGCCAGGCCGACTGGGAGGAAGCGACCTCGACCAGGCTCACCCCGAAGCGAAAAGATCGAGCGTCCATGACAACCCCCCGAGCGGCGATCAGGGCCAGGCGCACGCCGGCCCATCGCCGTCAGTTCATCACGACGACACCGATCGCATGCCGGATTTGACCCTGTATCGGGGTGCTATGCCGGGCCCGCCATGTGCGCACCCTGCCCGACCGCGTACGCCTCGCGGACCCAGCCCATGAACTCCTCGTCCAACTGGTCGGCGCTGGTGATCCGGATCTGATGGACGAACAACCGGTTGGTGTACGGCGCCGAGCTGATGATCCGGGGATCGGTCACCACCCGCTGTAGGTCCAGGTAGGCGGCCAGGCCGCGGCCGGTCGGCTTGCCGCCGGCGAAGCCCCTCCGGGTGCCCTTCAAAGTGATCGTCGACTTGGAAACGGCATAGCTGAAGGGCCCGCACGCCTCGACCATCTCGATGAACCGCCGGTAGAGCGCGACTGAGCTGGCCGGCTGACCCGCGAGGTGGTCATCCACTGTCCATTCCGTTGGCGCCATGGGCCGACTGTACTGACGGCGGGACAAGATCAGGGGCCGCCGAGTGGCGGAGTTCCGCCCGCCGGCGGCCTATTGCGCCGAGAACGGCCGACCGTGCCATCGCGGGAGAGCGGCGAATGGAGATCGCAGTCCCGCCGCTCCATCCCCAAACAATCTCGCTCAATCGGCTGCTGCCCGCCAGTATGGACGGATATGTCGCACTACATCCGGTCGAATCATGCGGGCCAGGGGGTGGCTAGGGGGTGAACGAAACGCTCCGAGCGGGCATGCGTATAGTTACCCACGACGCGGTCGCCACGGCCTCACTTCTTCACTACTGGGAGTGCGGACAAGGTGACCAAGTTGAAAGGCGTCAACCCGCGAAACACGGATTTGACGGTACGGACTTCGGTCAGCTAAGTTAGTCGAGTTGCCCCGCTACAGGGCCTCTTAGGGGGCCGGGTACGGTGTGTGTTTGTTTTTTGAGAACTCAACAGGGTGCTTGTAAAAGCCAGTGCCAAATATTGGTAATTTCCCCCGTCAGGGGATTTGGCA
>NZ_BAABJQ010000013.1:0-237898 GCF_039543385.1 Rugosimonospora acidiphila
GCGCTTGGATGTGGCGGAGCGGGTCGGACGAGTCCGGCCCGCGCCGCCGTCTCGGCTCACCGGCCGATGGCGTCCAGCTCCGCGATGGCGTCGTCCGGCAGCGTCAGGCTGGCCGCGGCGAGGTTCTCCCGCAGGTGGTCCACCGACGAGGTCCCGGGGATGAGCACCGTCGTGGCGGAGCGCCGCAGCAGCCAGGCCAGGGCGACCTGCTGCGGGGAGGCGCCCACCCGCGCGGCGACGGCGTTGAGCGTGTCGTGCTGCAGCGGGCTGAACCCGCCGAGCGGGAAGAACGGGGCGAACGCGATGTTCGCCGCCGCGCACCGGTCCACCAGGGCGTCGTCCTGCCGGTTGGCGAGGTTGTAGAGGTTCTGCACCATGACGACCGGCGCGATGCGCTGCGCCTCGGTCAGCTGCGCCGCGGACACGCCGCTGAGCGCGAGGTGGCGGATCAATCCCTGCTCGCGCAGCTCCGCCAGGGCGCCGAACTGCTCCGCGATGGACTCCTCGGTGGTGCCCTCGTGCGAGGCGGTGCGCAGGTACACCACGTCGAGGGTGTCCAGGCCGAGGTGTCGCAGGTTCTCGCGGACCTGGGCCGCCAGGTCCTCCGGCGCCAGCGAGGGCCGCCAGCTGCCGTCCGCCCCGCGCCGCGCGCCGACCTTGGTGGCGATGCGCAGCTGCGACGGGTACGGCGACAGGGCCTCCCTGATCAACTCGTTGACCACTGCCGGGCCGTAGAAGTCGGAGGTGTCGATGTGGTTCACGCCCAGCTCCACCGCGGTACGCAGCACCGCGATGGCCTGGTCGCGGTCTTTGGGCGGACCGAAGACGTTGGGCCCGGCGAGCTGCATGGCGCCGTAGCCCATCCGGCTGATGGTCAGTTCGTCGGCGAGCGTGAGGACCCCGCCCGGAATTGTGAAAGTCATTTGCCCCATCCAGGACTAGATGTCACATAACAGGCGATCCGGTCATCTCGGGCAACCTGCCGTGACTCCCACTGTCCGCGATACCCGCCGCGGCCGGCAGTACTCCCGTGTTCCTGGGAGTGACAGGGCCAGTCACCTGCCGGAACGCGCCACTACGGTGGAGCGTATGGACGGTAGGAACGCGATCGGGGAGTTCCTGCGGGCCCGCAGGCAACTGGTCCGGCCCGAGGACGTCGGCATCAGGGCCGGCGGCCTGCGGCGGGTGCCGGGACTGCGCCGGGAGGAGGTCGCCATGCTTGCCGGCATCAGCTCGGACTACTACCTCCGGCTGGAGCAGGGCCGGGATCGTAACCCCTCGGTGCAGGTACTTGAGGCGTTGGCCAGGGTCCTGCGGCTGGACGCCGACGCGACCGCGTACCTGATCGGACTGGCCCAGTCGCGGTCGGCGCAGCGCCCGGCCCGGGCCGCCGCCCAGACCCGCCAGCCCGCGCCGGAGCGGGTGCCGGCGAGCGTCCTGCAGCTCATCGACGGCTGGACGAACAACCCCGCGTACGTCCAGAACAAGGTCTCCGACGTGCTCGCGGTCAACGCCCTCGCCGCCGCGCTGTCGCCGAACTACGCCCCCGGCGTGAACCTGCTGCGGGCCGCCTTCCTCGACCCCTCGGACCGCGCGCTGCGCCGGGACTGGGACGAGGCGACCGCGGAGGGCGTGGCCGGCCTGCGCGCGCAGGTCGGCCCCGACATCGACGACCCGCGGCTGGTGGAGCTGGTCGGCGAGCTGTCCGTGCGCAGCGAGCGGTTCCGGCGGCTGTGGGCCCGCCACGACGTGCAGCCGAAGCGGGGCCGGACCAGCCACCTGCGCCACCCGCAGGTCGGCGACCTGGAACTGCACTCCAACAAGCTGGTCGTCAGCGGCACCGAGGGGCTCATCCTGGTGGTGTTCCACGCCGAGCCCGGCAGCCGCAGCGCCGAACTGCTGGGGATCCTGGGCAGCCTCACCGCCCCCGCCGCCGGCCCCCGGCGCGCCGAGCCCGATCACTATCCCCTCGACGAGCGGTGAGCCGCGGCCGGCCCCGGGCTACTGCGCGGCCCCCGGCTACTGCGCGGCCCCGGGCTACTGCGCGGCCCCGGGCGGATCGGGCGCTTCGTCGTCGGCGAAGCAGCCGGCGAACGGATCGTCGAAGGTGCGCCAGCGTGACTCGCCCAGCGACAGTTCGGCGTCGGTGAGCAGGCAGCCGACCAGCGTCCGGTGCACCGTCGCGGCGTCCAGTCCGATGCCGATGAACACCAGGTGGGTGTCGCGGTCGCCGTAGTACGGGTCCCATCCGGCCGCCGCGGTGACCCGGCGCTGGTCGCTCGCCTCACTCCAGTCCTCATCCGGTACGGCGGCCAGCCAGCGGCCCAGCGACCCCAGGCCCAGGCCGCCGCCAGCGCCCTCCCAGGCGACCACCGTGTCGGGCTGGCTGGCCAGCCAGAGGTGGCCCCGGGAGCGCAGCGTGGGCACGGTCAGTCCGCGCAGTGCGGCGTCCAGCCGCCGCGGGTGGAAGGGGCGGCGGGCCCGGAAGACGACCGAGACCAGTCCGCAGTCGGGGACGGGTTCGTGCACGCCGACCAGATGCCCCTCGATGCCGCGGGCCAGGATGCCCGGGGTCTCAGGGTCGTAACGGTGGGTGTGGCCCACCGCCGGAAGCCGGCCCGGTGCCCCGCCGGTCACCTGGTGCTGGGTGGCCCAGGGCGCCAGGCGGTGCAGCAGCACGGACAGCCGTACCCGGTCGAAATCCTCGTCGGCGGTGTGCCAGAACAGCGCCAGCGTGTCGGCGGACTCGATCTGGTGCGCGACGAGGTCGGCGACCGCGCGGTGGTCGTCGTCGGCGGCCTGCAGGCCGCGGTCGGCGAGGTCGTCGGTGCTCGTCAGGTCGTCCAGCAGGCGCCGGCCGTGCACCACGGTCAGGTAGGAGTCGAACCGGACCGAGTCGGCGACCGGTGCGCCGTCGACCAGGCAGTAGGCGCACGCGGCCTGGAGCGTCTCGGGCTCGATCGACCGGGGGAGCACGAGCAACTGGTCGTGGTCGGGGTGGGTGGCGGCCAGCCGCACCAGGGTGGGCAGGACATCCTCGCGCAGGGTGCACGACACACAGCCGTGTACCAGCTCGACGGTGACGTCCTCGAGCACCTCCGCGCCGGTGCGTACCACGCGCCGTACGGCGCCGGCCGCCATGCCGGTCAGGTCGTGCTCGACGCACAGCAACGCCGGCCGGCTCGCCAGCAGGGCATCGGTGACGGCGGCGGTGGCCTCGGGCCAGAAGCCGGACAGCACGGTGACGGCCGGGCGGATCTCGGCCGTGGTGCGGCCGGCGCGGGCCGGGGCTATCGGTGAGGACATGCACCCTCCGGTGACACTAGTTGAAAACGATTGTCATTATAGAGCGGCGGTGGTGCCGGGAACAGCCCGGCCCCGCCTGCGATTGTCGGCCCGTCCGGCCGCCGGCCAGCGGGCCGCCGGCGGAAGGGCCGCCGGCCCGAAGGAGAAGAGTTCATGTCCCGACGATGCGACGTCACCGGGGCCGCGCCCAGCTTCGGTAACGCGGTCTCCCACTCGCACCGGCGCACCCGTCGCCGGTGGAACCCCAACCTGCAACACCACCGGTACTGGCTGCCCTCGCAGCGGCGCTGGGTCACCCTGAGGCTGACCGCCAAGGCGATGCGCACCATCGACCGCCAGGGCATCGAGGCGGTGGTCCGGCGGCTGCCCGACCGGGGAGCGGGCCTCTGATGGCCCGCCGCACCGCGATCCGGCCGATGGTGACGCCGCGCGGCACCGCCGGCGCCGGCCACCCGTACGTCATCCGGAAACACCGGCGCAATGATCCGGATCGGCTCGTGCCGCGCGACTACGACCCGAGCGAGCGGCGGCACGTCGAACTCCGCGAGCAGCGCTGAGCGGTGGCGGAAGAGAAAGTGGGCGGGGGCAGGCGGTAGGCAGGGCCTGCCCCCAGGTGAGGCAGGCGGGGTAGGCAGGGCCTGCCCCCAGGTGGGGCAGGGGGGGTAGGCAGGGCCTGCCCCCAGGTGGGGCAGGCGGTGAGCCCGCCTCGCCCTGCCACCGCGCTGCGGCGTCGCCAGGCGAATCGTGGGGGTAGTGCGACTCGTTGCGTCCCGGGTTGGTGACCGCCCAGAACGCGCCGAGGCCGCTGGAGAGGCTGACGACGACCGGATTGCGCGATCGGCCCAGCAGCGGCAGCGCGGCCCGGGTCACCCGGACGACGCCGGGCGCCTCACCTCCGGCTCAGCGGACGAGCGAACGGCCCGCGAGCCAGTGGGGTCAGCGGGTCCGCGGCGTGGCCGCCGCGGTCAGCTCGGCCAGGTGTTGGGGGGAGCACGCGGTCAGCAGCCGCCGCCCGTTGAGCGAGGGATCGTCGCGGTCCACCACGCCCGGATCCGCCACCAGAGCACAGCACGCGTCGTCGCGCAGTTCGACCGAGCACAACTGGCACCGGCTCGCCGGTAGGGCGCTGCGGCGGTGCGACCACCATTTTCTTCCAAGGCGCATCCTGCATGTCTACGTCAGATTCGCCGCGCTGCTCACCGGTCAGACACGCGATACCCGCCTCCTCCACTATCCGTTAGGCCCCCACGAGCAGGCGAGATGCTCGCCCGAACGGAGGACCTACGGTGTCGATCGGCTCATTTCGACCCGGTCCGACCCGGCTCAGCCAGGGCGGCTCACCGGCCCGGCCCGGTCCGACCCGACCCGGCGCGGCGCGGCTCAGGCGGTGCGGCGAGGGCGCTCGGCGGGTCGGGCGCGGACGTGCAGCCGTTCGCCCTGCGGCCCGAAGAGGCTCAGGACCTCCGCGGGCCCCGGCCCGGGGTTGGAGAGGCGGTGCGGCGTACGGGTGTCGAACTCGACGACCTCGCCCGGGGCCAGGATGAGGTCGTTCGCCCCGAGCAGCAGGCGCAGCCGGCCGGACAGCACGTACAGCCACTCGTAGCCCTCGTGGGTCTGCGGCTCCGGCGAGCAGGGGGCCTGGCCCGGCGGGAAGATCTGCTTGTACGCCCGCAAACCGCCCGGACGGTTGGTCAATGGCAGGTACGTGACGCCGTGCCGCACGATCGGGCGGCTGCGCACCCTCGGGTCAGCGGTCTCCGGCGCGCCGACCAACTCGTCCAGTGCCACCTGATGGGCCCGGGCCAGCGGGAGCAGCAGCTCCAGAGTGGGTTTGCGCCCGCCGGATTCGAGTCGGGACAGGGTGCTGACCGAGATCCCGGTGGCCTCGGCGAGCTGGCTCAGCGTGACGCCACGCCGCCTGCGCAGGGCGCGCAGCCGCGGGCCGACGGATGCCAGTGCCTCGTCGTCATCGTTTGCCATATCAGCAACGATACTTGCCGCATTCGTGGCGGCGGCGGACCGTTGGCGCGACGCCGAACGGAGGAGAGAAACGATGGTGGACGAGGCGTACGACGTGAACGAGGCGTACGACGTGGACGAGGCGTACGACGTGGTCGTGGTGGGCGGCGGAGCCGCGGGGCTCAGCGGGGCCCTGGCGCTGGCCCGGGCGCGGCGGTCGGTTCTGGTGGTGGACGCCGGGCAGCCGCGCAACGCCCCGGCCGGGCACGTGCACAACTACCTGGGCCGGGAGGGCACGCCACCGGCGCGGCTGCTGGCGACCGGGCGCGAGGAGGTGGCCCAGTACGGCGGGCGGGTCGTCGCCGGCCGGGTGGAGGCGGTGCGGCGGCACGGCGAGGGCGCGTGCTTCTCCGTCCGGCTGGATGACGGTCGTACCGTCTCGGCCCGGCGGCTGCTGGTCACCACCGGCCTCGTGGACGAGCTGCCCGACCTGCCCGGCCTGTCCGACCGGTGGGGGCGCGACGTGCTGCACTGCCCGTACTGCCACGGCTGGGAGGTTCGTGACCGGCGCGTGGGCGTGCTGGCCACCGGCCCGGCGGCGGTGGCGCAGGCGCAGCTGTGGCGGCAGTGGACGCCGCACGTGCTGCTGTTCCTGAACGGAGTTCCGGCGCCCGAGCCGGAGGACGCCGAGCGGCTGGCGGCGCGCGGGATCGTCGTCGTCGAGGGCCCGGTGGCGGAGCTGGAAGAGACCGGCGTGCGGCTCGGGTCCGGCGAGATCGTCGCCGTCGACGCGGTGGTGGCGATGCCGCGGGCCACCGCGCGCTCGGAGTTGCTGGAGTCGCTCGGCCTCACGCCGGTCGACGTCGAGCTGGCCGGCACGGTCGTCGGCGCGCAGGTGGCGGCCGACCCGACCGGGGCCACCGCCGTACCGGGCGTGTGGGTCGCCGGCAACGTGGCGGACCTCCGCGCGACGGTGATCGCCTCGGCGGCGGCCGGGCTGAGCGCCGGGGCGGCGATCAACGCCGACCTCGTCGCCGAGGACACCCGGGTCGCCGTGGACGACTACCGGCACCGGTTGAGCACCATGTTCGAGGAGGCCGCGTGGGAGGAGCGCTACCAGTCCCGCCCGGCCATCTGGAGCGGCCGGCCGAACCCGCAGCTGGTCGCCGAGGCGGCCGGGCTGACCCCGGGCCGGGCGCTCGACGTCGGCTGCGGCGAGGGCGCCGACGCGGTCTGGCTGGCGGAGCGGGGCTGGCGGGTCACGGCGGTGGACATCTCGGGTACCGCGCTGGAGCGGGCCGCCGCGCACGCCGCCGAGGCGGGGGAGCGGGTCGCCGGTCGCATCGAGTGGGTGCACGCGGACCTGCGCGACTCCCCGCCCGCCGAGGGCGCGTACGACCTGGTCTCGTCGCAGTTCATGCACCCGACGACGCAGACGCGCGAGCGGTTCTTCGCGGGGCTGGCCGCGGCGGTGGCGCCGGGCGGCACTCTGCTGATCGTCGGGCACCACCCGTCCGATCTGGCCACCTCGGCGCACCGGGCGCACTTTCCGGACCTGATGTTCACCGGTGAGCAGGTCGCCGCCTCGCTCGACCCGGCCGACTGGGAGGTGCGCGTCGTCGAGGCCCGGCCGCGCGCCGCGGTCGATCCCGAGGGGCACGACATCGCCATCAAGGACGCGGTGCTGGTGGCCCGCCGCCGCCCCTGACCCATCCTCCACAATGGACGGATGGGCCCGTGCGCCGGCCCGGCCCATCCGTCAACCCGGCGGTCGCCTCGCGCCCGAGGCCGCGTTGATCGGCTCGGAAGATCGACGGCTAAACTGGCGCGCTCCGAGCAGATGATCAATAGACGCGGGGTGTGTGGCATGGGCGAGATCGAGTACCAGGCGGGCCTGCACCGCCTGACCGGCAACACCTACGCCTACCTGCAGCCGCCCGGCACCTGGGGATTCAGCAACTGCGGCCTGGTGGTGGGCGAGGGAGAGGCGCTGCTGGTCGACACCCAGTTCACCCTGCCGCTGACCCGGCGCCTGCTGGCCGCCGTCGAGGAGGCGGTACCCGGCGTGCCGGTCACCACGGTGGTGACCACGCACGCCAACGGCGACCACGCCTGGGGTACCCAACTGCTGCCGGACGCCGTGACCATGGGATCGGAGGCCACCGCGCACGGGATGGCCGACGAGATCCCGCCACAGGCGTTGTCGGCGCTCGCCAGGAGCCCCGAGGGTGCCAGCCCGCTGGGCGACTACGCCCGCCGGTTCTTCGGGCACTTCGACTTCGACGGGATAGTGCTCACCCCGCCGGCGAAGACGTTCACCGGCGAGGCCGAGGTCACCGTCGGCGGCATCCCGGCGCAGCTGATCGAGGTCGGCCCGGCGCACACCTCGGGCGACGTCATCGTGCACGTTCCCGGCGAGGGCGTGCTGTTCGCCGGCGACATCCTGTTCATCGACGACCACCCGGTGATGTGGACCGGGCCGGTGCGCAACTGGATCGCCGCGTGCGAGCGCATCGCGGCCACCGGCGCCGAGTTCGTGGTGCCCGGCCACGGTCCGGTCACCGACGTCGCGGGCGTCCTGGTGTTCCGGGACTATCTGGCATACCTGGACGAGCACGCGCGGGAGAGCTTCCGGCGGGGGCTGCGGTACTGGGAGGCGGCCATGGCGCTGGCGCTGCCGGAGCCGTTCGCCTCCTGGGGGCACCGCGAGCGGGTGGTGATGAGCTTCGCCGCGATCTACCGGGAACTCGGCGACCGCGACGCCGCCGACCCGATGGCCGTGCTGCACCGCACCGCCGAGGCGTACCAGCGGCTGCCGTAGCGGCCGGCCGCGGGTGCGAACGGTTACCCTCGGCCGTCGAGTGGTTCGTTGTCCAGCCCGATATCGGTGTCGAGGTCGAAGCCGGCCACCTCGTGCGGGCGGGGCACGGGGTGCGCCAGGTCGGCGGCGAGATCGTACCCGGCGAGCCCGGCGTCACGCGCCAGCTCGTCGTCCCGCCCGCCGCCGAGCCCCGGCTCGTCGGCGACGTCGCGGTGGTGCGGGTGGAGCCGGCCGGCGAGGTCGCGTAGGTGCCCGTGCCCGTCGTTGGCGCCGGATTCGGTGCTGCTCATGCCGCCATCGTGCTAGCCGCGCGGGTCATGCCGGCGAACCGGGGATGGCCAACCGGCGAACGCGCGGTGCGCCCGGGGGCGCACCGCCGGCGTCAGTTCCCGGCCGCCACCTCGAAGGCGTCGATGTCGGCGGCGGTGGGTGCGGTGGCCGAGCCGTAGCGGGTGACCGAGATGGCCGCGCCCACCCCGGCCCGGCGCAGTGCTTCCGGCCAGTCGTACCCGGCGCCAAGCGCCGCGACCAGCACCCCCGTGTGCGCGTCCCCGGCCCCGGTGGTGTCGAGGGCGACCACCGCCGGCACGGGTACCCGCACCAGCCGGTCCGGCCGGTCCGCCTCGGCCGCCACGCTGGCCCGCGACCCCCGGCGCAGCACGATCCGCGCCCTCGCGGGCAGCCGGGCGGCCAGCGCGCGCACCGCCCCGGCCGGATCGCCGGCGCCGGCCAGCAGGGCGGTCTCGCGCCGGTTGAGGGTGAGCAGGCCGGTGCGGGCCAGCACGGCCGCCAACAGGTCGGCCGGGATCTCGTCGGCCACCGGCCCCGGGTCGAACACCAGCAGGGCTTCCTCGGGCAGGCCGTCCAGCCACCCGGCGATCGCCGGCCCGCTGTCGGGGTAGCACAGCTCGTACCCGGAGACGTAGACCGCGTCGTCGGGGCGGGCGCTCACCCCGGCCAGCCGCGCGCCGGTGAGCATCGACTCGGCGCCCGGGCTGGTCACGAACGTCCGTTCGCCGTCCGGTTCGATCAGCGTCAGCGAGAACCCGGTGTCGGTGTCGGGATCGGGGTCGAGCAGCACCGGGATGCCGGCGGCGTCGAGGTCCTGGCGCACCCGCGCGCCGAACGGCCCGACGCCGTGCCGGCCGGCCAGCGCCGCCGGCAGGCCGTTGCGCACCGCCGCGACCAGCACGTTGAACCCGCCGCCGGTCTGCACGTCGGTGCGGGTGGCCAGCCGGTCCCCGCCGCGCTCGGGCAGCGACGGCACCGCCATCCGGACGTCCGCCAGCACGCTGCCCACCAGCAGCAGCCGGGCCGGCCTCATCGGTCGGCCCCCGCGTGGCGGGCCCCGCCGGCCAGCCCGGCCGTGCCCGCCACCGGCCGGCCGGCTGTGCCCGCCACCGGCCCGCCGGCCGGGCGCACCACCGGCCCGCCGGCCGGGACCGGGGCCGGCTTGGCGGCCGGGCGGAGCCCGAACGCGGCGTAGAGGCCCGCACTCACGCGCTCGCCGTCGGGTGCCGGTTCGACGCCCCGGGCCTCGATGCTGCCGGGCATGCCCAGGGCGTCGCCGATCGCCGGGCCCAGCCGGGCGCCGTACGCGCGGTCACGGACGGTCATCGCAGTTCTCCCAAGGTCGTCTCCAGCCGGAAGTGGCCGGGGTCCGGTACGCGAGCGACCCGCTCGGCGACCTCCCGCGCCACCGGCGAGGAACACGGTGCGCGCGGTGTGCGGGAACGGTAAACCTTCGACCCCCGGTCGCCAAGGCCCGGACCTTCGCGCGGTCGTGGGCCGCGGGTGGGGAGAGCGTTTCTCGGCCGTTCGGCCGGGGCTTCCGGCTGGGCGGACGGGTGGCCCGCCCCGGGGCTTGACGGTGCGGGTGAGGCCGGGCTAATTTGCTGACACGAAACAGCAAATCAATCAGTGCGAGGGCTGACCCGATTGCTGACACGAGCTAGCTGAGGTTGTCTTGCCAGTGCCAGGTCACGCCGGACCGCCGACTCAGGCGGACGTTGCCCACCACGCCGGGGTGTCGCGGGCCGTCGTCTCGGCGGTCATCAACGATCGCGCCCGGGATCAGCGGATCTCCGCCGAGACCGAGCAACGGGTCCGCGACGCGGTCCGGGAGTTGGGCTATGTCGCCAACCTGGCGGCCCGCAGCCTCAAGGGCATGCGCAAGCGCATCCTCGGGGTGCACACCTTCGAGTCGGTGTTCCCCATCGCGCGCCGGGACTTCTACCACGAGTTCCTGACCGGGGTCGAGGAGCAGGCGGTGATCGAGGGGCATGACCTGCTGCTGTTCACCTCGGCCGAGGGCTCCGACGGGCGGCGCAAGCTGTACACGAACGGTTCGAACCGGCTGACCGCGGCGGACGGGGCGGTCCTGCTCGGTGTGACCGACGACCACTCCGACCTGTTCCGGCTCAGCCAGGAGCGGTACCCGTTCGTCTACATCGGCCGGCGCGACGTGCACGGCGCCGACATCGCCTGGGTGGGCCCCGACTACGCGACGGCCGCCCGCGACGCGGTGGCCCGGCTCGTGGCTCACGGGCACCGCACCATCGCCTACGTCGGGTACCCGCAGGCCCAGGAGGCCAGGGCCGACCGGGAGGCCGGGTACCGGGCCGGCTGCCGGGCGGCCGGGATCCCGCCGCTGTCGCTGCTGGTGAACCTGGAGGACCTGAGCCGGGAGTGGTTCGACCTCGCGCTGGCCACCGGCGTGACCGCGCTGGTCGTCGAGTTGGAGTCGTTCGCGAATCAGATCGCCGCGTGCGCGGCGGCCCGCGATCTGTCCATTCCGGCCGACCTGTCGGTGGTGGCGCTGGGCGGCACCGAATCGGGGCCGGTCAGCGAACGGAAATGGAGCTGTGTCGGCCTTCCCCGACGGGCGGTTGGCCGGGCGGCGGTCAGTTTACTGGTGGCCATGCTCGACGCGCCGGACGAGCCGTTCGACCACCAGATTCTGCTGCCGTGTACGCCGCCCGACGAATCGACTATCGCGCCCTCTCCCGCGTCCTAGCGGAGGGGACCGATTCTCCACCGAGTCTGACCTCTGTGGTCCTAAGGGGTGCCATGAACGAGCACGCGCAGCGCCGGGCCGGCGCGGACGGGAATGGTGAGATTGCCGCCGTACCCATCGAGAAGTTGCTTCCCGCCGACTCGCCGCGGCTTTCCGGAGTGGACGCGCGGCACGCCGCGTCGCTGGCCGACTCGGGGGCGGAACTGCCACCAATTCTCGTGCGGCGGCGCGACCTTCGGGTCATCGACGGCATGCACCGGCTGGCCGCGGCGCGGCTGCTGCGGCGCGACACCATCGAGGTCCGGTTCTTCGACGGCGACGACCACGACGCGTTCGTCCTGGCGGTGGAGCTCAACGTCGCGCAGGGCCTGCCGTTGAGCCTGGCCGACCGGCAGGCCGCGGTGGCCCGCATCCTGGCGACGCGCCCGCAGGTCTCGGACCGGTGGATCGCCGAGATCGCCGGCCTCGCGCCCGGCACCGTGGGCGCCATCCGGCGGCGCGACTCCGCCGGCCCGGCGGAGGTCGGCGCGCGGATCGGCCGGGATGGCCGGGTGCGCCCGGTGGACAGCACCGAGGGCCGGCGCATCGCCAGCGAGGTGGTGGCTCGGCGCCCGGACGCTTCGCTGCGGGAGATCGCGCGGACGGCGGGGATTTCCCCGGCGACGGCGCGCGACGTGCGGGAGCGGATGCGGCGCGGGGACGATCCCGTGCGACCACGGCGGCGCGGCGACCAGCACGCCGCGAAACGGTGCCCGACGTGCGGCGGCGGCGCGCACGCCGGCCGGTGCCGCGACCGGCGTGACCTGTCGTCGCTGCTGGAGACCCTGGCCAGGGATCCCTCGCTGCGCTTCAACGAGTCCGGGCGGACCATGCTGCGCTGGCTGCATGCCCGGGCCGACAGCCTGGACAGCTGGGAGAGCATGGCGGGCAAGATACCGATTAATTGCGCGTACTCATTCGCCGAACTGGCCTTCGGCTGCGCCCAGGAATGGATGGCGTTCGCCGAGAAACTGCAGGAACGACTGAACGCCGCCTGATATCGCACCGCGTTCAGCTGACCATTTTCCACAGTTGAACAACCCCGCCCCATCGCCTGCTGGTCGTCCCGGTGGGCGCTCGGGCCTGCCCTTATAGCCACACGACCGGGTCGCGCGGCGGATCCTGGGCGCCCCGGAATTGTTCATCGGAAATCGACCGTACGCGTTATTGACACCTCAAGATCCCGAGTTATAACGTCCCCGCAACACGCCATTCATCTCGCGAGTACAAGCCGAAATTCCTTCCCGCGCCGACCCGGCGCCGTCGTGGAAGCGACGGCGCACCGGGTAGCGCAATTTCCCGCGGATATCACGAAGAAGGGATCACCATGACCAGCGACGTCAGGCTGGATTCACTGGGCCCCGCGCAGGGGCGAGCGCCGAGCCGGCGGGAGTTCCTGACCCGCGTCGTGGCCGGCGCCCTGGCCGTGCCCGCGCTCGGCGGTGTACTGGCCGCGTGCACCGACAACGGTGGCGGATTCGACAAGAGCAGCAGCGGCGGCGGCTCGACCGGCGCCGGGAAGAAATTCACCGGCCAGCTGGTCATCAGCACCGTCATCAACCCGCCCAAGGCGGCTCAGCAGGCGCTCACGGACGCCTACAAGAAGGTCCAGCCCGGCGTCGAACTGGTCTGGGAGACCCAGGACTTCAGCGGCTCGGACGCTTACACCCAGTTCCTGACCACCCAGCTGGCGGCCAAGAGCCCGCGCCCCGACTTCGTCAGCGGCGTGTACGCCAAGACCTACAGCGGTTACGTCGACCTCGACCAGTACCGCCAGACCACCGACCCGTACACCAAACAGCCGTGGGGCCAGGACATCAACTTCGACCTCGGCGGTTCGCGCAACGCGCTCGGCCAGCTGTACCAGGCGTCCACCGCCGTGTCGCACTACAACTGGATCTACAACCAGGACATGTTCGGCAAGGCCGGCGTGCAGCCGCCGACCACCTGGGACGAGTTCGTCGACGTGTGCGCCAAGCTCAAGGCGGCCGGCATCACCCCGGTGGCGGCGAACTTCCAGTGGATCGTCCCGCAGTGGCTCACCGAGATCTACTTCGACCAGTACCACGTGGACTGGGTGCAGACCGTGCGCGCCCAGAAGGGTGACTGGAACTACGACCCGACCCTGGACGGCAAATTCGCCTACGACCCCAACGACGGCAACATCCACGCCAAGTACACCTACAGCCCGCAGCGGTTCTGGAAGGGCATCAAGGACCAGACGCTGCGCTTCGACACCCCCGAGATGGCCGAACTGGTGGCCAACCTCGCGAAGGTGTTCCCGAAGTACGCCACGAGTGACTTCTTCGTGATGGCCGACCCGTACCCGTCGCTGCTCAAGAGCCAGGCGGCGATGATCCTCGCCGACCCGCAGGTGACGATGAAGACCCTCGCGTCCGACTTCAAGTCGAACTCCGCGTCCCCGTTCACCCCGGCCACGTTCGAGGGCCCCGCCATGCAGAGCTCCCTCGTGAAGTGCAAGCCACGGGCGATCGAGCCCAAGGGCGGCGACTACGTCAGCATCATCAAGAAGGACAGCCAGCAGACCGCGATGGCCGTCGACTTCGCGATGTTCTGGCTGTCCAAGGCGGGCTACCAGCCCTACCTGAACGGCGAGATCCAGGCCGGGCTGGCCGTCGGCACCTCGGACATCAGCGGCCTGACCTTCCCGGCGGCGATCGAGCAGCAGAACAAGTCCATCACGTTCGTAGGCAACGCGGAGGTCGTGTACAACCAGGCCTGGACGGCGGGCGCCGACCCGACGTCAAAGGCCGACCTGCAGGGGATGCTCAAGGACGTGCTGCAGGGCAAGCTGGCGCCGCAGGCGTACGCGACCGGGCTGCAGAAGTACTTCCAGGACAACTTCGACAAGCTGATCGCCAAGTTGTCGCTGACCGAGGACGACATCGCCAACCCGTCCCGCCGGCCGAGCGCGGCGTAGCCATGGGGAGGGGAAGGCTCTGGCTGCTGGCCGCGGCGGCGGTGGTCGTCGCCGCGGCCGGCAACGCCGGGTTCGCCACCGCGTACGGGTCGGGCGGGTCGGACCTGCGATCGGCCCGGCCGGCGGCGGTCACTGGCGTCGCCGACGCGGTCGCGGTGGACCCGTCCACCACGCTGGTCGCCACCCTGGGCGACCAGGTGGCGCTGGTGCGGGACGGGCGGGTGGTGGCCCGGCAGGCGCTGGATGCCACGGTGGGTGGCGTCGCGGCCTCGGCCGACGGTTCGACCTACTACGCGGGTACGTCGCTGGGCACCGTGTACACATTGGACGGTAGTCTGCACCCGACCGTCGCCCTGCGGGTGCCCGACGCGGTCGCAGGGCTTCGGGTGGCGTCCGACGGCGCAGTGGTGGTCGCGCACGGTTCCGGCGCGTTCGGCCAGAACTCCACTGTGGACGTCTACCCGGCCGGTGCCGCCACGGCGTCGGCCGTCGCGCGGGTCGGCGCGAGCGTCAACGGCCTGGACGCGGCCGGCGGCACGGCCGTGTACGGCACGCTGGCCGCCCAGGTCGGCGAGCTGACCCTGGACGGTGGCGGGAAGCAAGCCTGGCAGGTCACGCTCCCGCAGCCGGTCACCAGCGTCGCCGCGGTACCGTCCCGGGGCTGGGTGCTGGCCGGCGACTCCAGCGGCCGGCTCAACCTGCTCGACGACCACGGCTCGGTGTCGGGCTCGGTCGCCGTCGGCCCGTACCCCCTCACCACCGTCGCCTACGATCCCGCCCACGACGAGATCCTCACCGGCGACCAGCACGGCACCTTGCGGATCCTGGACGACTCGGGGCGCGTGCTGGTGACCAGCCAGCTGGCCAACTCCCCGCTGCGCGCGATCGTCGCGACGCGGCGCGGCGACTACCTGGCCGTGCCGCAGAGCGGGGTGTGGTCCACTGTGGACACCGGGGCCGCCCGGGCCGCGTACCGTGCGCAGCGGCTGCGGCCGTGGTGGATAGCGTTCGACGCGGTACTGGTGGTCGGGCTGCTGGTGCTGCTGGGGCTGACCGGTCGACGCCGCGCCGGCCTGGCCCGCACGGGCCGGCGGGTCTGGCGCAACCGGCTGGCCTACCTGATGGTGGCGCCGACCGTGCTGGTGGTGGCCGGGCTCACCTTCTACCCGGCGGTGACCGCGTTCTACTACTCGTTCACCAACTTCAGCCTCAGCGCGGTCACCGAGTGGGTGGGCCTGTCCAACTACCGCACCATCTTCACCGGCGACACCTACTTCTGGGTCGGCGTGAAGAACATGGCCATCGTCACGGGCTTCAGCCTGCTCAAGACCGTGACGGTGCCGCTGCTCGCCGCCGAGCTGGTGTTCTGGCTGCGCAACGCGATCCACCAGTACGTGTTCCGGACCCTGTTCGTGCTCTCGGCGGTGGTGCCCACGCTGGTCATCACGCTGCTGTGGAAGCAGGTCTTCGACCCGTACGGGCTGATCAACTCGCTGCTGTCGGCGGTGGGGCTGGACAGTTGGCGGCACGCGTGGCTGGGCGACGAGGCGACCGCGCTGTGGTCGGTCATCGGGGCGGGCTTCCCGTACCTGACCGCGTTCCCGTTCCTCATCTTCCTCGGCGGTCTGCTGACCATCAACCGCGAAATCTACGAGTCCGCGGCCATCGACGGGGCGGGCCGGTTCCGGCGCTTCGTCCACGTGGACCTGGCCCACCTGCGACCCCAACTGCGGATTGTGGGGTTCCTGGGCCTGGTCGGCACCGTCGAGAACTTCGCCTCCATCTTCATCCTCACCAACGGTGGGCCGGGCGACGCCACCGAGGTTCCAGCGCTGGAGATGTACACCCGGATCGGCTCCGGCGACCTGGGCTACGCGTCCGCGATAGGCGTGATCCTGTTCGCGGTCATCGTGGCGGCGACCATGTTCATCCTGCGGTTCCGCCGCTCGGCCATGGAGGTTGACGCGTGAGTACCACCACCACCCCGCCCGAGACCCGCGGCCGTTACGTGGCACCGGCGAAGGCACCGGCCGCCGCGCGGCGCAACCGGCCGGGCCGGGTCACCCCGGCCGGTGTGGTGCAGTACGCCCTGCTGATCGCGCTGGCCGTCGCGTCGTTCTTCCTCATCTTCGTGATGGTGGACCTGTCGCTGCGCCGGGGCTCGGACATTTACGTCAACTTCTGGCACCTGTTCTCGGCGCCGGACTTCGGCAACTACCGCACGGCGGTGGTCAAGCTGCTGCCCGCCCTGGGTCGCACCCTGTTCATCGCGGTCGCCTCGATCGCCGGCATCCTGCTCGCGTCCACCGCCAGCGCGTACGCCTTCGCCCGGCTGCGCTTCCCCGGTCGCGACGTGCTGTACTACCTGGTCCTGGCGGTGATGACGGTGCCCACCGTCATCCTGCTCACCCCCCAGTTCGTGCTGGCCAACCAGTTGCACCTGGTCGGCTCGGTGTGGGGGCTGATCGTGTTCTACATCGCGGCCGGGCTGCCCTTCGCGGTCTTCCTGGTCACCACGTTCTTCCGGTCCCAGCCGGACGAGGTGTTCCAGGCGGCCCGGATGGACGGCGCCTCGGAGGTGCAGTCGCTGCTGCGGGTGGCGGTGCCGCTGGCCACGCCGATCCTGGTCACCGTCGCGATGATGAACTTCCTGACCGTGTACGGCGACTACATCTGGCCGACGCTGATCCTGAACAGCGGCAACGACACCCTGCTCATGGCGTTGCAGACCTTCAGCCCCCGGCTCGACGCCTACGTCAACCGGCCCGACTTCGGAGTCCAGTCCGCCGGGTACGCCTTCGCCACCATCCCGCAGCTCATCGTGTTCATTCTGGGCATGAGGTACTTCGTCGCCGGCGTCACCTCCGGCGCCGTCAAGGCCTGAGGCGTGCCCGCGCCCAGCCGGGGACCGCCCGCCGGCGCCGGTCCACGCCGCCGATCCACCGCACCCCTGACGGAACAGAGCATCGATACCACACACCCCGCAGCGCAATCCGAGGACATGAGGACGTCATGAGACATCGCTTGCTGGCCCTGGCCGGATCCTTACTTCTCGCGCTACCCCTCGCCTGGGCGAGCCAGGCCACCGCGCAGCCCGCCACCGCGCAGCCCGCCACCGCGCAGCCCGCCACCGCGCAGCCCGCCCTCGCCGCCCACACAACGGCCGCGAAGAAGGCCCCGAAGCCGACCGGGGCCGACACCTCCTGGCAGAAGCAGCCCCAGGAGCGCACCTTCCCCGCCGACTCCGGCATGGTGAACGTCAAGACGGACTACGGCGCCGTCGGCGACGGGGTCCACGACGACACCGCCGCCATCCAGGCCGCGATCCAGGGCACCATCCGGCGGCAGGACGTCTCGCGCATCCTCTATTTCCCGGCCGGCACCTACCTGGTCTCCAAGCCCCTGGTGTGGAAGAACCCCAGCGGTGGCTTTGACGCCGAGCTCACCCTGCAGGGTGAGAACCAGGGCAAGACCGTCATCAAGCTCACCGACCACAACCCGCTGTTCCAGAATGCCACGCTGCCCAACTCGGTCATCCAGACCGACTCGCTCAACCCGTCCAGCGCGGACGCGGCCGCCGGCGGCGGCAACAACGGGTTCGACAACTACCTGTTCGACCTCACCGTCGACACCGGCAGGGGCAACCCCGGCGCCAACGCGGTGAACTTCATCGGCAACAACTATTGCGGCCTGCGCGACGTCACGCTGCGCTCGGGCGACCCGAAGCACATCGGCGTCGCCGGGCTGGCCATGATGCGCTACGCGACCGGGCCCTGCATGATGAAGAACCTGTCGGTCGACGGCTTCCAGTACGGCGTGGAGGCCGGGCGGCAGGAGTACTCCGTCACCTTCGACAACGTGGCGCTGAAGAACCAGCTGGACGCCGGCATCATCAACACCGACAACGTGCTGTCCATCGAGAACCTCAGCTCGCAGAACACGGTGCCGGCGGTGGAGAACTTCGGCAGCTCGGCGACCGGGTTCTCCGGCCTGGTGACGCTGATCGGGGCGACCCTCAAGGGCGGCAGCCACCAGGTCTCCGCCATCCAGAACTTCCAGACGCTGTACGCGCGCAACGTGGTGACCACCGGGTACAAGTCGGCCATCTCCGACTCGCAGATGCAGCCGGTCAAGGGCGCCACGGTCACCGAGTACGACTCCGGGCCGACGTACACCCAGTTCGGCGGCGGATCCTCGTCGCTGAACCTGCCCGTCAAGCCGACCCCGCAGTTCGAGGAGACGGACCTGAGCAAGTGGGCCAGCGTCGTCACGTTCGGCGCCGACCCGACGGGTGCCAAGGACAGCGCCGCCGCGGTCCAGGCGGCCATCGACTCCGGTGCCACCACGGTCTACTTCCCGGCCGGCCGGTACATTCTCAACTCGCCGGTGACCGTACGCGGCAACGTGCGCGCGATCGAGGGCTTCGACTCGCGGGTGGTGCCCAACGGCCCCACCTACACCAGCGCCAGCGCGACGACCCGGACCCCGTTCTTCATCTTCGCCAACGACAACGACGTCATCGTCGACCACATCCGGTTCGGCAACGGCAGCGTCACCTACCCGGGCCTGCTCTACGTCCAGAACAACTCCAGCCACGCCGTCACCATCCGGGACACCGTCTTCGACCGGTTGGACCCGGGCAACCTCTACCAGAACGGCCCCAACGGCACCGGTGACCTGTTCATCGAGGACGTGACCGGCTCCGGCTGGACCATCCAGGGCCCGCAGCACGTCTACGCACGCCAGTTCGACCCCGAGGGTGGGATCCCGAAGGTGATCAACGACGGCGGCACCCTGTGGGTCTTCGGCCTCAAGGTCGAGCGCCCTTCGGACGCCACCCACGTGGCGGGGGTCATCGACACCGAGGACGGTGGCAGCACCGAACTGCTGGGCGGCCTCATCTACCCGGTCGTCACGGTGCCGGTGAACCAGGCGGCCTTCGTGGTCAACAACTCGAGGGCATCGTTCGTCTACGCGGTGTCCGTGCACAATCCGCTGGTGGCCGACCCGAACACGCCGGACGGCGACTTCAAGATCCAGGTGCAGGAGACGCAGGACGGCGTCACCAGCAACCTGCTCTCGACGACCGTGTTCGCGCAGGATTCGCGCGGACCGCAGGGCGTCATGATGCCGCTCTACACCAGCAAGCCGTAACGCCCGTGCGGTGGGCGCGCCGGCCGTCGCGCCCACCGCACACCCATCCCTCCTGGCACGAAGGAGCACCCATGGCCGCAGCAGCGCCGACCCGGCACGCGGGCGACGCGGACTCGATGCCACCCTGGTTCCGCGACGCGAAGCTGGGCATCTTCGTGCACTGGGGCGCCTACTCGGTGCCCGGCTGGGCGGTGCCGCTCGGCGAACTCGGCGCGGTCGACCCGGACGAGTTCTTCGTGCGCGCCCCGTACGCGGAGTGGTACGCCAACACCATCCGCATCCCGGGCAGCCCCGCCGCCAGACACCACGAACGGGTGCACCACGGCGCACCGTACGACGACTTTCTCGACGGCTGGCACGCCGAGCGGTTCGACCCGGCCGGCTGGGCCGAGCTGTTTCGCTCCATCGGCGCCCGGTATGTGGTGCTGACCACCAAGCACCACGACGGCATCTGCCTGTGGGACGCGCCCGGCACCGGTGACCGCAACACTGTCCACCGTGGACCCCGCCGGGACCTGGTGGGTGAGCTGTCCGAGGCGGTACGCGCGGCCGGCCTGCGGTTCGGCGCCTACTACTCGGGTGGGCTCGACTGGTCCCGCGGCGACTTTCCGCCGATCAGCGCCGACGAGCACCTCGCCACCTACCGCCCCGTCGACGACGACTACGCCCGCTACGCCGGCCGGCACGTCGAGGACCTCATCGCCCGGTACGCGCCCGATGTGCTGTGGAACGACATCAACTGGCCCGACGCCGGCAAGCCCCGACTGCCCGAGCTGTTCGACGGGTACTACCGGGCGGTGCCCGAGGGCGTGGTCAACGACCGGTGGGGCATCGCCGAGGCCGACTACCTCACCAGCGAATACTCGGCCCACCGGGAGAACGAGAGCACCGGCCGGGCGTGGGAGCACAACCGCGGCATCGGCTACTCGTTCGGCTACAACCGCGAGGAGGCCGCCGAGCACCGGCTCACCGGCCCGGCGCTGATCCGCCATTTCGTCGACGTGGTGGTGCGCGGCGGCAACCTACTGCTCAACGTCGGGCCCCGCGCCGACGGGAGCATCCCGGAACCGCAGCGGCGGCCGCTTGCGGAACTGGGCGCCTGGCTGGCCGTCAACGGCGAGGCGGTCTTCGGCACCCGGCCCTGGGCCGGCCCTGCCGGCCCGAACCCTGCCGGCCCGAACCCTGCCGGCCCGAACCCTGCCGGCCCGAACCCTGCCGGCCCGAACCCTGCCACGTCGGGCCCTGGCGGCCCGGGTCGCCTAGGGTTCACGGGCGCCGGATCGCGGCTCTACGCCCACCTCGACGGCGAAGGGCCGGCCGTCACCCTGCCACTGTCCACATCGGACGTGGGGGACCGGCCGGCGGTCGAGCTGCTCGGCCACGGACCGATCGGGTCGCGGTGGGGTCCCGGCGGGTTGGGCTGCGAGCTGCCCCCGCCCACCGGCGATTCACCCAGAGTATTGCGCATTGATCGAGATTCGAAGGGACGTCATGCCTGAGCTGCACGCGGATATCGTGATCGTCGGGGCTGGCCTCGGCGGCGTCGCGGCCGCACTGGCCGCCGCCCAGGGCGGCTGCTCCGTCATCCTCACCGAGGAGACCCCGTGGCTCGGGGGTCAGCTGACCTCCCAGGGAGTACCCCCCGACGAGCACCCGTACATCGAGGAATTCGGCTGCACCCGCGGCTACCGCCGGCTGCGCGACGGGATCCGGGAGTACTACCGCCGCCACTACCCGCTGACCGCGCACGCACTGGCGAAACCGCACCTGAACCCCGGCAACGGTCAGGTCAGCCGGCTGTGCCACGAGCCCCGCGTCGCGGCGGCCGTCATCGACGAACTGCTGGCGCCGTACCTGTCCAGCGGGCGGCTGCGCGTGATGCGGGGGTACGTGCCGGTCTCCGCCGCGGTGGACGGTGACCGGGTCGACGCCGTGGTCGTGCGCGACACCCACACCGGTGCCGAGACCACGCTGACCGCCCGGTACGTCATCGACGCCACCGAACTGGGCGACCTGCTGGAGTTGGCCGGGGTGGAGCATGCCGCCGGGTCGGAAAGCGCCGATGACACCGGTGAGCCGCACGCCGTCGACGGCCCGGCCCGGCCACTGGACCAGCAGGCGTTCTCGGTGTGCTTCGCGATGTCCCACCACCCCGGCGAGGACCACGTCATCGACCGTCCCGCCGAGTACGACTTCTGGCGCGGCTACCGGGCCGACTTCTGGCCCGACAACCACCTGTCCTGGGCCGAGGTGCAGCCCGAGACGCTGGAGCCGTTCCGCCGGGGGCTGTTCCAGGATCCGACCGGGCACGGCTCGCGCGGACCCCGGGACCTGTGGCACTTCCGGCGCATCCTCACCGCCGCCCACTTCGAGCCGTCGGCCGCCATCGGCGACATCACGCTGGTCAACTGGCCGCAGGTGGACTACTGGCTCGGCCCGCTCGTCGGGGTGCCGCAGCCCGAGGCCGAGGTCAACCTGGCCCGCGCCCGGCAGCTGAGCCTGTCGTTCCTCTACTGGATGCAGACCGAGGCGCCCCGGCTGGACGGCGGCGTCGGGTACCCCGGCCTGCGGCCGCGCGGCGACGCGCTGGGCACCGTGGACGGCCTGGCGCTGTACCCGTACATCCGGGAATCCCGGCGCATCCTGGCCGAGACCCGCGTGGTCGAGCAGCATGTCGGTGTGCAGGCCCGCGGTGACCTCGTCGGGGCCGAGATCTACCCGGACTCGGTCGGCATCGGCAGCTACCGCATCGACCTGCACCCCAGCACCGGCGGGCCGCACGGGCCGCGCAACTTCATCGACGTGGAGGCGTGGCCGTTCCAGATCCCGCTGGGCGCGCTGATCCCGCAGCGGGTGGAGAACCTGCTGCCGGCCGGGAAGAACATCGGCACGACGCACATCACCAACGGCTGCTACCGCCTGCACCCCACCGAGTGGAACATCGGCGAGGTCAGCGGGGCGCTGGCCGCACACTGCCTGCAGACCGGCCGCACCCCTCGCCAGGTACGCAACAAGGTCGAGCCGCTGGCCGACTTCCAGCGGCTGCTGACCGACCGGCGGGGCGTCGAGCTGGCCTGGCCGGAGCGGGTACGCACGACGACGAAGTACTACTGACGCGGAAGAGCGACGGGCGCCGCGACCGCCGGCGGCATTCGCGGCGCCCGCGAGGCTGCGGGCGTCATTCGCGGCGCCCGCGAGGCCCCGGGTGTCATTCGCGGCGCCCGCGAGGCGGCCCCGGGCGTCATTCGCCCCGCCCCGTCGGCGCGGGTGACGGCCGATTCGGTGGCGGTGGCTTGCGCAGCCGGACGAGGTCCCTGAAGAACGCGCGGTTCACGGCGTCCTGGCGTTCTGTGAACAGCGCGCGCTCGCTCACCATCAACGGAATACTGAGAACGAACATCACCAATCCGCCCACCGTGAGCACCATGCCCACGAGGACGCCGGGCAGAAAGACGGCGGTCGGCACCCGTCCCGCGGCGCCCAGGCCGAACGCGAAGAGGACGACGAAGCCCACGAAGAACGTCTGGGTGCCCCGGACCCAGAGGCGCCATCGCCGGGTACGCCGCACGACTTCCAACGAATCCACAGGCCACTCCCGACCGACGCGCGTACCCGCCGATTATTCCGCACCGACCGGAGGCACCGCCGAACGCTCGTCCGGATTGTGGTCGACAGGGCGCGGCGCCGGCCTTGCTCAAGCGGTGAGGGTGACGTGGCGCACAGCCGTCCAGCCGGCGCGGTGTGTTCAGCCCGCGCCGCCCGCCCAGCCCGTACAGCCCCCGACGGTGTGGCCGTGGCCGGACGTGGTCCTCGGGCGGCTCAGCTCGCCTCGGGGGACGGGCGCTCGGCGGGCTCGCCACGCCGGTCGGGGGCCCAGAGCCGGTCGGCGTCGCCGGCGGCGATCCGGCCCCGGTAGACGTCGATCTTGTGATCGATGATCTTCAGATTCTCCTGTACCTCGGCGAGCCGGGCGGTCACGTCGGCGCGGTGAGCCTCCATGAGGGCGAGTCGCTCCCGCTCGTTGCCGCGTCCGGCCGCGACGAGCTCGGCGTAGCGCCGGATGGTTCTGATCGGCATGCCGGTGGCCCGCAGCCTGGTGCAGACGACTATCCAGTCGAGGTCGAGCCGGTGGTAGCGCCGCTGGCCGCCGGCGGTGCGGTCGACGGCGGTGACGACCAGGCCGGCGCGCTCGTAGTAGCGCAGGGTGTAGATGCTGACCCCGGTGCGGCGGGAGGCCTCGGCGATGGTCAACCCCGCCGGTGGGTCGGACGGGGCGGACTCGAGAGCCGGCTGCGGCTTGACCTGGAGCACGCTCTAGATTCTACCGTCGTCGTCATGAGTGCTTCGACGCATGACGTACCAGGGAAGCCCCCGATGCGGGTGCTGGTGACCGGCGGGACGAGCGGGCTGGGGCTCGCCATGGCCGCGGCCCTGGCCACGGCGGGTGCGGTGGTCGCCCTGACCGGTCGATCCGGCCGGCGGGCCGACTCGGTCGCCGCCACGCTGCCGGGGGCGATCGGCATCGAGCTGGACGTGCGGGACGAGTCGTCGGTGGCCGGGGCGGTCGACCAGGCCTGGTCGCGCCTCGGCGGCATCGACCTGCTGGTGAACAACGCCGGGATCGGCATGCGCACGGTCAATCCGCGCTTCATGACGGACCCTCGGGGATTCTGGGAGGTGCCGGTCGACGGATTCCGGTCGGTGGTCGAGACCAACCTGACCGGGTACTTCCTGGTGGCGCGCGAAGTCGCGCCACGGATGCTGGCCGCCGGCTCCGGCCGTATCGTCAACATCTCGGTGAGCGACTCGACCATGCACCGGGCCGGGTTCGTCCCCTACGGGCCGTCCCGCGCCGGCAGCGAGGCGCTGTCCCGGGTCATGGCCGCCGACCTGCGGGGCACGGGCGTCACCGTCAACGTGCTGCTGCCCGGTGGCGCGACCATCACGGGGATGGTGCCGCCGGAGGCCGTGCGGGAGGGCCGGCGGTTCCTGGACCCCGAGGTGATGGGCCCTCCCATCGTCTGGCTGGCCTCCGAAGACGCGGCCGGCGTGCACGACGAGCGCATCGTCGCCGCCGAGTTCGAGCGCTGGCTGCGCGACCGGCCGCGGTCGGCCACGCCCCGCCCCTGACGGAGCGCCCCGCCCCTGATGGGTCGGGGCGCCCCGGCCGTCGCGGGCGCCGGGCCACCGGCTGGTGGCCCGGCCGGTGGCCTCGGCCGGTGGGTCAGCCGAGTTCGAAGATGCCGTGGGCGAAGCCGTCGGCGACGAGTTCGTCTCCGGTCACCGTGACGCCCCGCGCCTCCAGCGCTCGGGCCGGCCGCAGCCCGTCGACCGTTATCCGGGCCGGCTCCCGGCGCGGGTTGACCACCACCAGGTGGCGCTCGCCGCGCAGGTACGCCAGCGGGTACCCGGAGTGCAGCACCCGCACGTCGCCCCCGGTACCCAGGGCCGGATGCGCCCGGCGCAGTGCGATCAGCCGCCGTACCAGGTGCAGCAGCGAACCGGGGTCGGCCCGCTCGGCGGCCACCGACGGGCGGTCCGGCGCCGGGTCGACGGGCAGGTAGAACCGGTCCGGTGCGGCGGTGGAGAACCCGGCGCCGGGGGTGTCGTCCCATTGCATAGGGGTGCGTGAGCCGGCCCGGTTGTAGTTCGGCCTCAGCTGGCTGCCCTCCTTGTCGGGCAGGCCGGGGACGTAGCGCATGCCGATCTCGTCGCCGTAGTAGATCGCTGGCACGGTGGGCCAGGTCAGCACGAAGGCGAACGCCGGGCCGAGTTGGTCGCGGGTGCGCGGGCCGCAGGCCAGCCGGGCGAAGTCGTGGTTGCTGGTGGGCAGCGAGATGAACCCGGCCCCGGCGATGGTGGCCGTGGCCGCCTCGTACGCCTCGACGAACTCGTCGGGAGCGCCCCGCCCCTCGGGATCGAAGAAGCACGGGGCCTCGGGCAGGTGCTCCTGCAGAGTGGCGGTGCGGGTGTCCCACAACGACGGGAAGGCCCGTCCGGAGAAGTGCAGGAAGAAGTCGGCGTGGAAGCCCGCCGGCACCGATACGGCCGGCTCGCCCCACTCGGCCAGCAGCGCGGCGTCCGGGTACCGCCGGTCGAGCCAGTTGCGCAGCTCGCGCCACAGCCGCCCGGTCTCGACCCAGCCGGGGTCGTCCTTGACGAGGCTCGCGGCCATGTCCACGCGGAACCCGCCGACCCCGCGGTCCAGCCAGTACGCCATGATGTCGCGCAGCGCGGCCCGGTTGGCCAGCGGCCCCGGCGCGTCGATCGGCTGGCGCCACGGCTCGGCCTCGTCCAGCCGGGCGTAGCCGAAGTTGAGCGCGGGCTGGATGGGGAAGAAATTCTGCAGGTAGAACCCTGGGCGCGGGCCGGGGGAGGGGTTCCAGCCCGGGCCGGCGGCGTGGTCGGACCAGACGTACCGGTGGTCGTCGGGGTCGGCGGCGGAGGCGCGGAACCACGGGTGCTCGATGGAGGTGTGGCCCGGCACCAGGTCGAGCAGCACCCGGATGCCCCGGGATCGGGCCGCCTCGACCAGCCGGACCAGGTCCTCGTTGGTGCCGTACCGGTCGGCGATCCGGAAGTAGTCGGCGACGTCATATCCGGCATCGCCGAACGGCGAGGTGAAGCACGGGTTGAGCCAGACCGCGTCGACCCCCAGCCAGGCCAGGTAGTCCAGGTGCTCGGCGAGACCCGCGAGGTCGCCGATCCCGTCGCCGTTGCCGTCGGCGAAGCTCTGCGGATAGATCTGGTACAGCACGGCGTCGGCCAGCCACGGCGACGATTCGGGCACGGGCATCGGCGAAAACTCCACGGGTGAGGGGACTACCGACAAGCGCCGGCGTCGGCAAGCAGCGATGGTAGCTCCGATCCCGGTGACTTTCACCCGTGCGCGGTGCACACGTGCACGGTCTTTTGTCGTACCCGCGTGGTCAGATTCGATCGATGGCGAGGCCGGGGAGGCGCACGGCATGGTGAACGGTTATCCCGATGGTGACCACGGCGGCGAGCGGGCCGCCCTGCTCATGTTCCTGGAGGCCCAGCGCGCCAGCGTGCTGGCGATCCTCGACGGCCTCGACGACGCGGCCCTGACCACCGCCGTGCTGCCCTCGGGCTGGACCCCGCTGGGCCTGGTCGAGCACCTTGGCTACGCCGAACGGCACTGGTTCCAGGAGGTCGTCGCCGGCCGCGCCGAGCCGCTGCCCTGGTCCGACGAGCCTGCCCCATTGACCACTCCACGCCCGAAGTCGGCGGTCTTCGCGTTCTACCGTGCCCAGTGCGAGTCCTCCGACGCGGTGCTCGCCGCGACGCCACTGACGGCGACCCCGCGCGGGCGGCATCCGGACCCGCTCGGCGCCGAGATGACCGAGGTGCGGCGGGTCGTGCTGCACCTCATCGAGGAGACCGCGCGCCACGCCGGGCACCTCGACGCCGTGCGTGAACTCCTGGACGGCCGCACCGGGCTGGGCCCCCGCTGACCTCTCTCGCGCAACCGAGCGCCCGGGGTCGACCCGCGGGCCCGGCGGGGGATGAGCCGGTCGCGGGTAGCGGGTCGGCGGGTCGCGGTCGGTAGCGGGTAGCGGGTCGCGGTCGGTAGCGGGTCGCGGGTTGGCCGGTCGCGGGTTGGCCGGTGGCGGGTGGGTCGGTCAGCCGGCGGGCAGCAGGCCGTGGCGGTGCGCGGCGGTGGCCGCCTCGGTGCGGCTGGAGGCGCCCAGCTTGGTGAGGATGTTGGACACGTGGACACTGGCCGTCTTGGGGCTGATGAACAGGGCGGAGGCGATCTTCCCGTTCGAGTGTCCCTCGGCGACCAGTGCCAGCACCTCGAGTTCCCGGTCGGTGAGCCGGTGGGAGCCCGTCCCGGCGGTGACCGCCGGGGCCGCCGGCTCGACGCGCAGCCGGGCGCGCCGGATCAGCGCGCGGAGGTCGGGTGCAGTCGACGCGGCCAGGTCGTTGGCCAGCCGCAGGCACTCCCGTGCCGTCGCGGCCGCACCGCCGGCGTCCGGCCCTGTCGTGCCGCCGGCGTCGAGCCAGGCGGCGCCGCACTGGGCCTCGGCGAGCCGGTACAGGGCGTAGCACATGGGGAATGCCTCGCCCGCGGCCCGGGTCGTTTCGACCGCCTCCCGCCAGGCGGCCACCTCACCGCACCGGTTCAGCCGGGCCGTCTCGGCGGCGGTCAGCGCCCGGTACGCCACCGCCGGTGGGGCGAGGGCGGGGATCGCGGCGGCCAGGGTACGCAGGGAATCCCGTCGCCGGCACACGGTCGCGGTGCCTCCCGACGCGGCGCCTCCCGACGCGGCGCCTCCCGACGCGGCCGCCCCCGACGCGACCGGCCCCGACGCACTGGCGATGTCGGCCTGCACGCGCATGCCGAGCCAGACCAGCGGCCACGCGTAGCGCATGGCGGTGGCCGAGAAGGGCCGGTTCAACGCCGTGCGAATGTGCTGCCAGGCCGTGGCGGTGTCGCCGGAGGCGCGGGCCAGTTCGGCCTCGATGAAGGCCATCGGCGCCGTGTACTGCGTGTCCAGGCCGTCGCCGAACTGGCGGCGGGCCTCGCGCACGTCGTCGGCGGCGGCCGGCGCGTCGCCCTGCCACATGGACAGCTCCGCGCGCTGCAGCAGGACCGTGCTGGCGAAGATCCCGGTCGGGCCGTCGGCGAGGGACCCGGTGATCAGGCTCAGCGCCTCGCCCCAGCGGCCGGGGCGCATCAGCGATTCGGCGAGGTTGCCGACCAGCAGCGCGCCGAAGGAGCGCTTGCGGCCCAGGCGGTTGGCCAGGGCGATGCCGGACCGGGCGGTCTCGGCCGCCTCGGTGTGCTGGCCGAGCATCTCCAGGCCGTCGGAGAGGTTGATGTAGCCGCGCAGGGCCACGTCCAGCAGGCCGTGGCGCTCGGCCAACGCGAGTCCGTCGCGCATCGCCGCCAGCCCGGCCGGCGCTTCGCCCAGGTACACGGCCGAGATGCCCAACGTGATCAGGGCATCGGCGTGCTGCGGCGTGGCGCCCACCGCCGCCGCGGCGTCCACCGCCGCGCGGGCCACGTCGCGGGCCTGTCCGAGTTCGTCGGCGCGGCCCAGCGAGTTGGCCAGCGAGGCGAGCACCACGGCGTGGGTGGTGGTGACCGGTGCGGCGGGCAGCAGTGCCAGCGCCTCGCGCAGCTGCCCGGCCGCCTCGTCGTCGCGGCCGAGGGCACGCAGCATGTACGCCCGCCGCTCGACCACCTGCGCCCGGCGCACCGGGTCGCCGGCCGCCCCGTCGTCGGCCAACATGTCGTCCACAATGGACAATCCTCGACTCGGCTCGCCGGCCGTCCAGACCGCGTCCGCCGCCAGCAGGTTGATCCCGAGCCAGTCCATGCCCGCGCGGTCGGCGGCGTCCGGTACCCGGGGCCAGATCCGCAACGCCCGCTCCAGGTGGCGCTGCGCCTCGGCGGGTGCGAACGCGGCCGCGGCCTGCCGACCCGCCGCGACCGAGGCCCCCAGCGCCCGGGGCAGGTCCATGGCCGCGTACCAGTGGTGGGCCAGCGTCGCCGCGACGTTCCCGTCCTCCCCGAGCAGCGTCGGGTCGCCGGCCAGCGCCTCTCCGTACGTGGCGTGCAGCCGCACCCGCTCGCCGGGCAGCATGTCGTCGTACACGGCGTCGCGGGTCAGCTCGTGCCGGAACGCGTACCCGCTCCCGTCGCCGTCGACCACCAGCAGGTGATGCTCCACCGCCTCGCGCAGCGCCGGGTACAGCTGTGCCTCCGGCATGCCCGCGACCGCCTCCAGCAGCCGGTCCTCGACCCGAGGGCCGGCCGCCGAGGCCGCGCGCAGCACCCGTTGCGCGGCCTCGGACACGGTCTCGGTGCGGGCCAGCAGCATGTCGCGCAGCGAGGGCGGCAGCTCACCCGGGTCGGCGCCGCTGTCGACCGCGGCCAGGATCTCCTCGACCAAAAAGGCGTTGCCCTGCGAGCGCTCGAAGACCACCTCGGCGAACTGCGCGCTCGGTGCCGTGTCGCGGATCGCGCCGCACTGGGCGGCGACCTCGGAGCGGCTGAACCGGCCCAACTCGACGCGGTGCACCGTGCGTACCCGCTCCCAGCCGGTGATCAGCAGGCGCAGCGGGTGGCGGCGGTGCAGCTCGTCGGAGCGGTACGTCAGCAGCAGCAGTACCCCCAACTCCCGCAGCGTCTGCGCCAGGAAGGCGACCAGGTCCCTCGTGGAGCGGTCGGCCCAGTGCAGGTCCTCCACGACCAGCAGCAGCGGGCGCTGCGCCGCCAGCCGGGTGATGAGCCCGAGCACGTGCTCCAGCAACTGGGTAGCGGACGCCTCGGCGACCGGCCCGGCCGCCACGGTCGGGTCCAGCTCCGGCAGCAGCCGGGCGAACTCCTGGCGGGCCGGCCCCAGCAGCCGGTCCAGCGCCTCGGCCGGCGTGGTACGGGCCAGGGCGCGCAGCAGGTCGACCAGCGGCGCCAGCGGGATCCCCTCCCCGCCCAGCTCGACGCAGCCGCCGCCGAGCACGCGCGCCCCTCGTTCGGCCGCGATCCGGGACAACTCGCCGACCAGCCGGGACTTCCCGACGCCGGCCTCGCCGGCGATCAGGGCGACGGCCGGTCTGCCGGCCATGACCTGATCCAGCAGCGCGCACAACCGGCTCAGCTCGGCTCGACGGCCGACGAGAACGGGGCTGATGAGACTGCGGCTCACGGCTAACAGGGTATGCGCGGAAGCACCCGATCGATGCTGACCAATGATCATAGTGTCGGGATGTCGACCGGTGGGGGCGGGTCGCCCCACCCGGGCCGGGCCGCACCCCGGGATTAGCGGGCCGGGTGCGGGCGGGCCGGGTGCGGGCCGCTGCTATCCGCACGTCGTGGGCGGAACCTCCGCGCGGGACGGCGGGCCCGCCAACGGATCCGGCCGCGCATCGGGCGGTCTGCCCGATACGCGGCCGGTCGTGCGTGCGAACTGTGCCAGCTACCGCACGGTGTGGGTCATCCGCTCAGCGGCCGGGCCGCAGCGTCACCCCCACGGTGGCGGTGGTCGCGTTCGGCCCGGCCACCGTGACCGTCGCCTGGTAGATGCCCGGCCGGGCGTAGGTGTGGTTGGCGCCGATCGAGTACAGGCCGTTGACCGCCGTGGTGGTCGCCGCGGTGCCGGTCACCACGCCCGTGCTGGTGCTGCCGTCGCCCCAGTCGATGGTGGCCGTGACGGCGCTGGTGGCCATCCCGGGCGCGGACAGGGTCGCCAGCGCGCCGCCGACGGTCCCGTTCCGGTCGAGATGGGCGCCCGCGGCGGTCAGGTCCAGGTGCCACGGCACCTCGGGGCTCGGGTAGAAGTTCACTCCGGCGGCCATCAGGCGCGGCCCCTGCGCGGCGAGCCGGCCGAGGAAGTCCTGGTACGCCGGGCTGGTGGCGGTCCGCTCGACCTTCGGCGACCAGCCCAGCTCGGCGAGCGCGGGCAGCCGGGGGAACGCCATGTAGTCGACGTCGTCGAGGGTCACCAGGGTCTCGCTCCACAGCGCGCCCTCGACGCCGATGACGTTGTCATCCGTGACGCCGGTGACGTAGCTGCCCGGGTCCCAGTTGTAGAACTGGTCGACGTCGCATCCCTGGCCGCACGCCCAGGTCTGACCCAGCGGGCTCGGCACGTTCCGCGTGTACCGCTGGTCCAGGTAGGCGTGGTTGGCCGGCGACATCACCACCTTCATGCCCTTCTGCACGGCCTCGGTCGCGGTGACGGTGCCGGAGCTGGACCCGGACGCTGTCTGCCAGTACTCGGCGACGGAGCCGGGTGCCAGAGACGTTCCGGTACCGGCGATGTCGGCCCAGCCCATGGTGGTCTTGCCGTTGGCGTTGACGATTCCGGACTCCTGGTTGACCAGTGAGGCGTACCGCGCCTGGCTCAGCACGGTGGTCGGCACCTCATCGCCGCCGAGGTTGTAGTACGGCCCGGGGGTCAGCGCCGAGATCTGCTGGATGATGGCGTTCAGGATCGTCCAGGTGTTGTCGCTCTCCGGGCACAGCGCGCTGTAGCCGACCGCGCCGGTGAACCTCCAGGCCGGCGGGTTGCTGAGGCTGCAGTTGATGTCCTGCGAATTCCCGTCCAGCTGCGGGTTGGTCGTGTCGTTGTACTCCGACATGATGATGGCGTTGTTGTGCCCCGGCGAATCGACCTCGGGCACCACCGTCATGAAGTGCGCGGCGGCGTAGGCGACGACGGCCTTGTACTGCGCCTGGGTCCAGAAGCCGCCCGGATCCATGGTCTTACCGCCGGTGCCCACCGAGCCCTGCGCGCCGATCGAGGTGAGGTTCGGGAAGCCGTTGATGACCAGCCGGAATCCCTGGTCGTCGCTCAGGTGCAGGTGGAAAGTGTTGATTTTGTACGCCGCGGCCTGGTCGATCAGCTTCTCCACCTGGGCCGGCGGCTCGTAGTGCCGGGCGATGTCGAGCATGACGCCCCGGTAGCCGTACCGGGGGTAGTCGGTGATGTGCACCGACGGCATCGCCCATGCGACGGTCTGGGTGGTGGGACTGGCGATCTGCGCCGGCAGCAGCTGGCGGATGGTCTGTACCCCGTCGAACAGGCCGTGCGTGGTCTTCGCCGAAAGCTGCACCCCGTCCGTCGTGACGTCGAGTTGGTAGCCCTCGCCGGAGTTGTCGGTGGCCAGCGTGGCCGGGTCGCCGATGCTCAGGGTGATATCGCCGTCGAGTGCGGGTCCCGAGACCACGGGCAGCGGGTACCCGGTCGCCGGGCGCAGGTAACCGGCGAGGTCCTGGGCGACCGCCTTTGCCGCGCCGCCCGCCACGATCCGGGTGTGCGGGGTGGCGGTGAACTGCCCTTGCCCGAGCGTGGTCGACACCGGCTTGGGAATGATCTGCGGTGCCGCCGCCGTCGTCTCGACGGCCGGGTTGGCGATCGCCGGGGTGCTCAACGCGGCCACCATCCCGGCCGCGATTCCGATGGTGGCGATGGCGAGAATCTTCGATCTGGATCGTCTGCGGACTAGCGACATGGGGTCCCCTTCCCGGCGCGCGACGCCGTGCGCCGGCAACGATCGTGGTCCCTGGTAAACAGGCTAACCATTAACCTTAAGGAAAGCTGCCTGTCTGTCAATGGATCAATCGTCGTACCCGGGGGGCCGACCGGAACCCGTTGGCGGCTACCGTTCCTGGCGCGCGACCCGCTTGCCCCAGGGGTTCGGGCTGCGCCACGTCCTGGTGTGGATGAGCCCGACGGCCAGTACGCCGAGCGCGGCCGCGGCGTAGCCCGGGAGTGGGTGGTCGCCGACGTGGGCGTAGCTCCACGCCACGGCGGCGATGACGAAGGCGCCCCAGCCGCTCAGCACGCTGACGACCGGGGAGTCGGGGAACGGCCCGGGGTGCCTGCCGTCGCCGGTGCTGCCGCTGACGTAGTAGGGCAGGCCGTTGCCGACGAAGAAACCGGCGACCAGGGCGAGAGTGACGGTGCCGAACATCAGTTCCTCCCGAACCGTACAATCGGACTCGTGACTCCGATTAGACGATACGGACTGGAGACTCCGGATGTCAACGGGGGCAAGCCCCTGCGGGCCGACGCCCGGCGTAACCGGGCCCGAGTACTCGAGGCGGCCGACGATGTCTTCGCGGCCAAGGGGGTATCGGCGTCGACCGAGGAGATCGCCCGACGCGCCGGAGTGGGCGTGGGCACGGTCTTCCGTCACTTCCCCACCAAGGAGGCACTGCTACAGGCCGTGCTGGTGGAGCGTTTCGGCAGGCTGGCCGAGCAGGCGCGCGGCCTGGCCGGCGCGCCAGCGCCCGGTCCGGCGTTGTTCGACTTCCTCCACCACATCGTCGCCCAGAGCGCGACGAAGAACGTCTTCACCGACGCGCTGACCAAGGCCGGCGTCGAGGTGGAGGAGATGGTCGCCGAGGTCGGCCGGGAGCTGTGGAGCGCCCTCGACACGCTCCTCACCCGGGCGCAGGGGGCCGGTGCGGTACGCGACGATATCCGCACCGGCGAGGTGATAGCGGTGATTGTCGGTGCGTCGAGGGCGGCCGAGTACGCCGGCCGGGACCCCGACCTCCAGGCGCGGGCGGTCGCCGTCATCTTCGACGGCCTGCGCCCCGGACCGCGCCCGTAGCCGGGCGACCGACGGAACGCGGGTGGCCGTGGGGCTCGGCCGCGGGGGTCGGCGTTGTTTGGGCTCAGCCGTTGCGGGCGGTCTCCGGTCCGGTGATGCGTCGCAGCATCGGCAGGGTGGAGGCGATGATGCCGAGCGAGGCGAGCAGCCCGGCGGCCGAGATGACGTAGAAGACGACGCCCGGCGGCCGCAGTGTGTAGTCCATCTGCGCGCGTAGGAACAGGTGCGCCGCCAGGAACCCCGCGCCGGTGGCCAGTACCGCGGCGACCAGCAGCGGTACGGCGGTCTCCAGCACCACTATCCGGCGCAGCACGCTCAATTGCACGCCGGTCAGCCGCAGCAGGCTGAACGGTCGCTTGCGTTCGCTCAACCCACCGGCCATCACCACCGCGAGGCTCAGCCCCGCGATGACCAGGCTGGCGATGATCACAACGTTGGCCAGTTGCTGCCACCCGGCGAGCATGTTGGTGAACGTATTGCCGAAATCGCCGTCCAGCACGGGCATCGACTGGTCGGGGTACGCCAGCTCCAGCACTGATCGGGCCCGCTCCACGGTCGCGGTGGATCCGTTGGTCTGCACCATGATGGTCAGCACGGGGAGCCGGGTGAGCTGGTCGGCGCCGACCGTGGCGGCGGGCCAGACGTACGGCGGGTGCGGCCCGTCCGGACCGTCCGGACCGCGCTGCCGGACGTCGGGGAAGATCTCGGCGACCTCGGCGCCCGGCGGGCACTGCCCGTACTGGGGGATGCGGGCGAGGTCCACGCACGACACCAGCCCATCGGGTATCGGGCTGCGCGCGGTGGATGCCGGATTCACCCGGAACACCGTCACGCCGCGCACCCCGGGCAGGCCGCGCAGCCCGGCCGGAACCGGATCCGCGACAACCGTGGCCGTGCCCGGTCGGCGGTGCTCGTCGTCGAAGAAGTCCTGCGTCAGCGTGCCCCGGAACTGCGTACCCACGGCGACCGGGCCGCGGTAGTCGTCGATGGTGGTGATCACGCCAACGGCCACGCTGCTGACAAACAGGGCCAGGACCAGGCCGCTGACCGCGCGGAAACCGGCGTGCGGGTTGTCCGCCAGCCGCCGGGCGGCGATGAGCGGGGCGGACCGGCGCGCCCGCCGGGCGAGGAACCGGGAGCCCACCATGGTCAGCCAGGGGCCCGCGGCGACCAGCCCAGCCATGATGAGCAGGAACCCCGTCAGGTACGCGAAGGTCTGGCCGTTGTTCGTCTCGGGGCGCCGCCCCACCAGGTACGCCAGCTCCGCGATGCCGGCGACCAGCGGGATCAGCCGGTACGCGCGGGGCGGGCGGGGCGTCGCCCGCCGGCTCACGCCGAGCGGGGAGATGCGCACCCGGCGCAGCGCCACCCGGGCCGCCAGCGCGGCCGCGACCGGCACGCCGAGCGCTACGGCGGCGATCTCCCACCCGCCGAGCCTCAGCTCGGAGGGGAAGAACGGGTCGCCGGTCAGCGGGATCGTGGCGATCCGATCGCGCAGCAGGTAGAACAGCGCGAAGCCGAGCGCGGTGCCGATGACCGCGGCAGCCGCCGCCTCCACCGTGGCGAGCACCGAGATCTGTCTCGGGGTGGCGCCCACCAGGTGCATGGCGGCGAACCGCTCCTCCCGCCTGGCCGCGGACAGCCGGGTCGCCGCCGCGACGAAGATGAGCAGCGGGAACAGCAACCCGGCGGCCACCACGGACACCACGAGATCGATGCCGGCCGCGTCGACGCCGATCTCGCAGCCACAGTCGTCGGGGGAGGTGCCGTTGATGAGGGTGATCTGCCTGGCGCCCTGTTGGTGGGACAGCTGGTCGGCGCGGTACCCGACGATGATGACGAGCGTGTCGGGTGAGGGCAGGGCCGCTTGGCCGATCGTGCCGGCCAGGTGGCCGGGGTACCGGTCGGCGAGTTCGTCGGCGGGGGTGGAGCGCAGCAGCGCCGCCAGGGCCGGGGAGGCGTAGTACTCCCCGGGGCCGGGCAGCCGCGGGATGCCGGGCGGCACCGGGGAGTGCGGGCCGGTGGGGGCGACGTCGACCCGGCCGATCTCCTGCCTGTCGAACTGGTCGTGGTCGATCCGCCACCACAGCGGCTCGGCGGCGGCGGGCGCCGTGGCGGCGGCGTGCTGGCTGCCGGAGTTGAACCAGGCGTAGCGCGTGTTCTGCGCGAAGAAGCCGTTGAGCGCGGCGAGGATGCTGGTCACCAGCAGCACTCCCAGCGCCACGGCCGCGGCGATGGTGACCAGGCGGGCGATCGCGTCGCGCCCGCCGGCAATGGCGAGGCGCAGACCGAGACGGATCATGAGGCGGCCGTCGCCGTCGTCGTCGCCGAGTTCACGCTGCCCTCGTCCATGCGGACACGGTACCCCAGATGTATACGCCGAGGGTATATACCCGGTGTATGAATTCTCTTCCCGCTTGACGCGGCCGGGCCGCCCGCCCTGGTCCCCGCCTTCACGCGGCCGGGCCGGCCACCCTCTCCGGGGTGGCCGGCCCGGCGGTCGACGTGGCGAAGATGTACATCGCGGTGTTGTTGCGGTGGTAGCCGGCGACGACCAACTGCGTGTTGCCGCCGTCGGCGCGGTGTCGCGGGCGGAACTTTTCATGCTCGGGCGGGCAGGACTTTTGTGCTATGCCGCTAACGCTGACTACTGCGTCAGGCGCGGGTGCGACGGCGTGTCGACGCTTGATGCCATGAGCGAACGGGGATGACCCGTACCCGGGCTGTCCGTAGCATCGGGCGCATGGGAACCGGTACGAGGGCGGCATACGACGCCCATGCTGACTGGTACGACGACTTCATGTCGCCCGAGCGGCGATACGTCCAGCAGGTGCATCACACGCTCGCGGACCTGCTCGGTTCCGGCGACGGTACCTGCCTGGACGTCTGCTGCGGCACGGGCGCGCACGTCGCCGCCCTGGCCGGCCTCGGCTGGACCCCCGTCGGCGTGGATCTGTCCACCGGCCAGCTGCGCCACGCGTCCCGGCGGGAGCCCGTTGCTCGCGGCGACGCGACGGCGCTGCCGATCGCTAGCGATAGCGTGCCGGCCGCCGTGTGCGTGTTGGCGAGCACGGACGTGCCGGACTATGCCGGCGTGGTGCGGGAAGTCGCCCGGGTGCTGCGGCCCGGCGGGCGGTTCGTGCACCTGGGCGTCCACCCGTGCTTCATCGGGCCGTTCGCGGACTGGAGCGCCGCCCCCAGGATTGTGCTGGACGAGCGGTATCCGGACCGGGCGCACACGTACCAATCGTGGAATCCGGCCGGGGTGCGGGCCCGGGTCGGAGGCTGGCACCTGCCGCTGTCCGACCTGCTGAACGCCGCCACCGCAGCGGGGCTGCGGCTGCTGCGGACGGTCGAGGCGGGCCCACCGGGCGTCCCGGACATCTTCGGCTTCGTGACAGCGAAGGAGCGTTCGTGACAGCGAAGGAGCGTGAGCATGCCGCGTAAGGCGATTATCTTCCACGGTACGGGCGGGAGCCCGGAGGTCGCGTGGCTTCCGTGGCTGGGCCGGCGGCTGACCGAGCGTGGGTACGCGGTCGAGATTCCGCACTACCCCGACATCAACGTGGAGCCGATCGCGACGTTCCTGCCCAAGGTGCTGGCCAACCACAGCTTCGACGAGGACACCGTGCTGGTCGGGCACTCCGGGGGAGCGGCGATGCTGCTCGCGCTGCTGGAGCACCTGGACGTCACGGTGCCCCAGGCCATCCTGGTGGCCGGGTACTCGACCCAGCCGAACACGTCGGAGGAACCGGTGCTGCAGGCCAGCTACGACTGGGCGGCGATCCGGGCGCACGTGGGTGACGCGTACTTCATCAACTCGCGGGAGGACCCGTACGGCTGCGACGACAAGCAGGGGCGGGTGCTGTTCGAGCGGCTGGGCGGCACGCAGATCGTCCGCGACGACGGGCACTTCGGGGACTCCGGCCAGCCGTACGACACCTTCGAACTGCTCGACCGGCTGATCCCGTAGCAATATGGAGTCAAGTCGGGGGTGGCGGTACCGGTATGTGGGTCCCGCGGAAATCGCCGCGGCTGCCCCGTCCGGCCGGGGTGGGGAGCCGGTGCGGTCGCGGGCGGACTTCGACGCCTGGACCTCGACGATCGACGCACGTGACCTGGCGGAGCCGTTCTCCTACGTGGTCGACACCGAGGGCGTCCTCAGATTGGCCGCGCGGCGCAGTGAGCATGTGGCGTGCGCCGGAGGCGGTGAGGTACTCGCGGCTGGGGAGATCACCTTCGTGAGAGGGGCCGTGAGCGAGGTCAGCAACCTGTCGACCGGTTACTGCCCCGATCCAGGGTGCTGGTCCTCGCTCGCCGCGGCTCTCGACCGTGCCGGGTTCGTGTGTTCCGGCGCTGCCCCGACTGCCTCCAGCTCAACGTCGTCAAGGATGACGATTTCGGGTGTTGCCTCTGTGGTGGGGAGCTGCCCCCGGCGTGGAACGTCGACCCGAGGTAGGACCGTTACCGAGGTAGGACCGACCGATGGGCGTGGTCACGCTGTTGGCGTAACCGCTCGCGTTGTTCGCCCGTCCGCTGGCAGGCCGAGCCGATGAGCCTGGGGTTCGGTGGCGAGGTGGCCGGCTACTACGCCAGGTACCGGCGCGGATATCCGCCGGCCGCCGTTGACGCCATCGTGAAGGCGTTCGCGCTGGGTACCGACGACGTGGTGCTGGACCTCGGCTGCGGTACCGGCCAGTTGACCCTGCCGCTGGCCGAGCGGGTACGCGCGGTCGTGGACCCGGAGCCGGACATGCTGGTGCTCGCCCGGCGCGCCGCCGAGGCGCAGTACGATCTGCGTCGCAGATCGTAGAGGAGTGACCCGTGCTGGTGTCGGTGGACTGGCGGGCGATCGCGGCGGATGTGCCCGCGGGGAGCCTACTGAGGATCCGGGCCGACCAGGCCGCGCGGATCTGGTCGGATGGGGCCGATGCGCGCTTCGCTGCGGAGTTCGGTATCCCATACTCCGACGGACTGTTCCGCATGCTGGCCGGCGTGGCCGACCGCGATCCGGGCGCTCCCGAACCGGCCTACGTCGAGGGCGCCGATCCCGTGCCGTTCGACGGGCCGCACGGGCCGCTGCTGCAGTTGGGCCTGGTCTACGGCGCCGAGTTGTACGTCTGCCTGCCGGACGGCACGATCTGGGTCGCCGATCCGGACTCGGAGCACGAACTCGAACTCATCCACCGAGACCTGTCCTCTCTGTCCTATCTGCTCTACGTGATCAAGGCGGAGAAGCCGCGTCCCGAGGAGCGCCCGACGCCCAACGACTGGGCGGACGTGGAGGACCTCATCAGGGAGGCGATCACGCCCTGGGACGACCTTCCGTTCGGCGGCGAGGGACGGTTCTGGGACAGGTACCTTGATTCGTACCCGATGCTCTGAGCAGGTGGAGGTTACTACACCCATGCAGTTTCTCCTCCTCGCCTAGGACGGCGACGACGACGAGGCCCTGGATCGCAGGATGCGGACCAGGGACGCGCACCTCGCGCTGGGCGACGAAATGGTCGCCGCCGGGCGGATGCGCTACGGCGGCGCCATCCTCGACGCGTCGGGGAACATGACAGGATCGATGCTCGTCCTGGACATGGCCGACCGTGCCGAGGTGGACGCATGGCTGGCGGTCGAGCCATACCTGACCGGCGACGTGTGGCGGCGCGTCGAGGTCCTCCCGTTCCGGGTCGGCCCGTCGTTCGTCGGGCTCCACCCCTGACCCAGGGCTCCACCCCTGACCCGTCACGCCGTCGGCAGCCAGACCCGCATCGCCCCGGGCTCGCGGTTGGCCCACCGGAAGTACGGGATCGTCAACACGTCGATGGGCCTGCGGGCGTGCGGCGGCCGTTCCCGGGTGTCGTAGAGCGCCTGCTCGCCGTCCGGCTCCACGAACCCGTGCGCCACGACGCCGACCGGCACGTCGAGCAGGCCAGCGATGGCGACCGGGATCGGCGCGGCGGCCGGGTCGACGCGGAGGTCGTCGAGGCGTACGCCGTCGGGCAGGTCGACCTGCTCCAGGCAGTACACGAGGGGGCCGCGGGTGATCGCGACGCTGCCGCGTACCGCGTCGAGGTGGGGGTGCGGCGTGACCAGCCGGGCCGGCATGGGCAGGTCGAGCACCACGGTGTCGCCCTCCCGCCAGGCGCGGCGCAGCCGCAGGTACCCGTCGCTGGCCTCGGCATCCATGGGCTCGTCGTTGACCGTGACGGTGGGCGTCCGATCGCACCAGCCCGGTACCCGAAGGGCCAGCTCCCATGATCCGGCCGCGGCCGTGCTCGCCACGGCGACCGCGATCCGGCCCCGCCACGGGTACTCCGTGTCGACCCGCAGTTCCACGGGTGAGTCACCGATCCAGGTGGCGATGGTGGCGGCGGAGTAGAGGTGCAGTTGGATGCCGTCGGGGCCGGACGAGGCCAGGTAGGCGTCCAACGAGGCGAGCAGCCGGGCGAGGTTGGGCGGGCAGCAGGCGCATTTGTACCATGCCTGGCGGCGTGCCGCGTCCTCCTCGGTACCGTCGTGGTCCACCCGCAGCTGCAACGGGTTGGAGTAGAAGAAGTGCCGGCCGTCGACTGCGGTGGAAGCGGCGATCGCGTTGTAGAGCACGCGCTCCAGCTCGTCGGCGTAGCGGGCCCGCCCGGTGGCCAGTAGCAGCCGCCAGTTCCACTGGAAGCTGGCGATGGCCGCGCAGGTCTCCGCGTAGGCCCGGTCGGGCGGCAGCTCGTAGCGGTCGCCGATGGACTCGTCGCGGTGCCGCGAGCCGTGCGCGCCGGTCAGGTATGTCTTGGTGGCGAACAGGTCCTCCCAGATGCGTTCGGAGGCCGCCAGCAGGGACCGGTCGCCGGTCTCCACGGCCACGTCGACCACTCCGGCCTCCAGGTAGAGCTGGCGCACCGCGTGGCCGGTCGCCGCGCCCGCCTCGCGCACCGGCATGTGGTCGAGGTAGTAGGCGGCGCCGAAGCTGGAGCCGCCCAGGCCGGTGTCCACACTGTGCTCGGCCAGCCAGCCGCGCCCGCGTAGCTCGACCATCCCGGCGGCCAGCTCGAGGTAGGCGCGGTTGCCGGTGCAGCGGAAGAACTCCACGAGCGCGGTCTCGATCTCGGGGTGCCCGCAGATGCCGAGCCGCCCGTCGCCGCCGAACCTGTCGACCAGCAGGTCGGCCAGGCGGGTGGCGACCTCGACCAGGCGCGGACCCACCCCGCCGCGGATGGCGGCCACGGCGGCCTGCAGCAGGTGCCCGGCGCAGTACAGCTCGTGCCCGACGGCGAGGTTCATCCACCGGTGTTCGGGATCCATGAGCTGGAACCAGGAGTTGAGGTAGCCGTCCTCCCGCTGCGCGGCGGCCAGCACGTCGGCCACCTCGTCCAGCAGTTCGGTCAGGCGACCGTCGTCGGCGTGGCCGAGCCACCAGGCCGCCGCCTCCAGGGTCTTGTACACGTCGGAGTCGGCGAACCACTTCCCGCTGAACCGCTGGCGCTCGCCCCGCGCCGCGTGGCGCAGGTTGTCCAGGGCGCCGTCGCGCTCCAGGTTGGTGACGCAGTGCGGCAGCGTCTCGGTGGCGTTGCGGCGCTGCCAGCGGCCGAGGAAGCCGTCCGGGTCGAGCCGGACCGCGCGCCCGGCCAGGGGGCGCAGGGCGACGGCCGCCGCGTCGGTGGGCGCGACCGGCCCGGCCGGTCGGTGGACCGTCGCCCGCGTGCTGGACTCCGTCGTCCTGGTGGATTCCGGCGCGGTGGCGGATTCCAGCGCGGTGGCGGGTTCCAGTGCGGTGGCGGATTCCAGCGCGGTGGCGGGTTCCAGTGCAGTGGCGGGATCCAGTGCAGTGGTGGATTCCATTGTCCTGGCGGCCTTTCGCGTCGATGGGCCGGTCCGTCCGGGGAAGGTGCGGCCGGTCCGTCCGGGGAGAGGTGTGGCCCGGTCTGTCCGGGGAGAGGTGCGGCCGGGGGAGCGGACCGCACCGCGGGGACGCCCGACCAGGGCGCCCCCGCGGTGACGGGATCCGTTCAGCTAGCGGGTGCGCTGTCGACGAGCCACTCGAGCACGCCGACCGAGGTGGTTGCGGCGCTCTGCAGAGCGATCCGCATCTTGGTGGTGGTGACGGTGTCGAAGTTGATCTGGTTGAAGGTGTTGAGGTTGGTGGTGTACGCGCTGGGGTCGCTCACGTTCACCCAGTTGGCGCCGTCCCAGTACTGCACGGTGTACGAGGTCGGCAGGCCGATGCCGCCACCATCATCGAAGAAGTAGATGCCCGAGCCGTTGGTGGTGATGGCCTGGTTCCAGTCCAGCTCCACCCACTGCGGGCCCTCCATCGGCCAGTCGCCCCAGCGCAGGTTCACGCTGTCGTTCGAGCTCGGCGGGAAGATGCCGTCGTTGATGGCCTTGACGTTTTCCCACGGCGACGTGTACGAGGCGGACGGCGTGGCGCTGAGCGCCACGTTGCTGGAGCCGGGCGGCACCGGCAGCTCACGCTGCACGGTCACGAACGGCTCGGCGCCCACACTGCCGGACACCCCGTTGGCCGAGGAGTACGTCGTGGTGATCGGGATGCCGATGTTGCCGTTGAGCGAATCGGGGGTGGTCAGCGTCCAGGTCACCGTCGCGCTGGCCCCGGGCGCGATCGAGTCGATCGTCGCCGGCGTGGCCGGGTCGGCGGTCCACCCGGTCGGGGTGTCCAGGTTGACGGCGACGTCGGTCAGCGTGGTGGCACCGGGGTTGGTGACCGTCGCGGTGGCCGTGGTGGTCGCGCCGGCCGAGATGGTCGGCTGGCTGTGCTGCCCGGGTACCGTGCTGGCCACGTTGACCGCGACGGTCGGCTTGGCCGCCTCGCCGAGCCGGATCTGCACGGTCCGGCCCGAGGTGACCGTCACGGTCTGGGTGGCCGGGTCGTACGTGCCACCGGCGACCGACTTGACGCCGGCCGTGGCCAGGCTCGGCAGCTGGACGCGCACGTCGTTGCCGGGCAGCGTGCCGGGCAGGTTGACGGTGACCACCCGGTCGCCGCGGTCGCCGACCACCGAGATGTCGACGCCGTAGGTCTTACGCGCGCCGTTCTTCACGTTGTACGACGAGGTGATGTTGTCCATGTTGATGTGCTGACCGGGCACCAGCCAGGCGTCCGGGATGCCGCGCCCGACGTACAGGGCGGTGTGGAAGTCGAACGTGCCGTCCGGCTTGGTGGTGGACACCAGGCCCGGCGCGGCCAGCGCCTGCACCAGGGTCTGCGTCTGGCTGGCCATCGGCCAGACGTACGGCACGGCGCCGAACTGCGGCGCCGCGTGGCTGCCGGCCCACGGGTTGTTCGGGTCCGGTGCGCTGCCGTTCGCCTCCCACCAGGCGTTGGGGCCGCCGGTGGTGTTCTGGATCTGCCAGGCGTAGCTGGTCAGGGCCAGGTCGCGGTACTGAGAGCCGTACAGGCCGCCGGACGCGTACCCGGTGTTCAGCGCCACGCTGTAACCGCTGTACGCGCCGAAGGACGGGAACGGCACCCCGCTGCCCGAAAGGCGGCTCATGCCCATGGTGTAGAGGTTGTCGGTCTGGCTCGGGTCGCCGAGGACGCCGTTGAGCGTGCCGCCCGAGAGCATCACGTCCCAGACGTTCTGGCTCCACAGGTTCGAGCCGGCCCAGTTGGCGTCGTTCTTGGTGTTGCAGCGGTCCGCGGTGCTCGGGACGTTGACCTCGCACGGCAGGTAGTTGAAGTCGTTGGCCTTCTCGTTGGCGGCCAGGCCGGCGTTGGTGGCGTTCAGCAGGCTGGTGTACGCGCCATCGGCCCACTGCGCCTCGGCGGTGTTGCCGATGCGGGTGGCGATGTACTTGTACGCGGCGAGGCCGGCCAGTGCCGACTCGTCGTCGAACAGCCAGGTACCCGAGGAGTCGTTGTCACCCGAGGTCCGCAGGTAGTGCGTGCTGTTGCTCAGCTGCGCCAGGTAGTCGGTGTGCATCAACGTGAACAGGCTCGGGCCCCACTGGCTCGGGCCGTTCGCGTCGTCGTGGAAGTACGTGCTCACGAACGACGTGTCGTTGGTGACCTCCAGGTACTGCGCCCAGGTCGCGGGGGTCTTCCACGGCCCGTCCCAGTACCAGTTGGCGCCCTGCTCGTTGAAGTTGCTGGCCTCGGAGATGCGCGCGGTCAGCAGCAGGTTCTGCGCGTCGGCGTAGTCGCCCAGTTCGAGCCGGTTGGACAGGATGCTGGGCACGTCGTGGTTGAGCAGCGAGTCGTAGTTGTTCGCGCCGGAGAACTGCGCCTCGCCGACCTGCACGATGCGGGTGTAGATGGCCGCCGCCTTGTAGGCGTTGTCCATCGCGGTGCCCGGGTTGGCCAGCCCCGTGTTGGGCAGCGTGACGTTGGGCAGCGACAGCGTCGGGATGACCGACAGCTGCTGGTTCCAGAACGCGCTCATGTGGCCGTACGCCGCGTCGTACGAGGCGACGCCGGACAGCTGCGCGGCAGTGGGCAGGGTGCTGGTCGCGTCGAAGGTGTCCACCGCGGCCACGAAGTCGTGGGTGACGGTGGCGCCCGCCGCGACGGTGTCGCTCGCGTCGTTGAGGCTGACCAGGTTCGGGCCGGACTGGCCCGGGGGCACGTCCAGCGAGCCCGACGTGCTGTTGTGCACGGAGATACGGGTGTAGACCAGCTCGACCGGGTGGCCGTTGATGGTCTGCTGGTCGGCGAAGTCGGTGATCGCGATGTCCGCGCCGGCCCGGCTGAACGAGGTGGTCATGGCCGGCAGGTAGCCGTCGGCCTCGGTCCACTGCACGGAGCCCGGCGCGGGCGCGCTACCGGCGGCCAGGCCGTAGTTGTAGACGTTGAACGAGTACATCGCGCCGCAGTACGTGGTGTTGCCGCCCTTGTACTGCGTCGGCACGCCGCGGGCGAAGTACGAACCGGACAGGTAGTTCAGCGGGGCGTAGTAGTTGCCCTGCCAGCCGATGGCGGACTCGTTCGCGAACCCGTGGCCGTACGGGTCACCGGGCAGTGGCGCGTTGGTGCCGCCGGCCTTCGGCAGGGTGGAGTCGTTGCAGCTGTTGATGGGCAGGGTCGGCAGCGGCTGGAAGGCCGGGGTCGCGGCCTGGGCGGTGGTGGCCAGGACGGCCGCACCGGGGACGGCCATGGCCAGGGCAATGGATAGCCGTAACAGCCGATGTTGTCGGGACAATGTCGTCGTTCCCCCTCGTGCTGAGTCGGGCGAGCGTGGCGGGCCGTGCCCACCGCCGCGACACCACGGGGAGTCGGGCACACGGCGGTCGCGCATCAGGGCGGATGCTGCCCTGGTGCGCGCGAAGTCAGGCTCGTTTCGGGGCGTGGAACGGGCACGTTCGGTATGTCGGGACGCGCGGAAACCGGTTGTCGCAGGCCGAACATTAGGCCCCCTCGCGAGCGAAGTCAACGATCTCTATCCGTCTTGTTACCGGTCACATGCACCAGTTTGCGGGTTTTTTTGCCAACGGAAAGCACGCATGGTTATCCTGTCGCGACTTATCGATGTAACGGAAAGGAGTTTCCGTGTCGGTTCGCCGAGGGGGGCCGGTCCGGATCGCCGACGTGGCCGCGCTGGCCGGCGTCTCGACCGGTACGGCGTCGAAGGCGCTCAACGGCCTGGGCCAACTGCGCCCGGAGACCCGCGAACGCGTGCGCAGCGCCGCCGAGCAACTCGGATTCCGCCCCAACGCGCTCGCGCGGGCCCTGCCGTCCGGGCGCAGCTACACGGTCGGGCTCATCACCACCGACAGCTTCGGCCGGTTCACCATCCCGATCATGATGGGCGCCGAGGACGGGCTGTCCGCCGGCCAGATCTCGGTGTTCCTCTGCGACGGCCGGGAAGACTCGATCCGGGAGCAGCACTACCTGCGCACCCTGCTGGACCGCCAGGTCGACGGCATCATCGTCACCGGCCGGCGGCGCGACGCCCGGCCACCGCTGGCCGAGGGCCTGCCGGTGCCGGTGGTCTACGCGATGACCGAGTCGTCCAACCCGGCGGACTGCTCGGTGGTGCCCGACGACGCGCACGGCGGCCGGATCGCCACCACGCACCTGCTGGACATCGGCCGTACCCGCATCGCGCACATCACCGGGCCGGAGCGCTTTCTCGGCGCCCGGCTGCGCGCGAGCAGCGCCGAGGAGGTGTTGGCGCAGGCCGGGCTGCGGCTGGTCGGCACCGGTGCCCGGTTCGGCGAGTGGAGCGAGGCGTGGGGCCGGCAGGCCACCGCCATCGTGATGCGCTCGGCCCCGGACACCGACGCCATCTTCTGCGGCTCCGACCAGATCGCCCGCGGCGCGACCGACGCGCTGCGCGAACTCGGCCGGCGGGTACCCGACGACGTGGCGCTCATCGGGTACGACAACTGGGAAATCTTCGCCGCGACCAGCCGCCCGGCGCTGTCCACCGTCGACCCCAACCTCAGCGAGGTCGGCCGGATCGCGGCCCGGCACCTGCTCTCGGCGATCGACGGAGCACCGGTTCCGGGCGTGCACACGGTGCCGGGCATGCTCGTCATCCGCGCCTCGACCGGCAGCTAGGCCGGTCCCGCCGACCATCCGCCGGCCCGCGCGACGCCATCGATGCGCGGGTCGCGGTGCTCGACGCCCCGCCGCGGACGCCCCGCGGACGCCCCGCGGCCAGCGGGCAGTGCCAGTCGAGTGAACAATCGACCTCTCCAAACGACTCCGCCGGTGTAATCGACATTGGCTCTCGTCTAATCGTGAACTTAGGGGTCGTTGGTGGGGGTCGACTAAGTTATCGTACCTGTGCACGTGTCGCTCCACACGACGAACGGGATTTCCCCGTGCTGTTGTGCACCGACTACACCTGAGTAATGGGGGCGCCCGCGACCGGCGCAGTCCGGCCGCAGGCATTCCCGCCGCTCGACACGGGAGCTAGTGCCAGACACGAATACGCGAGACACCCGAATTCGCAACACGCGGGGGACACGTGATCCTTAAGGTCTTGGACGACCACCTCTGCCTGGCGACCGCGTGCATCGAGGTGGCCGGCCGGTGGTTCGACGGCGGAGCCTAGGACCCAGGTGCGGAACACGCGGGCGTCCGCGCCCGTAGCGAGGCGATCGAACGGGCCAGCCTGATCGGGCTGGGACACTCGACCGTCATCTCGCGAAAACAGGTCGAATCCGAGGGTCGGCGCATACTTTCCCCGTTGGCCGAATTGTTCGACCGAGATCGGTGGGTGCCGGGCTCCATAGCCGGCAATGGTGAGTGGGTTGCCGTACCGGCGGATGTCGCATTGCTGGAAACGGTGGAGACGCCGCCATTATTGTGGAAACAGACTTCGGTGGGCACCGCCGCGCACCCCGATGCCGACCGCGCGGTCACCGGCGGGATTCTGGAAGCCTTGAGCGGTATGCGATCCGCGAATTGTGGGCCGGCACCGCGCATACCGTTGCCGCCACGAGTCTTCTCCGCGACCAGTGCACCGATACCCTGCCCGACGCGTTGGCCGCGGTGGGCACACCCGGGCCGTCGCCGGGACGGGTGACCCTGGCGGGGCTGGGCGCGGGCGGCCGGATAGCGCTGGACGCGGCGCTCACCGGCGAGGTGGCCGCCGCCGGTGCCATCGCCTTCGCACCCGACCTCGGGCCGCTGGCCACCCGGCTCGCCGCCGGCCCGGTGCCGGCCAACCCCACGCCGCCGCGGTGCGTCGTGTTCACCGGTGACCGTCCGGGTGCGTTGGACTCGTGCCGGCGCTTCGAGGACTGGGCGGCTCGGGCCGCGGTGCCGTGCCGCCTGGTCGTCGAGCCGGGTCTGGGCCACGCGTACCCCGAGGACTCCGCCGCCGCGCGCAGGGAGGCGCCGGCCTGGATCCGCCCGTGACGCCGGCCATCCGTCCGGTCCGCCGCGAGGCGCCCCCCACCCCTCGACCGGGCGCGTCCGGCCGGCAGAATGGGCGCTGCCGGCCGCGCCCGGCCGGCGGCACGGGCGCCGCCGATCGCGGGGAGGATGCTGCTGCCATGGACCGAACGACTCCGGTGCCGGGGGACGACGCGCTCGACCTGACCTCCACCGGGCCCGGCACGGGAGGCATCGCGCCCCGGGCGCGCTTCGACTCCGGCCTGCCCGAGCTGTCGCTGGACGGGCAGTGGCGGTTCCTGCTCTCGCCCTCACCGCTCGCCGCGCCGGCCGGGGTGGGCGAGGAGGACTTCGACGATTCCGGCTGGGGTTCGATCCCGGTGCCGTCGAGCTGGCCGATGCACGGGCACGGGCAGCCCGCGTACACCAACGTGGTGTACCCGTTCCCGGTCGACCCGCCGTTCGTCCCCGACGCCAACCCGATCGGCGACCACCGCCGGCGCTTCGACGTGCCCGACGAACTCCTGGGCGGCGCGCTGCTGCGCTTCGACGGCGTCGACTCGGCCGCCGCCGTGTGGCTCAACGGCCGGCTGCTCGGCACCACCCGGGGCAGCCGGTTGCCCACCGAGTTCGAGGTCGGCGACCTGCTGCGGCGCCGGGACAACGTGCTGGCGGTACGGGTCGCCCAGTTCTCCGCGGCCAGCTACGTCGAAGACCAGGACATGTGGTGGCTGCCCGGGATATTCCGCTCGGTCACCCTGCTCGCCCACCCGGCCGGCGCGCTGCGCGACGTGTTCGTGCACGCCGCCTTCGCCGGCGGGCGCGGCGAGCTGCGCGTCGAGGTGGACGGGCCGGACCGGGAGCTGACCCGCGTCTCGGTACCGGAGCTGGACGTGCGTGACCTGGCGCCGGGCGTCACGCTGGACGCCGGTCCGGTGCGCCCCTGGTCGGCCGAACGACCCCACCTCTACGACCTGGTGGTGCGGACCCCGGCCCAGCGGGTCACGCTGCGCGTGGGCTTCCGCACCGTGACCGTGGAGGATTCGCAGATCCGGGTCAACGGGAATCCCGTGCTGTTCCGGGGCGTCAACCGCCACGAACACCACCCGGACTTCGGCCGCGCGGTGCCGGCGCAGACCGCGCTGGACGAACTGCGCCTCATGAAGCGGCACAACCTCAACGCCATCCGCACCTCGCACTACCCGCCGCACCCCGACGTGCTGCGCTGGGCCGACGAGCTCGGCTTCTACGTCATCGACGAGTGCGACCTGGAGACCCACGGCTTCTCGCACGTCGGCTGGCGGCGCAACCCCTCCGGCGACCCGGCGTACCGGGACGCGCTGCTGGACCGGATGGCCCGGATGGTGGAGCGCGACAAGAACCACCCGAGCGTGCTGATCTGGTCGCTGGGCAACGAGGCAGGCGTCGGCGACAACCTGGAGGCCATGGCGGGCTGGGTGAAGGAGCGCGACCCGTCCCGGCTCGTGCACTACGAGGGCGACTGGCAGCGTGCCGGCTACGTCGACGTGTACTCCCGGATGTACCCGTCGGTCACCGAGGTCGAGGCCATCGGCCAGTTCGAGGAGCCGGAGGTGGACGACCCGGAGCTCGACGCGCACCGGCGCGGCCTGCCGTTCCTGATGTGCGAGTACGCGCACGCCATGGGCAACGGCCCCGGTGGGCTGAGCGAGTACCAGGCGGCTTTCGAGTCGTCGCCTCGCCTGCACGGCGGGTTCGTCTGGGAGTGGCTGGAGCACGGCATCCACCGCACGACCCCGGACGGGGTGCGCTACGACGCGTACGGCGGCGACTTCGGCGAGCCGGTGCACGACGGCAACTTCGTCATCGACGGCCTGGTGTCGGCCGATCGGGTGCCCCGCCCCGGGCTGCTGGACGTCAAGAAGGTCGTGGAGCCGGTGCGGATGGCCGTCGGCGAGGACTGGCGCACGCTGAGCCTGACCAACCTGCACGACGTCAGCGACCTGTCCGAGTTCGCGCTGCGCTGGTGCGTGCGGGACGAGACCGGACGGCGCTCGGACGGCGGGCTCGACCCGGTGCGCGTGGCCCCCGGGCAGTCCGCCACCGTCGCGCTGCCTGCCGAGGTGACCGGCGAGCGGATCGACGGCCGGGTGCTGACCGTGTCGCTGGTGCTCGCCCACGCGGCGGACTGGGCGCCCGAGGGCCACGAGGTCGCCTGGTGCCAGGCCGGCCGGGTACCGGCGCAGCCCGTCGCCCCGGTCGCGTCCCCGGCCGCGCCGGTGTCCACACCGGACGGACTGCGGCTCGGGCCGGCGCTGTTCGATGCGGGTACCGGGCTGCTGCGCTGCCTGCGTGGGCTGCCCGTCGACGGTCCGGAGTTCGGCCTGTGGCGCGCGCCGACCGACAACGACCGGGGGACCGACTCCACCGCTGGCGGGCGGCGGCCCGCCGACGCCGACGTCTGGGAGCGGCTGGGGCTGCCCCGGCTGGTCAGCCGTACCGTCTCGGTCGAGTCCACTGGGGACGGTCTGGTGGTGGTGCGCCGGTCGGGGACGGCCGGGCGCGACCACGCCGTCGACGTGACGTACCGGTGGGAAAGCGACGGCGCCGGGCTGCGCCTGGCGGTCGAGGTGAACCCGGTCGGCCCGTGGACCGGTACCTGGGCGCGAATCGGCATCGACCTGACCCTGCCCGCGACGCTGACCGAGGTGGAGTGGGCCGGGCTCGGGCCGGGCCCGAAGTACCCGGACACCGGGCAGGCGCAACGCCAGGGCTGGTACTCCGCCACGGTCGCCGACCTCGGGGTGGACTACGTGCGCCCGCAGGAGAACGGGGCGCGGGCCGGGGTCAGCCGGCTGCGGCTGCGCGACCCGGCGTCGGGCCGGGAGCTGACGGTGCGGGGCCCGGAGTTCAGCTTCACGGCCCGGCCGTGGTCGCAGCGGGCCCTGGCGTCGGCGCGGCACACCTTCGACCTGGCCCCGGACGGCCGCCTGTACCTGATGCTCGACCACGCGCAGCACGGCATCGGTACGGCGTCGTGCGGCCCGGGCCCGCTGCCGCGGTACACGCTCACGCCGGGGCCGGCCCGCTTCGACCTGTGGTTTGAATAGCCGGCTTACCGCCGGATGCCGGTCGCCGGCGTCACCACTGCCGGCGCTGCTGCTGGCGCTGGAACGCCAGGTCGACGAGTTGGTCGACGAGGTCGGCGTAGCCGACGCCGGCGGCGGCCCAGACCTTGGGGTACATGGAGTGGGCGGTGAAGCCGGGCATGGTGTTCAGCTCGTTGACGTACAGGTCGTCGGTGTCCGGGTCGTAGAGGAAGTCGACCCGGGCCAGGCCCCACCCGTCGATGGCGCTGAACGCGCGCAGGGACAGTTCCTGGATCCGGTCGGCGACCCCGTCCGGCAGCACGGCGGGCACGATCATGGGGTCGGCGTCGCCGAAGTACTTCTGCTGGTAGTCGAACCAGCCGCCGGTCACGGTGACCTCACCGACCGATGACGCCTTGGGCCGGGGTCCACCCAGCACCGCGCACTCCAACTCCCGGCCGGTCACACCCTGCTCGACGATGATCTGCGTGTCGTACTGCAGGGCATCCGTGATCGCCGCACCCAGGTCGCCACCCTCGGTGACCCGGGAAACCCCGATCGACGAGCCCATGCTGACCGGCTTCACGAACAGCGGCCAGCGCAGCCCGTCCACCAGCTTCAACGGGTCATCAACCTGCCCGAAGGTGTTCGCGTCGAACCACACGTACGGGGTGACCGGCACGTCCTCGGCGCGCAGTGCCCGCTTCATCGCCACCTTGTTCATGCCGACCGCCGAGGCCAGGACGCCGCACCCGACATAGGGCAGCCCCAACGATTCCAGTACCCCCTGCACCACCCCGTCCTCGCCGAACGGGCCGTGCAGCAGCGGAAACGCCACGTCCAGCTCGGCCAGTACCGTGCTGGGGTCCTCGACCGGTGACACCCGCACGATGCCCGGCGTGGTGCCGGCCCGCAACTGTACCGCCGGGCCGGTCACCTCCAACCGGTCCTCGATCGCGCGGGCCGCCCCCGAACCGTCACGCAGCCGCGAGAGCACCTGCTCGGGAACCAACCGAAACCCCCCGGTCCGGCTGACCCCGATCGCCATTGCCTCGTACCCGCTACCGGACAGCGCCCGGATCACCGACAGCGCCGACGCGCACGACACGTCATGCTCTGCCGACGGACCACCGAACAACACCCCGACCCGCACGGAACTCATTCCGCTCACCCCTCCCGACATGCCGCTGTTCCTTCCCGACGGGCCGGCATGGACAGGCCGTCCGCCGTCAACCGAGCCAGCAGGCCCGGCTCGATGTTCCCCCCGGTCAACACCACTCCGATCGTGCTGTGACCATCCGCGGCCGCGACCGCTAACGCCCCGGCCAACCCGGCCGCCGCCGACGGCTCCACCAGGAGCTTGAGGTGCAGCAGGGCCAGCCGGAGCGCCTCGGCGATGGCATCGTCGTCGACCACCCGCACCCCGGCCAACTTCCCGCGAACCAGCGCGAACGGCAGCGCCCCCACCCGCGAGGGGCGCAGTCCGTCCGCCAGCGTCGGACCCGGCTCCACCGTCACCGGTGAACCCGCGGCCAGACTGCGTGCCAGCGAATCGCACCCGACCGGCTCGACTCCGTACACCGCCACTGCGCTGCCGGCGGCGGCCAGGCACGCGCCGGCCACGCCGCCCCCACCGCCGACCGGCACCACCACCGCGTCCACCGGAATTCCCAGTTCCCGCGCCTGCTCGATCAGCTCCAGGCTCGCGGTGCCCTGCCCCGCCACCACGTCCGGATCGTCGTAGGCGTCGATGAGCCGGAACCCGGTCGACTCACTGATTTGTCGGGCCACCGCTGATCGGTCCGCCACGGTGGTTCCGGCCAGCACGATCTCCGCTCCCGCCGCCCGTGCCGCGGCCACCTTCGACGGTGCCGCGTCCACCGGCAACACCACCGTGGCCACCAGACCGTGCTGTCGCGCCGCCAGGGCCACCGCCACCGCATGGTTGCCGGTACTCTGCGCCACCACCCCGGTGTGCGTACCGGCCGCGGCGGCCCGACCCACCGCTACCAGCGCGCCCCGCATCTTGTACGACCCGCCGGCCTGCAGGTTCTCCGCCTTCACCAGGATCCGCGCGCCCGCCAGCTCGTCGATCACCGGCGACCACAGCACCGGGGTACGCACCACCCGCCCGGACAGCCACCGCGCCGCGGCCAGCACGTCATCACGTACCGGCCGTGGCGCGGCGGGATCACGGCCGATGGTCGGTCGCGCGTCGAGCCCGGGCGCCGAGCCGAGCGTCGTGTCTGGCATGTTCTTTGTCCCTGTTCGCTCGGTGTGACGAATCGGTCTGGTGATCAGCAGCGGGCGGCGCGCTGACCGGCACCATTCGGCCGGGATCAGCGTGGGTCGCCCGGCGCGTCAACAGCCGCGGCGTCGCGGCCGATCGTTGCCAGGGTCACTCCATGAGGTTGACGACTCGCCTCCGGGCCGACGCCGGCTACGGAACGTTTCCGCGTGGCGCGGTTCGTGAGGGTGCGAGGTGGCTGTCATCGCTCGTCTCCGTGAAGCTAGCGTGGCCCGAGCGTCGACGCGGGCCGGTGAATTCCGGCTGTAACTTCACGTTATTCGGCGAGAATCGTCCCGGGTAGGGAGCTAACTCTGAGATAGTCTTGGCGAATCTTGTGGGATTCACAGTATAGGTGCAGCGTGACACGCAGTGATGTGCAGGGGAACACGGACAGTCACTGGTTTCCCGTCGTGGCGCTCTGTCGCGCACTGGAAGACGGCTTTATCCCCTTCGTGACCCAAGTAATTGATCATATTCGTGCCGATGACCCCGCGGCGTACGCCAGCGTTCCCCGCGGCGAGCACGAGGCGAGCTTCGGTGAGCAGTACAGGTCGCTACTCACCGGTATGGTGGCCCGGCGGCCGCCGAACGCCGCGGAGATCGATCGTGCGCGTGCCCTGGGCCGCCGCCGGGCTGGGCAAGGGCTGCCCGCCGAGCTGATGATCCGCGCGTACCAGCGCAGTTACCGGGATTTCTGGGCCCGGGTGGCTGGCCGTGGCCTCGACGAGCCGGCGCAGGCGCCGGTGCTGCTCGAACTGGGCGATCTGGTGTGGACCTGGTTGCAGGCGATCACTTGCGCCGTCGTGGAGGGCTACGCCGAGACCGCCCGCTCGCGCAACGAGATCCGCATCGGCTTCGGCCAACAGTTTCTGGACGCGCTCTACTCCGGTCGGGCCGGTGCCGAGGAGACCGGATGCCTGGCGCGTGCGTTGGGTTTCGATCCCGACGGCTCGTTCCAGGCGATCTGTTGCCCGGCCGGGTCGATGACACCGGAGCGCGTCGATCGCCTTCGGCGGCGCTCCCATGACAACGGCGCGCTCGTGATGGTGCGCGGTGCGGTCGTTGTGATCGTTTGTCAGGGCCTGCCCGAACCAGAGGTAGTCCAGTTGCTGGCCGACTGCGATGCGCAACCGACGGCCGGGCTCGGCCTGCTTCGCTCGGGACTGGCCGGCGCCGCGGAGAGCATCGTGGACGCGGAGCGTGCGCTGAGCGTCGCGCAGAACGGGCCGCCCGGTAAGGTCGTGCGGTTCAGTTCGTCCTGGCTGCTCGCCACGCTGTTCCCGCAGTCTGGCCGGCTGCGTCCGCTGCTCGATCCGGGCAAGGCGATCAGCCAGAGACACCTGGGTGAGGCGGTCCGCGCCTTCGCCGACCACGGATTCTCCATCACGGCCAGCGCCGACGCGCTGCACGTCCACCCGAACACGGTCAAGTACCGGCTCGACCGCTGGCAGCACCTCACCGGCTGGAACCCACGGACCATCGACGGCCTGCAGCGGTCACTGTTGAGCATCGCGCTCGCCGAGCGGCAGCCGGAGGTGGCGGCCGGGGCACCGCAAGACGGTAGCTGACGTCTTCGCCCGCGACTGGCTGGGGATCGCGATCCGGACCGTGATCGGCCTGCACACGGTGCCGCTCGAGGGTCCGGGCGCCGGCGGGTGGCGGCCGGCCGGGAGCCCCGGCGAGCCGCTGTGGAATTCACCGGCGCAACCGGTCGACTCTTGAAATCTCAAGGCAAAATATTTCCACAATGGAAAACCATATCGGCGATCCCGCCCAGGCTCCAGTGCAAGTCCTTTCGTCCTATCTGGACAGATAGATGCTGTAATTCCGAGAAGGTCGCGCCGGGTGTGAGCCGTCGCGATCCACGCTCCGTCCCCCTTCCGGCAATCCGCCGGCAACAAGCCGTTGACAGATTCGGCAAAGGATTGCCATAGTCGATCTACCTTGGCCGGGTGCGCGATGGCCGAGGTTGCCGGGTGCGCGACCAACGAGCTGCGGACGTCACCCGGCCGTCGGCGTGCCCTCACGCCGCCGCACGATCGCCCCGGCGACCCGACGTGGCCACGGAAGGAGCACGACGCCGTCAGCTGAGCAAGCAACGTCCCGCCTCACAAGGAGCACGAACCCCCATGAAATCCAGATCCCGCGGCAAAGCCACGCGGGTGCTGTTGTCGGCGGCGCTGGCCGCCGGAGCGCTGGCCGGCGCGAGCGCCGTGCCGCACGGTGCGTACGCGGCACCGGCCAGCATCACCCTCAACCGTTCGAACAGCACGCTGACCCTGCGCAACCACAACCTGAGCATGGTCTACGACTACGACCACCAGGCCGTGGTCAGCTCGCTGGCGCTGGGCAACACTCAGCTGCTGGACGCCGGGATGTACAGCACCGCCATCCTCGACGGCGACGGCAGCACGCTGTCCAGCAAGACGCTGGCGGCGAGCCCCAGCGTGAAGGTCCACGGCCACACGGTGACGACCTCGTTCACGATGGCCAACGACGCGGTGTCGTTGCGCGAGACGTGGACGTTCACGCTCACCAACGACACCATCCGCCTCGGCGTGCAGCGCACGTACGACTGGCTGGACACGACCAACACCAGCGTCCGCCACAACGGCATGCTGTCCATCGGCTGGGGCCGGGTCTGGGACAACGTCCGCCGGCCGGCCGACGGCGGTGACCTGCCCATCGGCAACGCCTACACGGGTGAGAACAACTTCTTCCTCTCCGAGCCGAACGACCGGTACGGCGTCGAAGAGTCCGACTTCGTCATGCTCAAGAACTCGACGAAGCAGGCGCTGGACGTCAGCGCCAGCAGCAGCCGCAACCTGGCGACCGAATTCGCCTACACCGGCGACGGCAACACCTACCAGGAGACGCAGGTCAGCAGCGCCGCCTCGTGGGACTACACCGCCGGTACCAAGGCGCAGGGCTACGTCTACGGTGGACACTCCTCCAACGCGACCAGCGCCTACATCTACGCGCCGGTGGCCACGACGCAGAAGCAGACCGACAGCGTCACGTACACCTTCGCGCCGGACAACTACGCGAAGTACTACTCGCTGGGCGGCACCGTCAAGGGCGTCGACGATCCCGCCGCGCTGTCGTCGATGCTCAACGACTTCGGTCGCTCCGGCGTCATCGACAAGGGCTACGGCATGTCCACCGTCGGCCTGCGCTACCCCGGCGTCGGCCCCTATGACATGGTCTACGCCGACCGGACCGTCGAGGGGTACTTCGACCCCGCGATGACCCAGTCGCAGGAGAACCTGCTGTCGTACTTCCGCGACTACGCCCAGAACTCCAGCGGCCACATGGACGGCCGCACGTACCATCTCGACCACCCGTGGGGCGACGACAACCTGTACGACGCCGACCCGTCCTACGCGTCGGCCGTGGCCGACATGTACCAGTACTCGTCGGACAGCGCGTGGCTCGCCTCGATGCGCACCTCGGTCGAGAGCTCCCTCGGGTACATGATCAACAACGAGTTCGACCAGACCGACAGCCTCTTCCACAACGACATCAACACCTGCACGTCGTCGAAGAGCATCCGTGAGTGGAACGACGCGCTCTACATCAAGTGGGAGAGCGGCTACATCAACGAGCTGATGTACCAGGCCCTCACCCAGTGGTCGCAGCTGGAGCGGGACGTGTTCCACGACGACGCGCAGGCGACGACCTACGCCTCGCTGGCGACGGCGCTGAAGACCCAGTTCAACAAGGACGCCGCCGACGGCGGCCTCTGGGACCCCAGCACCGGCATGTTCGCCTACTGGCGCTGCCCCGACGGCACCGTGCACGGCAACGTCGAGCAGACGCAGATCAACCTGCAGGCGATCAGCTTCGGCATGGTGGACCTGTCGCGGGCCAAGCAGATCCTCGATGGCATCGACAAGGACATGCAGCGCTACCACCTGTCGATGGTGCCGGAGAACTTCGCACCGCTGACCCTGACCACGCTGGACTGGAGCGGCGACCACTTCTCCCAGGGCATCGAGGACGGGTCCGTCTACCCGTTGATGACCGAGGAGTACATGCGGGCGGCGGCCATGGTCGGCGAGCGTGACCGGTCGCTGACCTACCTGAACAACACGGTCGACCGGTACACCCAGGACGGCTTCAACGGTTTCAGCTTCCTGGACTGGACGCTGCAGCCGCACGGCGGGGAGGCCTGGTTCCCGTCCAACGCCAACGGCGCGGCGGGCCTGTTCAGCGACGTGCTGGGCATCCAGCCGACCGGCACCGGCGTCACCATCGCCCCCAACATCCCCAGTGCCATGAACGGGACCACCGTCACCAAGACGATTCACGGCACCGACTCGCTGACCGTCGACTACCGCAACGAGTTGACCGAGGTGGTCAACTACAGCGCGAAGAAGCAGCCGGTCACCCTGCAGTGGTCGGGGCAGACCCCGTCCAGCACCTACACGGTCGTCGACAACGGACGCAAGCACCAGGTGAGCGCGGACAGCTTCGGCATCGTCCGCTACACCTACACGGGGAAGGGCCAGCACACGGTCACCCTCGACCGGGGCAGCGCCAACGGTTACGTGCTGCCGGACCAGGTCCCGACCGACCTGGCCCTGAACAAGCCCGTCACCACGTCCAGCAGCCGTGAGGACGCCGACTGGGGTGCCGCCAACGTGGTCGACGGCCAGCCCTTCAGCGTCGACGGCTCGTACGGCTGGTCGAGCGACTCCAACCCGACCGTCAACCACACCGAGTCGATGACGGTCGACCTCGGCAAGAAGCAGACCGTCGGGGCGGTGACATTGTGGCCGCGTGACTGGGACGGCAAGCCCTCGGACCTCGCCGACGACTTCCCGATCGACTTCACCATCGCGGTGTCGGCCGACGGCACGAACTGGACCACGGTGGCGGATGAGAGCAACTACCCGAAGCCCAGCGACGGCTCGGCGCAGACGTTCTCCTTCGACCAGCAGCAGGCCCGCTACGTCCGGGTAGAGGGCACCAACCTGCGCAAGGATTCCGACACCAACGACGGCACCACCGACTACAAGATGGAGCTCGCGGAGGTGGAGGTGTTCAGCACCACGCCGCCGCCGGCGACGAAGCCCGGCACCTGAGCCGGATCCGCACCTGAGCCGATCGCACCGTGAACTGATCCCGCGCCCGGCTGGCCAACCAGCCGGGCGCGGGCCGTCAGCGGGCGCGGGCCGTCAGCGGGCGTGCTGCCGGACCGAGCCGTCCACCCCGCGTGGCGTCGTACCCGTGGCCGACCCGCCGGAGGTCGCCGGCTCCCTGCCCTGCCCGATGGCGGCGTACACCTCCGGCCGGATGGACCGCAGGACGAGCGCCCAGGCGATGCCGACGATCGCCGCGACGCCGAAGATGGCCGGGAGCACCCTCGCGGACGTGGACCCGGGCGCCACGCCGAGCAGGGTCGAGTAGTTGTCCAGCGCCAGGCCCAGCATGATCAGCACCGCCACCGCCGCGATCCCGGGTGCGACCACCCGGTGCCAGGCGGTCTCGCCGTGACGGTCGCGGGCGAAGAACCTGATCACCGCTATCGAGGTCAGCGCTATCAGCAGCAGGATGCCAAAGCCGCCGGTGGTGCCGACCCAGAAGAACAGCTTGACCATCGGGTCCCAGCCGGCCAGCGCGAACACCGCGATGAACACCAGGCCCACGAGGCTCTGCGCGGCCGATGCGGTCTTGGGTACGTTGTTGCGCCCGGTGCGCCCGAGCACCGCCGGAAGCACCGACTCGCGGCCGAGGGCGTACATGTACCGCCAGACCGCGTTGTGGAAGGCCAGCGCGGCCGCGAACAGCGAGGTCAGGAACAGGACCCGCCCGGCGTCCGGCAGGATGCCGCGCCCCATGGTGAACAGCAGCTCCGGCCCCTGCCGCGCGGCGGCGGACGCGACCTGGCCGTCGCCGTTGTGCACCGCCATCGCCCAGCTCGCCCCGGCATAGAGCAGCGCGATCATGGCGAGCGAGAAGTAGGTGGCGACGCGCACGGTACGCCCCGGATTCCGGGCCTCCTCGGCGAACACCGCGCTCTGCTCGAAGCCGACAAAGCCGAGTACGGCGATGACCAGGGCGGCGCCGATGCCGCTGGTGGTCAGCTTCAGCGGCGACAGCGTAGCGAAGCTGACGTGCCCGCCGGCCGGGTGCGACAGGCCGGAGACCGCCAGCGCGACCGCCACCACGATCTCGATCGACAACAGCACGGCCAGTACCTTGCCGTTCAGGTCGACGCGCAGCAGGCCCAGTACGGTGACGATGGCCCACGCCGCGAGCGCCCACACCCACCACGGGGCGTGGATGCCCAGCTTGTCGGCCATGAAGCCGGCCGTGCTCGGCCCGAACGCGCCGTAGAGCCCGACCTGCAGCAGGTTGTAGGCGACCACGGCCACCATCGCCGCGCCGACGCCGACGGGACGGCCCAGGCCACGCGACACGAAGGCGTAGAACGCGCCAGCATTGGTGATGTGTCGCGCCATCGCCACGTACCCGACGGAGAACAGGCCGAGCACGACGGCCACGGCCAGGAACGCGGCCGGCACGCTGGTCAGGCCGGTGACGGCGTACGCTGTGGTGACCACGCCGGCGGCCACGGTCAGCGGGGCCACCCCGGACAGCACGAAGAAGACCACCGCCGGTATGCCCAGTCGGTCACGGGCGAGCGCCCGCGGGACGTCGGTGCCGCTGCTGCTTGGCATGGGTACTCCAGGGGTCGCGGGGTGATGGAGTGCTATGCGTCGATGGCATTGTCCGTCGCGCGGGCCGGCGGGCCACCCCTCCGGCGCCCCACCGGACACCCGCGTTTCAACCTTTCGCGGGGGTGACCGGCAGCGCGACGGGGGCGGTACCGCTGACCGACGGAGTGGGCGTGCTGACCGCGAAGGTGCCGGCGACCATCGAGGTGCGTGCGGGCGGCCACACCGCCCAGGTTGCCGAGCCGGCCGGCGCGGCGCGGCTGGTCTTCGGAGTGGCGTACACGGCGGGCTGAGGCCACTCACATCGCGCGGGCCGCCGCCGGGGCGCTTCGGTGCTCGGGCGGCGGCCCGCGCGCATTGACAGGAGGGTCAGCCGAGTTCGGCGATCAACCGGCGCAGGGTGTGGAACGCCGGCTTGGGGGAGTAGTCGTCGCGCAGCACGCCGAACCGGTGGAACAGGTCGTCCTTGGAGCTGTCGGCGTCGCGGAGGGTGAACAGCTCCCAGTGCGTGACGTTGAGTTCCGCGCGCAGGGCGTACACGGTGCGGATGATGGTCTCCAGGACCACCGCCTGCCGCTCCTCGGGCCGGTCCGGGCCGGTCGGCCAGCCGTTCTCGCAGATCCGGATGGGTACCGAGGCCGGGATGCCCGCCGTCGCCAGGTCCCGTTCCCGGAAGTCGCCCAGCAACCGCTCCACAGTGGACGGTAGCTCGTCGGGGCTGCGCCTCGGCCCGAACACGTCCGGGTAGATGTCGATGCCCGCGTAGTCCACCGCCGCCGCGAAGTCCGCGCCGCCGGAGTCCCGTACCCCCGCCCAGAAACCATTCGCGGCCGGGTCGATGTCCGGAACCACGGCGAACCCGATCGCGACGGTAGCGCCCGTCTCGCGCTTCGCCGCCGCGCCGGCCAGCACCCCCTGGACCAGGGCGTCCCGCGCGTTGAGGAACGCCCCGTCCGCGGCGGCCCCGGCCCAGGTCAGGTTCGGCTCGCCGGTGACCTGGAGCGCGGCGAACTCCCGCCCGTGCCGGGTCACCACCTGCGACACGAACGAGGCCCACGCCGCCACGTCGCCGCCGGGATCCCGGAAGCACAGGACCAGATCCCACGGCACACCGGCCGCGGCCAACTGGTCCAGCTGCGCGTGCGCCGCCGCGGTCGACTCGGGGCCGGACCAGACCACGTACATCCGCGGCAGCAGGGTCTTGCCGTCCCCCTGCAGCTCGGACAGCGCGCGCCCGATCGCCTCGATATTGTCCGGCGGCCCCACGGCGAGCCCGCCGGGGGCGCCGGCCATGCCGAGCGGAAAGACACCGAAGATCAGGGGAGCGGCCACGGGCCGATCCTAGGCATACACCTCAAGCTATCCGGTGACGACCGCCACGATGGTGGTGCCGCCGCCAAACGCCCCCGCGTCCACCAGGTCGAAGACGCCGAACATCATCTTCGCCACGTACACCCGGTCCAGAATGATCCCGTGGCGGTCCGCGAAATCGTCGATGAAGGCCGCCAGCCGCGGCGTCGTCTTGGCGAATCCCCCGAAGTGGTAGCCGCACTCGACGCGCCAGTTGGCGGACACCGTGCCGGCCTCGGACTGCAGCCGCCCCACCTCGCCGGCGAGGAACTCTCCGCCGGCCAGCGCGGAGAAGCCGATCGCCCGCTGGCCGGTCCGCAGGCCGGCCGCGATGCCGGCGAGGGTCGCACCCGTGCCGACCGCGCAGCACAGCACGTCGAACGGCTCGTCGATCTCCCCGGGCAGCTCGGCGCAGCCCTTGACCGCGAGCGTATTGCTGCCGCCCTCGGGCAGCAGGTAGAAGCGGCCCCACTCGCGCCGCAGCGCCTCGATCACGGCCGGGTCGCGCTTGTTCCGGTAGGTCGCGCGGTCGAGGTACGCGAGCCGCATGCCCCGCCGCTCGGCGTACGCCAGGGACGAATTGAGGGGCAGGTGTTCCTCGCCGCGGACCACGCCGATGGTGCGGAACCCGAAGTAGTGTCCGGCGGCCGCGGTGGCGCGCAGGTGGTTGGAGTAGGCGCCGCCAAAGGTCAGCAGGGTGTCGTGGCCGCCGTCGGCCGCCGCCGTCAGGTTGTACTTCAGCTTGCGCCACTTGTTGCCCGGCACCTCGGAGTGGATCAGGTCGTCGCGCTTGATCAGTAGCCGGACGCCGGCTCGCTCCATCCGGTCGTCGCGCACCTCCAACACGGGCGACGGAAGTCGCAGTGCCATCGGGGTACGCCGGATCTCGTCCACCCCCACAGCCTGCCACCACCCTCAACCTAGTGTCCTAGGATCCCCAACGGGATGTGACGCACCCGGCCAGCATCGCCTCGGAAATCAGCTCTACCGCCTCCACGAACCGGCCCTGCCGCAGCCGCAGCTCGCCCCAGGTGCAGGCGGGTGACGCGCCATCTCCTCGCCGGTCCTGCCCGCCAACCGCCGCGCCGCGGCGGGCTGTCGCCGACAACAATTCTGCAAGCCATTGACCTACAGCGGTGTCCCATCGTAGAGCGGTCGGGCCCGCGCCGGCGAGGGCAAGATCAAACGGGGGACGCCGGGGCGGGCTCGACCGGCCGGCGCCCGCGACGATATGCGCGACGGATGGGGACCGGGGGCTCTTGTCGTGGCGCACGTCGTCGCGGGTCACGCCGGTCGGTGGCCGGGCCGCGCCGGTGGCACCCCGGCGCGGCCGTCGCCGTCGCACTGCCGTGTGGACCGGCCGACACCGCGGTGCCCCGGCGGGAAGCTCTCCCGTCGGGGCACCGGCGTGTGCGGCTACCAGCGATACCAGCGGCCGCGGGTACCGGTCGAGCCCGTGCTCCGGAAGACGAACCCGACCAGCCAGACCACCAGCACGATCAGCGCTATCCACCACAGCACATGGACGGCGAAGCCCAGGCCACCCAGGATCAGTGCGAGCAGCAGGACGAGGAGAAGGATGGCCATGTCACGCTCCTTTGTTCGATGCTGTTCGGTGCCCGATCGGCGCCGGGACCAAACCCGGCCCGCGGTGGTATACCCGAGGTTGGCCGAGTTCGAGGGGAGCCCACGATGGCGGATGAGTGGCATGGCGCGCTGCACCACGTCCGGGCCGGGCAGCTGACTGGTCAGACCGGCCAGACGGCGGGGATGACCCGGCTCGAGGCGGTGTCCGGGAAGACGGTCGGGTCGTCGAAGATCTGGATGGGACAGACGCACGTGGCGCCCGGTACGTCGTCCGGCGACCACCACCACGGTGAGGCGGAGACGGCCATCTACGTCGTGTCGGGCCGCCCGGTCTTCGTGTTCGCCGAGGCCGGCTCCGAGGTGCGGATCGAGACCGAGCCCGGCGACTACGTGTTCGTGCCGCCGTTCGCGCCGCACCGCGAGGAGAACCCGGGTGCCGAGGAGGCGGTGGTGGTCATCGCCCGCAGCAGCCAGGAGGGCATCGTGGTCAACCTGCCCGGCCTGTGGCCGGGCCGCGCCGGATGACGGTCCGGCATCGCCCGGGGCCGGTGGTCAGCGGCGCGGGGCGAGGTCGCGCGGGCTGACCAGGCCACTCTGGTAGGCGAACACGACGAGCTGCGCGCGGTCGCGCGCGCCGAGCTTGGTCATCGCCCGGCTGATGTGAGTCTTCGCGGTGGTGGGGCTGAGCACCATGGACTCCGCGATCTCGTCGTTGCTCAGCCCGTGCGCGGCGAGCGCCACCACCTCGCGTTCCCGGTTCGTCAGCGACTCCATTCCCGTCGCCGCTATCGCGTCCGGCGGCCGGGCGACGAACTCGCTGATCAGCCGCCGGGTGACGGCCGGGGACAGCAGCGCCTCCCCGCTCACCACCACGCGCAGGGCCCGCAGCAGCTCGGCCGGCTGGGTGTCCTTGAGCAGGAAGCCGCTCGCGCCGGCCCGCAGCGCGCGGAAGATGTACTCGTCGAGTCCGTAGTTGGTCAGGATGACGACGTGCAGGCTGGCCAGCCGCTCGTCGGCGACGATCTGCCTGGTGGCCTCGATGCCGTCGAGCACGGGCATCTGGATGTCCACCAGTGCGATGTCCGGGCGGTGCACTCTGGCCAGCGCCACGGCCTGGGCGCCGTCGGTGGCCTCGGCGACCACCTCGATGTCGTCCTCCGCCTCGAGCAGCGCCCGGATCCCACTGCGGATCAGCGCCTGGTCGTCGGCCAGCAGAATCCTGATCACGGCGCCGCCTGTACCGGTAGCTCGGCCCACACCCGGAAGCCGCCGAGCGCCCGCGGTCCGGCGTCCAGCCGGCCGCCGAGCGCGCTGACCCGTTCCCGCATGCCGATCAGGCCGAGCCCCTGGCCCGCCGACGGGGCGCCGCTGCCCTTACCGTCGTCGTCGATCTGCACCGTCAGGGCGTGCGGCGCGTATCGCAGGTGGACCGCCGCGTTGGCCTCGCCGGCGTGGCGGCCGACGTTGGTGAGCGCCTCCTGCACGATCCGGTACGCCGCCTGGTCGACGTCGGGGGGGAGCGGCCGTTGCGGGCCGGTCACGGTCACGGTCACCGGCAGTCCGGCCGAGCGTGCGCGGTCGACCAGGCCGTCCAGGTGACCGAGGCCGCTGCCGTCGCAGTCGTCCTGGGTGCGCAGCACGCTGAGCGTCGCGCGCAGTTCCCGCGCGGCGTCCGCGCCCGCCTCCTCGATCGCCAGCAGCGCGGGCGGGACCTCCTCGCCGCGCTTGCGCGCCAGGTGCACCGCCACGCCGGCCTGAAGCTGAACCACCGAGATGCTGTGCGTCAGGGAATCGTGCAGTTCCCGGGCGATGCGCAGCCGTTCCTCCACGGCCCTGCGGCGGGCGACCTCGTCCCTGGTCCGCTCGGCCTCCTCGGCGCGCTGCTCGACCTCCCGAAGGTGTAGCTGCCACATGCGAAACGCCACCACCATGACGCCGGCCGAGATGAGCCAGCCCGCCCTGTAGAACCTTCCCCACCCGCGATCGGTCAGCATTCTTCGAGCGTACGCGCCGGGTTCGCCGACACATCCGCTCGCCGGACCCATTGCGGCCTACTCCACGTGGAGTACTGCGCGGGTCGGCCGCACCCCAGCCGGCCAGTGGGAACTCGCTTCCCGGGTACGACGACGGGAGGGTCGCCGGGTCGGCACCATCGGCTCCAGCTTGTGCCGGCACCGACAACCGGTGTGACGGCCGTTCGCGAAGGAGCCCTATGTCCCAGACCCGAGCCGCGCTGGCTCCCCCCACCGTCCTTCGACCGCAGTTGCCGCTCGGCGTCATCGTGGCGATGGCCTGCCTGGCGCAGTTCATGGTCGTGCTCGACTCGACCATCGTCACCGTGGCCCTGCCGGACATGCGCACGGAGCTGGGACTGTCGACCAACCAGCAGCAGTGGGTGGTCAGCGGCTACCTGATCACCCTGGGTGGCTTCCTGCTGCTGGCCGCCAGGGCCGGCGACCTGTTGGGCCGCAAACGGGTGTTCCTGTTCGGCGCGGCCGTCTTCACCGCCGCCAGCCTGGCCGGCGGCCTCGCATCGAGCCCCACCACGCTGCTCGTGGCCCGGATCGTGCAGGGCGTCGGCGCCGCCGCGCTGGCACCCAGCAGCCTGAGCCTCATCACCGCCAGCCACACCGACGAACACCGGCGGCACCGCGCGCTGGCCCTGTGGAGCATCATGGGCGGGGCTGCCGGGGCGGTCGGGGTCGTGCTCGGCGGAGTCCTCACCGCCGGGTTGAGCTGGCGGTGGGTGCTGTTCGTCAACCTCCCGCTGGGCGTCGGGCTGCTCGTCGCCGGGATCCTCACCCCGCTGCCGTCCTCGGCCGGCGCCGAGCGGACCGGGCTCGATGTTCCCGGCGCGCTGAGTGCCACCCTCGGGATCGGTGCACTCACCTATGGGCTGTCGCAGGCGTCCTCCGACGGGTGGGGGTCGCGCGGCGTGGTGACCGCACTCGTCGTGGCCGCGGTGCTCATCGCCGGCTTCGTGGCGGTCGAGGCCACCAGCTCCCGGCCGCTGATCCCGCTCGCCCTGTTCCGCCCGCGCGCCCTGCGCATCGGGAACCTGGCCATGCTCAGCCTGGGGGTGACCATGACGTCCGCGTCCTTCTTCATCTCCCTGTACCTGCAGCAGGCCCTTGGCTACAGCGCACTGCGTACCGGCCTGGCCCTGCTGCCGCTGACCATCGTGCTCGTCGTCGGCGGCCTCGCCTCGCGCCGGCTCGTGCCCCTCGTCGGCGCCCGCAACCTGCTCGTCGCCGGCGGGCTCATCACGGCCGGTGGCGTCGCCTGGCTGGCCGGTACGCCCGCTCACCCGGCCTACCTGAGTCACCTCCTGGGCCCGAGCCTCGTCGCCGGGGCGGGCATCAGCCTCATGCTCCTGCCGATCACCCTGGCCGCCACCACCGGCGTCGACCCGAGGGACGCCGGTGCCGCCTCCGGTCTGGTCAACACCGCCCGCCAGCTCGGCGGGGCGATCGGCCTCGCGGTGCTGGTCACCGTCGCCGCCACCGCGACCACCCACGCCGCCGGCCACTCCACCCGCCTCGTCGCCCTCGTGCACGGCTACCACGTCGCGTTCCTCGTCAACGCGGCCGTGCTGGTCCTCGCCGCCCTGGCGGCCCTGGCCCTGCCCGCCGAGGCGCGGGCGCGGCGGCGCCAGTCCCTCCGGTGAGCTGAGGGCCCCGGCCGGTCGCCGGACCGGCCGGGGCCGGCACCCCGGCGGGGGAGGTCCCGCGCGCATCCGCGATCGGAGTGTGCCTCCGTGGGCAGACTGGCGGTTGAGGCGGGCGGGAGAGGCGGCGGGATGACCGGCAATCAGGCGGAGCAGGTACTCCGCGGGCGCGAACGGGCGCCCTCCGCCTCCTACATGGAGCTGTTCTTCGACCTGGCGTTCATCTTCTCGCTGACCGAGCTGACCCGCGTCCTGCTGGTGGATCTCAGCGTGGGTGGGGCGCTGCGCTTCCTGCTGCTGCTGGCCGCCATGTGGTGGGTGTGGACGGTCACCGCCTGGTCGACCGACTGGTTCGACCCCGAGCAGCGGTTCGTGCGGGCGCTGCTCGCCTGGGTGATGATCGGGATTCTGCTGCAGGCCGTCGCGTTGACGAGGGCGTTCGGCCCGGAAGCGCTGGTCTTCGCCGGTACCTATGTGGCCATCCATCTCGGTCGCGGCGCGGGCCTGGCGTACCGGCTGCGCGGGCATCCCGCCGCGCGGCGCAGCGCCCGGGTGGCGATCTGGTTCGTCATCACCGGCGTGGCGTGGATCGTCGGGGCTCTGGTGCCGGCCGCCCGCCATCCGCTGTGGGCGGTGGCCATCGTCATCGACGGGACGATCGGGCTGTTCGGGTACCCGGTGCCCGGGCTGGGCCGGTCGACGCAGGCTGAGCTTCGAGTGTCCGGCGAGCACTTCTCCGAGCGGTTCGGTCAGTTCGTCATCGTGGCCATCGGCGAGTTGATCCTGATGTCGAGCCTCGCCATCCGCGAGGTCGGTTTCCACCCGGCCAGCACCGTCGCGTTCGTGCTGTCGTTCATCAACGCACTGCTGTTCACCCAGATCTACCACCTGCCGCTCGGGCGCGGGCTGCCCGCCTTCATGGAGGAGTCCCGCACCCCGGGTCGCACGGCGCTGATCTCCGGATATCTCCACTATCTGCTGCTGGCCGGCATCCTGACCGCCAGCGCCGGCAACGTGTTGGTGATCGAGCACGCGGGCGGGCCGGGGCAGATCCGGTACAGCCTGGTCGTGGTCGTCGGGGCCGCGGTGTTCCTGGCCTGGCGAATCGTGCTGCTGTTCGCGGCGGCCGGCCGGGCGGCGTGGTGGCGGGCGCTCGCGCTGGTGGCGGTCCTCGCCGTGGTCCCGGCCACGGCGCGGCTGCACCCCGTCACGGCGACCGCGGGGGTGGACCTCGTGCTGTTCGCCACCGGCCTGGCCGAGGGGGCCCGGGCGCGGCGCGACCTGGGCAAGCCGGCATGGCGTAGCGCCAGCTGAGTCCAGCGGGCCGGCTGAGTCCGCCGCGCCGGCACCCGCGCGGATTCGCGGTATCGCGGCGGCCGGAGGCCGTGCTAAGTTCTTCTCGTGCCGAGAAATACTCACTATGAGAGGAACTGGCGATGACCGAGGAGGAGTTCCTCGCGGCGTACGACCCGAGCGCGTTCCCGCCGGTCGCCGTGACCGTCGATGTCGTGGTCCTGACGATCCGCGACGAACAGCTGAACGTGCTGCTCGTGCGGCGGGGAGAGGCGCCGTACGAGGGCCGCTGGGCGCTGCCGGGCGGCTTCGTGCGGCCCGACGAGGACCTGGCCGCCGGTGCGCAGCGCGAGCTGGCCGAGGAGACCGGTGTCGGCGCCCGGTTGCGCCGCGTCCACCTGGAGCAGCTGGCCAGCTACGGCGCACCGCGCCGCGATCCGCGCATGCGCGTGGTCTCCGTGGCGTACCTGGCGTTCGTGCCCGACCTGCCGGAGCCGGCCGCTGGAACCGACGCGCGCGAGTCGGCCTGGGTGCCGGTCGCCGGGCTCGGGCTGCCCGACGCCGCCGGCGCACCCGGCCGGCCGGTCCGCCAACGGCCCGGTGCGACCCGCGGGCTGGCCTTCGACCACGCCCAGATCCTCGCCGACGGCCTGGAACGGGCTCGGTCCAAACTGGAGTACACCCCGCTGGCCACCCGCTTCGTCGGCGAGGAGTTCACCATCGCCGAGCTGCGCCGGGTGTACGAGACGGTGTGGGACGACTCGCTGCACGCCGGCAACTTCCACCGCAAGGTGCTGTCCGTGCCCGGCTTCATGGAGAGCACCGGGGTCACCACCGACCGCGGCGGTTCCCGGGGCGGCCCGCGCTCCCGCCTGTACCGGGCCGGCGACGCCCGGCTGCTGCACCCGGCCCTGCTGCGACCGTCCCGAGAGGACTCGATCCGATGAGCCGGACCGGCGCCCCCACCGCCCCGCGGGACCTCGCGCTCGGCGAGGCCATCCGGCAGGTGATGTCGGCGGCCGGCGCGCGGGAGCTGTTCGGCGTCCACCAGCCGGAGCGCCGCTACCGGCAGTTGGCCCGGGCGCTGCACCCGGACCGGGTGCCGGCGGCCGACCGTCCACAAGCGACGGATGCGTTCGTCCGGCTGACCTCGCTGTGGCGCGAGCGCCGGGGCGTGGTCATCCGGTCCCGGCACGACGAGTACCGGCTGACCGACCGCCGGTACGCCGGCGACCTGGCCGACCTGTACGACGTCGGCGCCGACCGGCTGCTCAAGCTGCCCCGGCAACCGGCCAACAACGACCTCATGGGGCGCGAGGCGTACGCCCTGCGCACGCTGGCGCTGGCGCTGGCCGAGAATTCCCGCTACCTGCCGTACGTGCCGCGGCTGGTGGACTCGTTCCGGCTCGAGGACACCGCGACCGGTGCCCGTCGGCTGGTGAATGTCGTGTCGGCGGCGCCCGGACTGCACAGCCTCGCCGAGGTGCGCCGGGCCTACCCGGACGGCGTCGATCCACGGGACGTGGCCTGGATGTGGCGGCGGCTGCTCGTCGCGCTCGGCTTCGCGCACCGCGCCGGGTTCGTGCACGGGGCCGTGCTGCCCGATCACGTGCTCATCGAACCGACGGGGCACGGGCTGGTGCTGATCGACTGGTGCTACTCGGCCGACCTGGACACGGGGATGGGCGGCGACCGGATCCCGGCGATGGTGCCGCAGTACGCCGCGTGGTACCCGGCCGAGGTGTCCGGCCGCCAGGACCCGGGGCCGGGTACCGACCTCGCCATGGCCAGCCGGTGCATGACCTGGCTGATGGGCGAGCGAGCGCCCCAGCCGCTGCGCCGCTTCGCCGCCGGCTGCCAGCTGGATCCCATGAGCCACCGCCCGAACGACGCCTGGCGGCTGCTCGCCGAACTCGACGAGCTATTGGAAAGACTGTTCGGCCCTCGAAGGTTTCGACCGTTCACCCTCTAAGGTTCTAGGAGGAGCCATGGGAAGCGGAATCTGGTCCACCGACGTGTACGACGCCGCGAAGCGCTACCGCGCGGCAACCGGTACCAGCGCGTTCGCCTACAGCGACGGCGGGGCGCGCACGGTCCACGCCGACCTCGACCCGCGTGGCGTGAGGGCACGGGAGAGCCGGGACTCGGCCGAGCACCCCGACTCGCTGGCCATCGCCGTGCTGTTCGACGTCACCGGATCGATGGGACACGTGCCCCGGGTGCTGCAGACCAAGCTGCCGCAGCTGTTGGGTCTGTTGCTGCGCAAGGGGTACGCCACCGACCCGCAGATCATGTTCGGCGCGATCGGCGACGCCACCTGCGACCGGGCGCCCCTGCAGGTCGGCCAGTTCGAGTCGGACAACCGGATGGACGACGACCTCGGCCGCATCGTGCTGGAGGGCGGCGGTGGCGGCCAGCTGACGGAATCCTACGAGCTGGCCATGTACTTCATGGCCCGGCACACGACGATCGACTGCCAGGTGCGGCGCGGCCGGCGCGGATACCTGTTCATCATCGGTGACGAGCTGGCCTACCCCCGGGTCAAGGCGCATGAGGTGCGCGACGTGATCGGCGACGACCTGACCGAGGACATCCCGGTGCGGCAGATAGTGGACGAGGTGCGCCGCTCCTACGACACCTACTACCTGCTGCCGGCCGGCAGCGCGCACGCGGGCGACGGCCGCGTGCTCGGCTTCTGGCGGGGCCTGCTGGGCCAGAACGCGATCGAGCTGGACGACCTGGACGCGGTGTGCGAGACCATCGCGTTGACCGTCGGGCTCGGCGAGGCGGCCGTGGACCTCGACGAGGGCCTGGCCGACCTGGACGAGTTCGGCTCGGATGCCACGGGGTCGGTGTCCAAGGCACTGGCCCGGGTGGGCGCCGACCTCGGCGCGGTGGCCCGTTCGGCGCTGCCGGACACGGCGGCCACCGACGACCGGGTGGCCCGGCTGTGAGACCCGTCGTCCTGGTCGATCTGGGGTACGGCGACGCCGGCAAGGGCACCGTCGTGGACTGGCTGTGCGCGAGCCGGCCGGTCCGCACGGTGATCCGGTTCAACGGCGGCGCGCAGGCGGCGCACAACGTCGTGCTGCGCGATGGCCGGCGGCACACGTTCGCCCAGTTCGGCTCGGGTACTTTGCGCCCGGGCGTGGGTACCCACCTGTCCCGGTTCGTGGCGGTCGACCCGGTGGCACTGGCCGCCGAGGCCCGCCACCTCGCCGAGATCGGTGTGCCGGACGCCCTGTCCCGGCTCACCGTGGACCGGGACGCGCCGCTGGCCACGCCGTACCATCGGGCCGCCAACCGGGCGCGCGAACGAGCTCGGGGAGCCGGACGGCACGGGTCGTGCGGCATGGGGGTGGGCGAGACGGTGGCGTACCAGCTCGCCCACCCCGACGAGGCGCCGCGGGTGGCCGACTGCCAGGACCCGCGGCGGCTGCGGCGCCGGCTGCTGGCCCTGCGCGAGCGCCTGGCCGCGGACGTCGGGCCGCTCGACGCGCCACCGGTGGACGACTGCGTGGCCGCGTTCACCGGGTTCGCCGACCGGGTGTCCATTGTGGACCAGACGTTCGCCGGGCAACTGATCCGCGCCGGTGGCGTGGTGTTCGAGGGCGCGCAGGGGGTGCTGCTGGACGAGTGGCACGGGTTCCACCCGTACACCACGTGGAGCACCACCACGTTCGCCAACGCGGACAAGCTGCTCGCCGAGGCGGGCCTGGCGGGCGAGGCGACCCGGCTCGGTGTGCTGCGCGTGGTCACCACGCGGCACGGGCCGGGGCCGCTGGTCACCGAGGACCCGGCGCTGCGGCTGACCGACCCGAACAACCCGACCAACCCATGGCAGGGCCGGTTCCGGTTCGGGCACTTCGACGCGGTCGCCCACCGGTACGCGCTGGAGGTGGCCGGCGGCGTGGACGGTCTGGCCCTGACCCACCTGGACCTGACCCACCGCGACCTGACCCACCGCGACCTGACCCACCGCGACCCGACCCACCGCGACCCGACCCACCGCGACCCGACCCACCGCGACCCGACCGATCGCGACCTGTTGATGTGCCACGGGTACGACTGGACCGACCGGCTGGAGCCCGGCTCCGCCGGCGACCTGGACCGGCAGGCCGCGCTGACCCGGCGGCTGTTGGCGACCCGGCCCCGGTACGGTGCGCCGCCCGGGCGCGATCCGGCCGGCCCGACCGCCGGCTGGATCGCGGCGGTCGAGCGGGTGCTGGAGGTACCGGTGGTGCTCGCCTCGCACGGCCCGACCGCCGAGGACAAGTCGCCGCTTTCGCCGCTGGCATAGCGGCGCCAGCCTCCGCCTCGCGCCGCCTCGCGCCGCCACTCGCCGGTCGCGGGCCGGGCTGTGGCCTCCCGTGCCGGGCCGTGGTCTCCCGTGCCGGGGGTCGTAGGGTGGCGGGTGCCACCCGTGCGGGTGAGGGTGACTGTCCCGCCATTGGGGTAACGGTCAGCATGTCGAACGAACAGCCCCCGCCACCACGCCACGGCGGACACCTCTATCTGCAGACGAACGAGGTCCGCAACGCCGTCATCCACTACCGCCGGTCCACCGACGGCGCACTCACCGAGGTGGCCCGCATCCCGACGGGTGGCTCCGGTTCCGGTGGCTTCAAGCCGATCAGCGGCCAGCCCAGCGCGCCGAACGACTTCGAGGGCGCGGGCAGCGTCATCCTCACGCCGGATCGCCGGTTCCTGTTCGCCACCAACGGGGGCGACAACTCGGTGTCCAGCTTCGCGGTCGGCGCGGACGGCGGGCTCACCCCGCTGGACGTCCAGCCCACCGGAAACCCGGTCACCGGCCGCAGCGGTACGGCCAAGTCGCTGGCCTACTCGCCGTCCCGGCGCACGCTGTTCGTGCTGCACGCGTTCGGCCCGGACCACGTGCGGCTGATGTCGGTCGACGGCGACGGCCGGCTGTCGGTGCGCCTGGAGCGGTACTCGGTGAACACCAAGGACAAGCCCGACCGGGTGGCCACCATGGTCACCCTCTCGCCGGACGAGCGGTTCCTGCTCGCCGGTACCACCTTCGACCAGCCGCCCACCGCCAATCCGGACGGCTCGGCGATCCTGTGGGTACCGGGGCCGGACGGCGCGCCGAAGTCGATCGCCTCCAACGAACCGGACCCCGACGGACTCGTGGTGTTCCCGGTGAGCGGCGACGGCACCCTGGGCGCGGCCTCGTTCCACGACGGCGGGGGCGGCTCTCCGTTCTACATCGCCTTCCTGCACGGGCGGCCGGACACCTTCGTCCTGGGGGAGGCCGTCGGCGACGGGATCGTCATGGGCACCCTCGACGGGGACGGCGGTATCGGCATCGGCCCGCTCGTCACGGTCGACACGAGCAAGGGCAAGCCCTCAGAACTGTGTTGGCTGGCCGTTTCCCCGGACGACCGGACGGTGTTCGCCACCAACTTCGGCTACAGCGACGTCAGCAGCTTCCACATCGACGGCACCGAGATCATTCTGGCGAAGGATCCGGCGTGCCCGCCGGTGCCGGGGGACGGCACGTTCCGGGCGCTCAACGGGACGGTCAGCAGCGGCCCGAGCGACAACTGGTTCAGCCCCGACGGCGCGTACCTCTACCAGATCTACGGCAACGCCTCCGCGCTGGTGGGCTATGCCGTCCAGCCGGACGGCTCGCTCGAGGAGATCACCCGCGTGGCCATCCCGTACAACAGTCCGCAGGGACTGGCCGGAGTCTGACTCCGGCTGTTCGCTTCCGAGGCGTTTGACCGTTTTTGGGGCTCCGCGTCGCCTATGGTGAACCAGGTGCCGGATTTAGGCACCGGCAGCCAGCGGCGTCCGTCGATCGCGGAGGGCAACGCATGTACCTGACCCCCAGAGAGTTCGACAAACTGACCATTCTTTCGGTGGCCCAGATCGCCGCCGCCCGCAGGGGCAGGGGAATCAAGCTCAACCATCCGGAGGCGGTCGCCGTGGTCGCCGCGGCGGCGCTGGAGGGTGCCCGCGAGGGTAAGACCGTCGAGGAGGTGATGCACGTGGCGAGTCACGTGCTCACCCGGGACGATGTCATGGAGGGAGTGGCCGAGCTGATGCCGATCCTCCAGGTCGAGGCCGTGTTCACCGACGGCTCGCGACTGGTCACCGTGCACTCGCCCATCCAGTAGCGGGTGGAACCGGAGATGCCCGACTCCCCACCGCCCGCCGGCGCGGATTCCGTCCGGCCCGCCGACCCCATCCCGCCCGCCGACGGCGAGCGCCCGCCGCCCGGCGGGTACCTGCTGCGCGGCGAGCCGCTGGAGCTGAACGCGGGGCGGCCCACCATCCGGGTCGAGGTCCGCAACACCGGGGACCGGCCGATCCAGGTGGGCTCGCACTTCCACTTCTACGAGGCCAACCGGTACCTCGAATTCGACCGGGACGCCACGTTCGGCACTCGGTTGGACATCCCGGCCAGCACCTCGATCCGGTTCGAGCCCGGCGACCAGAAAACGGTCCAGCTCGTTCCGTACGGGGGGCGGCAACGGGTCTACGGATTCAACGGACTGGTGAACGCCTGGACCGGCGGCGGGCCGGCCCCCGGCTACCAACCGGACCGAGCGCGGGCCGCCCGGCGTGCCGGTATCCGCGGCTTCACCTCCACGCCCGACACCTGAGCGGCCCGACACCCGAGCGGCCCGACACCCGAGCGGCACGGCGGCCCCGCCTCACGCCATCGAAGGCAGCGCGATGAGTCAGATATCCCGGCAGGAGTACGCCGGACTGTACGGCCCGACGACCGGCGACCGGATCCGGCTGGCCGACACCGACCTCTACCTCGAGATCGAGAAGGATCTGCGGTGCCTCGGCGACGAGGCCGTGTACGGCGGCGGCAAGACGCTGCGCGACGGCATGGGTGCCAGCGCCGAGCTGACCAACGCCAACGGGGCGCTGGACCTGGTCATCACCAACGTGACCGTCCTGGACGCCGGACTGGGTGTGGTCAAGGCCGACGTCGGGGTCAAGGACGGGTTGATCGCCGGGATCGGCAAGGCCGGCAACCCCGACACCATGGACGGCGTCAGCCCCGAACTGGTCATCGGCCCGGGCACCGACGCCATCTCCGGTGAGCATCTCATCCTCACGGCCGGCGGCATCGACGCGCACGTGCACCTCGTGTCGCCACAACAGGCGTACGCCGCGTTGAGCAACGGCACCACGACCATGTGGGGCGGCGGCACCGGTCCGAGCGACAGCACGAACGGGGTCAACGCCACTCCCGGGCCGTGGAACCTGCATGCGATGATGCGCGCCTTCGAGGGGATCCCGGTCAACATCGGGCTGCTGGCCAAGGGCAACAGTTCCGGGCTGGGCCCGCTGGAGGAGCAGGTGCTCGCCGGGGCGGCCGGGTACAAGCTGCACGAGGACTGGGGAGCCACCCCGCAGGCGATCCGCTCGGTGCTGTCGGTGGCGGAGCGGTTCGATGTTCAGGTGGCCATCCACACGGACACCCTCAACGAGAGCGGCTACGTGGAGGACACCATCGCCGCGTTCGAGGGCCGGACGATCCACACGTATCACACGGAGGGCTCCGGCGGTGGCCACGCGCCGGACATCATCAAGGTGGCCGGGCAGATGAACTGCCTACCCAGTTCCACCACGCCGACCAACCCGTACGGCATCAACACCCAGGCCGAGCTGTTCGACATGACGATGGTCGCCCACAACTTCAACCCGAAGGTGCCGGCCGACGTGGCGTTCGTGGAGAGCCGCATCCGCGCGGAGACCATCGCCGCCGAGGACGTCCTGCACGACCTGGGCGTCATCTCGATGATGTCCAGCGACTCGCAGGCGATGGGGCGGGTGGGCGAGAACTGGCTACGCACGATCCAGCTCGCCGCCACGATGAAGACGACCCGCGGCAAGCTACCCGAGGACTCGCCGGACAACGACAACTTCCGGGTGCTGCGGTACGTGGCTAAGGTGACCATCAACCCGGCGATCACCCACGGCATCTCCCATGTGCTCGGCTCCGTCGCGCCGGGCAAGCTGGCCGATCTGGTGCTGTGGGAGCCGGCCTTCTTCGGCGCCAAGCCCAAGCTGGTCGTCAAGAGCGGCATGATCGTCTGGTCGCTGATGGGCGATCCGAACTCCTCCCTGCCGACCCCGCAGCCGGTCTTCTACCGGCCCATGTTCGGCGCGTACGGCAGCGCGCTCGCCGAGAACTGCGTGACGTTCATGTCGCGGGCCGGCTACGAGGCCGGGGTGGCCGACCGGCTCGGCCTGCGCCGCCGGGTGCTTCCGGTGCGCGGCACGCGCGGCCTGACCAAGCGCGACATGGTACGCAACGATGCCCTGCCGCGCATCGACGTGGATCCGGAGACCTTCGCGGTGAAGCTGGACGGCGTGCACGCCACCGTGCCGCCGGCCACGCGCCTGCCGCTCGCCCAGCTCTACTTCTTCAGCTAGGAGTCACCGACATGCTCGTGGAATCGGTACTGGGCAACGCGGACGAGCCGGCCTGGGCGGCCCGCCTGACCTCCGCCCGGGTGGAGCACCTGGTGCTCGACCAGTGGGAGGCGCAGAAGAACCGGCTGCGCAAGCGGGCCTCGGACGGCACCGAGGTGGCCCTGTCCCTGGGCCGGGGCAACCGGCCGCGCGACGGCGACGTGCTGTTCTGGGACGAGGCGGCGCAGACCGCGATCGTGGCCCGCGTCCGGCTCGGCGAGGTGATGGTCGTGGACCTGAGCGGGCTGGAGAAGGAGCCGGCCGAACTGGGCCTGCGCTCGGCGGTGGAGTTGGGGCACGCACTGGGCAACCAGCACTGGCCGGCGGTGGTCAAGGGCGGCCGCGTGTACGTGCCGCTGACCGTCGACCGGAAGGTGATGGACTCGGTGATGCGCACGCACGACCTCACCGGCATCGGTCACGAGTTCGTCCCGGGTACCGAGGTCATCGCGTACCTCGCGCCGCACGAGGCGCGCCGGTTGTTCGGCGGCGCCGACGCGACCCCGCACACCCACCTGCCCGGGCCGGTGCGGTGACGGGCAGGGCGCGCTGATGGCGACACGGCGACGGCGGTGACGGCGATGGCGACGGCGGCGGTGACGGCGGCGGCGGCGGTGACGGCGGCGGCGCCCTTGAGGCTCCTGCAGTTCGGCGACTCCATGTTCCCGGTCGGCGGCTTCGCCTTCTCCAACGGGCTGGAGGCGGCGGTGCAGGCCGGCGTGGTGTCCGACCGGGCCGGGCTGGAGGAGTTCGTGCGCACCGTCACCCGGGTGGCCGCCACCGGTGACGGCGTGGCGCTGCTCGCCGGATACCGCGGCGGGCGCCGCGGCGACCTGGACCGGATCCGCCGCGCCGACGAGGCGGTCGTGCTGCGCAAGCTGTCCGAGGAGGCCCGCACGATGACCGTGCGGATGGGCCGCAAGCTGGCCGAGGCGGCGGCACGCGTCGTCGGGGATTCCATGCTGGACAAGCGGTTGCGTGAGACCGCCACCGACCCGGTTCCGGTCACCTACCCGGTCGCACTCGGTACCCTGTTCGCCCACTGTGGACTGTCCGAACCCGACGCGTTCGCCGCGCACCAGTACGGGGTGGCGACGATGGTGCTCGGCGCGGCGGTGCGGCTGATGCGCGTCGATCACCTGGACACCCAGGCGATCCTGTACGCCGTCAACGGGGGCGTGCCGGAGCAGTACGGGCGCGCGGCGAACGCGGACCTGGACGACATGGCCGCCTTCGCGCCGGTGCTGGACGTGCTGGCGGCGGCCCACATTCGCGCGCATGTGCGCCTGTTCATGAGTTGAGAGGGTGAACGGTGAAGACAATCAGCCGGATCGGGGTCGGTGGCCCGGTGGGCAGCGGCAAGACGGCCCTCATCGAGTCGGTGGTGCCCAGGCTGGTCGACGGCGGGCTGCGGGTACTGGTGGTGACCAACGACGTGGTCACCACCGAGGACGCCGGGCACGTGCGGCGGGCCCTGACCGGGGTGCTGGTGGCGGAGCGGATCGTCGGGGTGGAGACCGGCGCCTGCCCGCACACCGCGGTCCGGGAGGACCCGAGCATGAACCTGGCCGCCGTGGAGGACATGGAGGCGCGCTTCCCGGACAGCGACGTGGTGCTCATCGAGAGCGGCGGGGACAACCTCACCCTCACCTTCAGCCCGGCGCTGGTCGACTACTTCATCTACGTCATCGACGTCGCCGCCGGAGACAAGATCCCGCGCAAGAACGGCCCGGGCATTTCCCGGTCGGACGTCCTGGTCATCAACAAGACCGACCTCGCACCGTATGTCGAGGCCGACCTGGACGTCATGGCGCGCGACGCGGCCCGGATGCGCGACGGGAAACCGTTCGTCTTCACCAACTGCAAGACCGGTGCGGGCGTCGACGAACTGGTCGCGCTGGTGCGGCGCGACGCGCTGTTCGATCTGGTACGGCCGGGGGAGTTGCTCGCGTGACCCAGCTGGACCCGGCGCCCCATCGCGACGCGCCCGAGTTGGCGCCGTACCACGACGAGCCGGCCCAGCTGCCCAGCGCGGCGCCGGGCAAGGTCGGCGTGCTCCGGCTCGGCTTCGAGCGCCGGGGTGGTCGCACCGTGCTGGCCGACCTGTTCCGGCAGGCTCCGCTGCTGGTGCAGCAGGCGCTCTACTGGGACGCCGCCATGCCGGAGATGGCCTGCGTGTTCATCATTTCCACCTCGGGCGGGACGCTGCAAGGCGACCGGCACCGGATCGAGGTGTCGCTGGGCGCGGGCGCCCACGCCCATCTCACCACCCAGGCGGCCAACAAAATCCAGGAGATGGACGCCAACTACGCCGCCCAGCACCAGCGCATCGTGCTTGCCGAGGACGCCTACCTGGAGTACCTGCCGGAGCCGGTGATCCCGTACCGGCACAGCCGCTTCATCACGCACACCGAGGTGGTGGCGCCGCCCTCGGCCACGGTGCTGTACGCGGAGATCCTGCTGCCCGGCCGCAAGCACCACCGGGGCGGGGAGATCTTCGCGTACGACCTGTTCTCCTCGACCCTGCGGGTGGCCCGGCCGGGCGGGCCCGACCTGTTCGTGGAGAAGTTCGTCGTGGAGCCCGCGCGGTTCCCGCCCGACCGGTGCGGCGTGTTCGGCGACTTCCACGTGCTCGGCAGCGTCCTGCTGCTGGCCTCGCCCGAGCGCGCGATGCGGGTCTGGGAGCGGACTCCGTCCACCTGGGACGGCGACGCCCGGCTGGCGGCCGGTGCGTGCCGGCTGCCGGGCGACGCCGGGCTGATGTACCGGGTGCTCGGCATGGAGACCGAGCCGGTCCGGGCGCGGGTACGCGAGTTCTGTGCGGTGGCACGCGCCGAGACGGTGGGCCGGCCGCTCCCACCGGCCTTCGGTTGGCGCTGAACAGGATTCAGGAGGACGGCCGCGCGGAGATCAACCGGTCGACCCGGCCCGACATCACCCGCAGCATCACCCACGCCGCTTGGCCGGGCTGCTGCCTGCTCCACGCCGCGACCGCAGAACTGGAATCGTGGGGTCACCGGCGCGCGCGGCTGTGGGTGCTCGATGGCAACGAGCCAGCCCAACACTTCTACCGCAGCCGTGGCTGGCGACGGGTGGACGGTCTGCGGCGCGACGACGACATCGAGGGCGTACCGGTCGTCGAGATCGCCTACGAACGCGACCTGCGCCCGGGCCCGCCGGCGTAGCGCTTCGTGGTGCCCGGGCGTCAGTCGGTGCGGCGCCGGGGCCTGGGCGCGTGAGCGGGCGGCACCGGTACGGCCGCCGGGCCGGGGCCCGTACTGCCGCGCACGATGAGTTCGGTCGGAACGATGGTCCGGTCGTTGCCATCGGGGCCGGCGCCGGTCACCCGGGCCAGCAGCTTCTTGATGCTGAGCCGGCCGACCTCGGCGAAGTCCTGTCGCACGGTGGTCAGCGGCGGCCAGAAGGAATGCGCCTCCTCCATGTCGTCGAAGCCGACCACGCTGACGTCACCGGGGATGTCGCGCCCGAGTTCGTGCAGGGCGCGCATCGCGCCCAGCGCCATCTGGTCGTTGGCCGCGAAGATGGCCGTGACGTCCTCGCGGCGGCCCAGGGTCAGCCCGTGCCGGTACCCGGACTCCGTCGACCAGTCGCCGTAGAGCACCCGCGGCGGAGTGACGCCACCGTCACGCAGCGTACGCTGCCAGGACTCCACCCGGTGGCTCGCCGAGAACGACGTACGCGGGCCGGCGATGTGCCACACCTTCCGGTGGCCGAGCGCGAGCAGGTGCTCGGTGGCCTGCCGGGCGCCCAGCGCCTGGTCGGTGTCCACGACCGGGTAGCCGGACCCCGCGTTCGAGTCGATGACGACGACCGGAATGCCCGGCGGTAGGGCGAATTCGGCGTCGTCGAGCAGATGCGCCTCGAAGATGATGACGACGCCGTCGACGGCCGCCTCACTTAACCGATTGTAAGCGCCCGATACTCTGCGTGATGTTCGGCCGGGCAGCGGGATGAGCGTCACCGCATAGTTGGCCTTCGCCGCCTCCTGTGCGATGGCGTCCAGGGTTCGGATGTTGCCGAAGGTCTCCAGCGTGAACATGATGACGCCGATGGTATTGAAATGCCCGCTTTTGAGCGCCCGTGCGGCCCCATTGGGCCGGTAGCCGAGCGTCCGCATCGACTCGACCACCTTCTGTCGGGTGGTGGCGTCGACGTTGCGGTGGCCGTTGGATACGCGCGATACCGTCTGTGACGAGACGCCTGCGTGGCGTGCAACGTCGGCCATCGACGGTCGGGCTGCCCTGCGGGGAAGCTCTGCGGCGGTTGCCATGCTCTGTCGTTGCTCCGATGACCTGGTGGAAAAAATCCGGGGATTTTTGGTAGTGCCCCTGTTTACGCAAACATGCTAGCATCGCCGCACGCTCATGTTTACGTGAACATCGCTGGGACCATAGGAAGAGTCACATATGTCAGTGTCCATGGATGCGTTGCCGGGTTCGTCCCGACGATCGCGACAGCATCGCAGGCGCTGGACCGGCTGGGGGTTCATCGCCCCGTTCATGGTGGTCTTCGCGTTCGCCCTCGTCGTGCCCGTGGGGTACGCGATATACCTCAGCCTGTTCCGCACCCAGCTCATCGGCGGCAACTCCTTCGTCGGCCTGTCCAACTACCACCAGGCCATCGAGGACGCGAAGTTCTGGGCGTCGCTCGGCCGGGTCGCGCTGTTCCTGGTGGTGCAGGTGCCGATCATGCTGATCCTGGCGCTGGCCGCCGCGCTGGCGCTGGACAGCGCCCGGCTGCATTGGGCGCCGCTGTACCGGCTGTCCATCTTCCTGCCCTACGCGGTCCCGGCGGTGGTCGCGTCGCTGATGTGGGGCTTCATGTACGGCAACCAGTTCGGCCTGGTCGCCAGCATCAACAACGCGCTGGGCACCCACCTGCCCGATCCGTTCTCCAAGGGCCTGGTGCTGACCGCGATCGGCAACATCGTGACCTGGGAGTTCGTCGGGTACAACATGCTGATCTTCTACTCCGCGCTGCGTACCATCCCCAACGACCTCTACGAGTCGGCGGAGACGGACGGCGCCGGGGCGTTCCGGGTCATCCGGTCCATCAAGCTTCCGTCGCTGCGCCCGGCGATCCTGATCGCGACCATCTTCTCGATCATCGGCAGCTTCCAGCTCTTCAACGAGCCGAACATCCTCAAGCCGTTGTCGCCCAACACGATCGCCACGTACTTCACGCCGAACATGTACGCCTACAACCTGTCCTTCGCCGGTCAGGAATACAACTACTCCGCCACCATCGCGATCATCATGGGCATCCTCACCGTGATCATCGCCTACGCCGTGCAGCTGTGGGGCACGAGGAAGGAGGCGTAGCCGTGGCCATCACCGAGCAGGCGCCGGCATCGGCCAAGCGTCACGCACCTCGGCTGGCGCGGACATCCTCGCGCATCGCCGGCCACGGGCGCTCGCGCAAGTCCGTGACCCTCACCGTGTTGATGAGCCTCATGCTCATCTACGCGCTGCTGCCGCTGTTCTGGCTGTTCGTCAACTCCACCAAGACCCAGGGCGACCTGTTCAGCACCTTCGGCCTGTGGTTCGGCGGGCACTTCGCCTTGTGGGACAACATCCGCGACACGTTCACCTACAACCACGGCATCTTCGTGCGCTGGCTGGGCAACACCCTGCTCTACGTGGTGGTCGGGGCCGGCGGTGCGACGCTGCTCGCGACACTGGCCGGGTACGGCCTGGCCAAGTACGACTTCCCGGGCAAGCGCGGCGTGTTCGCCGTGGTACTCGGCGCGGTGGCGGTTCCCGGCACGGCCCTGGCGGTGCCCACCTTCCTGCTGTTCAGCAAGCTCGGCCTGACCAACACGCCATGGGCGGTCATCATCCCGTCGCTGGTCAGTCCGTTCGGCCTCTATCTCATCTGGGTGTACGCGCAGGACGCGATACCCAAGGAGCTGCTCGAGGCCTCCCGGATGGACGGGGCGGGGGAACTGCGCACCTTCTTCACCGTCTCGCTGCGCCTGCTGTCCCCGGGCGTGGTGACGGTGCTGCTGTTCACGGTCGTGGCCACCTGGAACAACTACTTCCTGCCGCTGGTCATGCTGAGCCAGCCATCGCTGTACCCGCTGACCGTCGGGCTCAACCAGTGGAATGCCCAGTCGCACACGGTCGGCGGCCAGGCCATCTACAACCTCGTCATCACCGGATCGCTGCTGACCGTGGTCCCGATCGTGATCGCCTTCGTGTTCATGCAGCGCTACTGGCGCTCCGGCCTGACCGCCGGAAGCGTCAAACAATAAGGCTATAAGTCCAAAAGAACCAACACCCCCGCGTCCACCCGCAACCCGGGTGGCACCGTCCCACGGGATAACCGAACGCGAAAGGCACGTGATGAAAACACCCCATCGCATGCGGACCCTGCCGAAGCGCACCACCGCGCTCGCCGCTGCGGGCGTGGCGTTGGCCGCCACGCTGGCCGCATGCTCCTCCGGCGGCTCGTCGAGCAGCTCCGGCGGCGCGACCGGTAACGCGAGCGACATCGCCGCCGCGCTGCAGAAGAGCTCCACCATCACGGTGTGGGCCTGGGCGCCGCAGACCAAGGACATCGTCGCCGCGTTCGAGAAGCAGTACCCGAAGGTCAAGGTGAACCTGGTCAACGCCGGCACCGGCACCGACGAATACACCAAGCTGCAGAACGCCATCAAGGCCGGGTCCGGCGCGCCGGACGTCGCCCAGATCGAGTACTACGCCCTGCCGCAGTTCGCGCTGGGCGGTTCGCTGGCCAACCTGAGCAACCTGGGCATGGACAGCCTCAAGAGTGACTACTCGGGTGCGGTCTGGGGCTCGGTCGACATCAACGGCCAGCTCGTGGCGCTACCGCAGGACACCGGCCCGATGGCGCTGTTCTACAACAAGTCCATCTTCGACAAGTATGGGCTGACCGTGCCGACCACCTGGGACGAGTACGTGGCGGACGCCAAGAAGCTGCACGCCGCCGACCCCAAGGAGTACCTCACCAACGACACCGGCGACCCCGGCTTCGTCACCAGCATGATCTGGGACGCCGGCGGCCAGCCCTACAAGGTCAGCGGCACCCAGAACGTCAGCATCAACCTGCAGGACGCCGGTTCGAAGAAGTTCACCGCCGCCTGGAACCAGCTGATCCAGGGCGGGCTGCTCTCGCCGATCTCGAGCTGGTCGGACCAGTGGTACCAGGGGCTGGCCAACGGGAGCATCGCCAGCCTGGTCACCGGCGCGTGGATGCCCGGCGACCTGGAGTCAGGTGTGGCCGCGGGCTCCGGTGACTGGCGGGTCGCCCCGATGCCGACCTGGCAGTCCGGTGGCGCGCCGGCCACCGCCGAGAACGGCGGCTCCGCAGACGCCGTGTTGAAGCAGAGCAAGAACGCTCTGGCCGCCGCGGGCTTCCTGCAGTACATGAACCAGGGCGCGGGTGCCAGCATCTTCGCCAACGAGGGTGGCTTCCCGTCGGTCAACTCGGTGCTGAACTCCGCGTCGTTCCTCAACGACGCCCCGGCCTACTTCGGTGGTCAGAAGATCAACCAGGTGCTGTCGGACGCCGCGAAGTCGGTCATCCCCGGCTGGAGCTACCTGCCGTTCCAGGTGTACGCGAACAGCATCTTCGCCGACACCGCCGGCCAGGCGTACGCCAACAAGTCCGACCTCGACGCCGCGCTCAAGGCGTGGCAGACCAGTTCGGCCCAGTATGGCAACCAGCAGGGCTTCAAGGTGACCAGCAACTAAGGTTCGCGGCAACACCGTAGTTCTTCGGCAATACCGTAGTTCTTCGGCAATACCGTAGTTCGGCACCACCCGACCGTTCGCGGTTTACCCCGCGAGTGGTTTCCCGGGGGTGACCGGCCGATACCCTTCGGCCGGTCACCCGCCGGATCCATCCCAGCTAGGAGACGACGATGACCGCAGCCCGGACTCCGGGCGCGCACAGCGCCACCGCGACGGCGCTCGGCAGCGACGCCGCCGGGCCGGGCAACGGCGGCCGGCCGTTCCCCGGCGCTGAGTCCAAGCCTGGTGCTGAGTCCAAGCCCGGTGCTGAGTCCGCGCCTGGTGCTGAGCCCGCGCCTGGTGCTGAGTCGGCGCCCGGTGCTGAGCCCGCGCCCGGCGGCGGACCGGACGGCTTCGCCATCGGCGAGCACGACTTCCTGCTGCGCGGCGAGCCGTTTCGCATCATCTCCGGCGCCATGCACTACTTCCGGATCCACCCCGACCAGTGGGCCGACCGGATTCGCAAGGCCCGCCAGATGGGCCTGAACACCATCGAGACCTACGTGGCCTGGAACGCCCACGCCCGCGAGGAGGACCAGTTCGACACCTCCGGCGGCCTGGATCTGGGTCGTTTCCTGGATCTGGTGGCGGAGCACGGCATGCGTGCCATCGTCCGGCCCGGCCCCTACATCTGCGCCGAGTGGAGCAACGGCGGCCTGCCGGCCTGGCTGCTGGCCAAGACCACCGCCGGGATCCGGCGGGACGAGCCGACCTACCTCGCCGCGGTCACCGACTACCTCATCCGGCTCGCGCCGGTCATCGTGCCCCGCCAGGCCGACCGCGGCGGGCCGGTCATCCTGGTGCAGGTCGAGAACGAGTACGGCGCCTACGGATCCGACAAGGCGTACCTGCGCAAGCTGGTGGACCTCTACCGGTCGGTCGGCATTACCGTCCCACTGACCACAGTGGACCAACCGACCGACGACATGCTCGCCAACGGCAGTCTCCCGGAGCTGCACAAGACCGCGTCGTTCGGCTCCCGGGCCAGCGAACGGCTGGCGACCCTGCGCCGTCACCAGCCCACCGGGCCGCTGATGTGCTCGGAGTTCTGGGACGGCTGGTTCGACGACTGGGGCGGCGGGCACCACGTCACCTCCGCCGCCGACGCCGCCAAGGAACTCGAGGACATCTTCGCGCAGGGCGCCTCCGTCAACATCTACATGTTCCACGGTGGCACCAACTTCGGCCTCACCAACGGCGCCAACGACAAGGGCACGTACGAGCCGATCATCACCAGCTACGACTACGACGCCCCACTGGACGAGGCCGGGAACCCCACCGCGAAATACTGGGCGTTCCGGGAGGTCATCGGTCGGTACGCGCCGGTCGACACCGACCTGCCCGACGCCGCCCGGCCGGCACCGGCGTTCACCGCCGAGTTCGACCGGGCCGTCTCCCTGTGGGACGTGATCGAGCGCCTGGGCGACTGGACGGAGCACGAGGCGCCACCGACCGCCGACGAACTGGGCCATTACGACGGCTTCACGCTGTACCGCACGGAGCTGGACCTCGACGGCCCGGTCACGCTGGAGCTGGACGAGGTGCGAGACCGGGCCCAGGTGTTCCTGGGCCGGCGCCCCGTGGGCGTGCTGGAGCGTGCCCGCCATGACGCGTCGCTGCCGCTGCCCGCGCCCGCGCGGGGGACGCTGGAGCTGCTCGTGGAGGATCAGGGCCGGGTCGACTACGGCCCCCGGCTGGGCGAGCCGAAGGGGCTGATCGGCGAGACGCGCGCCGATGGGCGTCCGCTGCGCGGCTGGCACACGCTGCCGGTGCAGCTGACCGACCTGACGCCGGTCCGGGACAGCCTGGCGGCGGATCGGCCACGGCATGCGGTGGGTTCACCATGGGAGGCGGCAGGCCCTCCGGGTGCGGCCCTACCGGCTCGGCCGATATTCGCCGCGGCGGTCTTCGACCTGGCCGAGCCCGGAGACCTCTTCCTCGACACCCGTGCCTGGGGCAAGGGGATCGCCTGGGTCAACGGCTTCTGCCTCGGCCGGTACTGGAACCGGGGACCACAACACACCCTGTACGTGCCGGGGCCGGTGCTGCGTGAGAGCGGCAACGAGCTGATCGTGCTGGAACTGGACGCCGACGTCGTCGCGCCGGCGCGCTTCGTGCCCGCGGCGGACCTGGGGCCCACCGCCGCGTGACGGGCGGCGCCCCGTGCCGGTGGCGGCCACGCGGGGCGCCGTAGGCCCCATCGCGTCGCGGCTGTCGCGTCGCGGCCGTGTTGCGGACGTTGCGTCGCGGCCGTGTTCCGGTGGCGGCCACGCGGGGGGCGCCGTAGGCCCGTCGCGTCGCGGCCGTGTTGCGGACGTTGCGTCGCGGCCGTCGCGTCGCGACCGTGTTACGGACGTGGTGTTGCGGCCGTCATGGCCGGCCGGACGCGTCGTGGCTGGCCCGTTGGGTCGCGGTCGGCCCGTTGGGTCGCGGTCGGCCCGTCGTGTCGCGGCCACAGGGCCGTCAATACCATTCACACTGTGAATCTTCAGGGGCTGCTCGACGAGCAGGCGAGCCTCGGCGATGGCACGGCCGTGGTGGCGGGGTCGTCGACGGCGGGAGTACGCACAACCGCCGTCCATGGGCCGGTCGCGGTGACGGCGGACTCGTGCTTTCGGATCGCCTCGCTCACGAAGGTCTTCACCTCCGCGGCGCTGGTCCGGGCGCTGCGGGACAAGGGCGTCCCATTGAGTACACCCGCCGTCGAACTGCTTCCCGGCCTCACGCCAGACTGGCGGGCCGACGCGAGCCTGACCGTCGAGCAGGTTCTGGGGCAGGTCTCGGGTCTGCGCGAATCGGTGGACGCGGCGACAGCGGCGGCCCTGGGCGACGGGGACGGCGCGCTCCTGGAGGCTGCCCGGCTCGTGGTCCGCGCCGGGAATGAGCGGGAGCCCGGCAAGCGGTGGTCCTACTACAACGGCAACTACTTTCTGGCTGGCTCGATCCTCGCGACCTTGAGCGGCACGACGTACGAGCGCGCGCTGAAGGCCAACCTCCTCGATCACTGGGGCCTGGTGACGACGGGATTCGAGACGCCACCGGCGTCCGTCACGGGACGGAACGGCGAGACCGAACTTCCACCGCTCGACTATCCGCGCACCCGTCGGCCCAGCGGGGGCCTATGGTCGTCAGTGCGGGAACTCCTGGCCACCGGCGAGCGCCTGCTCGCCGACCGGGCCCTCCTGAATGAGACCCGCCATCCGCGAACCCGGTTTGATGACCCCATGGCCTACGGTCTCGGGTGGGCTCTGGGACCGTCAGGCCAGATGTATCTCAACGGACGCCTACCCGGCTACCGGGCCGCCCTGGTCCTGATCCCGGACCGGGACTACGTCAGCGTGGCGCTCACCAACACCGACAGCGCCCTGCCCGGCTTGGCGCGACTACTCAGCGACCTCCAGCAACCCGTGACCGGGGACGACATCGCCGAGGCAGTCAACGACTTCGCCGCCTGAGCTTTGCCCGACATTGGCGGATCGGCGCTCGGCCGGCCCGCGCTCGCGGTGAATGGTTGCGCTCGTGGGTGTCATTGCCTGCGGTGGTAGATGTTGCGGCGGGGTTGTTGGTCGGGGTCGAGGTATCGGGGTGGGATGAACTCGGGTAGCCCGTCGGGGGCGATTTTGACCTGCCAGTCGCCCTGGTGGATCACCCGGTGGTGGTGTGCGCACAGCAGCACCCCGTTGTCGAGGCTGGTGGGCCCGTCATCCAGCCAGCTGATGAGGTGGTGCCCGTCGCACCATCTGGGTGGGCGATCGCAGCCGGGAAACGCGCAGCCTCGGTCGCGGAGCACCAGGGCGCGGCGGGTCGGGCCGGTGAACAGGCGCCGTTCCCGGCCGAGGTCGAGGACCTGACCCGTGCTGCCCAGCACGGCGGGCACGATCCCGGGCATCGCAGGCCAGGCGGCGGGCGGCGGCGGGGCTGAGGACGGTGCCGTCGTCCAGGGTGGCGGCGCCGATCTGCCTGCGTAGGGTGTCCAGGTCGACGGTGACGGTTACCTGCGGTCGGTCCCCACCGTTGTCGGGCAGGTCCCCGCCGGCCAGGGCGAGTCGGCATACCTCCACCAGGGCGTCGGCGCGTCGCTGCTGCGGGCCGCGTAGCCCCGCCTCATCGGCCGGTCGGGGTGCGCACAACGGGTCGATCGCGGCCCGGACCACGGCGGCGGATTCCTGGTCCAGCCATCCGGTCAGCCGCACCTTCGCCTGGCCGGGCACGTCGGTCAGGTACAGGCACCGGTCGGCGTGGGCACGGTCCTCGTCCCGGGCCAACTGTTGCGCGGCCTGCCTCTCGGCGACCTCGGGGGCGACCACGTCCAGCAGTCGGCTGGTCAGCCGACCCAACTCCCTGGGCCCGAACACCGCACACTGCCCGACCAGGAACGCTTCCCCCTCGGCCCGAACGTGCCCCGGCAAAGTCGGGACAGCGGCCGCGATCACCTGCGCCTGCTCAAGATTGACCGTGCCGGCGGCCATCGCCTCCGCTGTCTTCGGCAACTGGCCGTGCAACGCGGCGGCGAGTTTCACCTGACGCGCCGCCGTACCCCCGGACAACCGGTATCGGTCGCGTAACCACGCGGTCGTCGTCGTGGCACCCTGCCGCCGGGCAAGGTCCCGCCCATCGATCTCCCGGATCAGGCCCAGTCGCACGGCGTCCAACCGCGACGCCAACGCATACGCCTGATCCAGACGGTCAATCAACGTCTGCGGGGACTGGGCCCAGACCGACGCGTGCGCGAGCGACCGCACCGCGTGCTCCAGCTCGATCAACGGATCCCCGTCCACGAACCAACACTATTGATGAGGTCTGACACTCTCGGGCCTAGCGATCCGGGTCACTGGCCAGATGCGTGAATGATGAACGAACCCGGCTGAGGTCTTGCCGGATAGAGCGCGTGGCCGAGCGGGGGCACGTTACGACCTGGGTGGGCAGGTGATCGTCGTGAGATCAGCGATTGCTGGTCGCCCACGAGACGATGGCGTTGCGCACGGACTCGGGCGCGAGGAAGAACTGGGGTGTGGCCTCGTCCCACCCCGGCGTCTTGCACTGGCGTCCGTAGGCGACGTGATCGCGGTCGATCGGCACGCTCTCGTCGAGCCCCGCTCCGCCCGGCCCGTAGATACTGACCCAGTAGATCCATTCGCCGTCGTCTTCGGCACGCCGGAACACGAGTTCCAGAGCCATTTTCTCCCGGTCCAAGGTGGCGACACATTCATCGACGCGCTCGTTGAGCATCGCCATCCATTCGTCGGTGAGGTCGCTCTTTCCTGACTGCACGCGAGCCCGACTCAGCTCCACCCGCAGCCCAAGCGGGATAGAGGATGGCTGCTCCAACATTTTACCTCCGCGATGACTCTCGACCAGCGCCAGGAACGTTGCGACTCCGCACAGCAGCCGGCTCCGGCGTGGCCTCTTGACCCGGACGTGGGCGACCGCCCAGACCGCTGATTATGTCATCAAGAGAGTCCGTGCGGTCCTCGCAGATTCTGCCTTCACCGGGATCAGCCGCAACCACGCGGGTGGTCTGCTACCGGCAGAACTACGAGACCGGCGGCTATCAACCTGCGGTGGGTCCGGCCGGGCCCGATGGTCGCGCTGCGCTGGCCGATGCCCAGTACGGGCAGGCACTCCTCGACGCCGGTCAGCTCGATGTCATCCCGGCGGACCCGTTCCCACGCGTCCCGAGTCAGCCGCCACTGCTGGATCCGCGCGGGCTCGCCGCGGCGGGTGTCCCAGTCCGTGCCGTTCGGTTCGTAGCCCAGGCCACGGCAGACGCGGTTGGACGCTTCGTTGTCGACAAAGGTGTCGCTGCCGGCTTCGCCTGCGTCCAGCCCGGCGAAGGCCAGTTGCAGGATCGCCGCCCGCATTTCCTTGCCGAGCCCCCGTCCGCGGCTGCCGGGGGCCAGCCACGAGAAGCTGGACACCGTGCCGAACCACGTGAAGTTTCTGCCGATGAGGTCCTGCATGCCGACCGGTTCGCTGTCAACGAGTACGGCGAAGTACAGCCGCCACGAATCCGCGCTGACGCGGGCGCGGCCGGCCCAGCTCCCGCGCAGCCAATAGGTGTGGGCCACGCCCGGACGGTAGCCCGCCCGCCCTGCCGCCGCATCCAGTTTCCCTACCGATGCCCGTAACTCAATGAGGCAGACGAATGGCCGCGCCGGGCCTACCCCGCGGCGGCGCGGCTCAGGCGGCCGGGGCGAGCACCGGTGCGGGCCGCTCCAGCGCCCGCAGCAGGACGAGGAGCGTGTGGCTGCGCGGCGCGGGCATGCCGACCTTGTCCGCCGCGCGTACGACCTCGCCGACGATCGCCTCAGTCTCCATCTCCCGTCCCGCCCTCCGGTCAGAGAGCATGGATGTGCCGTAGTCCGCGGGCAGCGAGTCGATCAGGGCGAGGCAGCCGTCGACGTCGGCGGGGGACAGGTTCGCGCCCGCGGCCCGACCGACGTTGGCCGCCTCGTTGATCAGTGCCTCGATGAGCGGTCGTACGCCAGCGCCGCGCAGCATGCCGACGGGCCGCCCGGTCATCGCGGTGACCGGATTCAGCGCGAGGTTCAGCAGCAGCTTCCGCCAGGACTCGGTGACGAAGTCGGCCGTGCGGCGCACGGGGAGGAAGCTACCGTCGAGCAGGTCGGCCAGGCCCTCGCCCAACGGGCCGGCCGGCACCACCAGCCCCTCGTCGAAGGTCTGCCGCACGCGGCCCGGCGACACCGTCTCGGCGGCGACATAGGCGAGGGCGGGCAGTACGCCCGCGGATTCGAGTACGTAGGGTGCGACGCGGTCCAGGTGGTTGAGTCCGTTCTGTACCACGGTCAGCGTCGTACCCCATCCCATGAGCGCGCGAAACCACACGGCGGCGCCCGCGGTCTGGTGTGCCTTGGTGGCCAGCAGCGCCCAGTCGACCTCCCTCGCCGCCGACGGTTCGCTGATGATCGGGATCGGTAGGTCATGAATTTCGTCACCGCGTTCGAGCCTGACCGTTGGATGCTCCGGGTGGCGGCGGGCACACAACACCACATCGTGACCGCGTTCATACGCCGCGACGGCGAGCACAACACCAACCGATCCGGCACCGATCACGGCGATTCGCTTAGGCATGACAACTCCTATCGAGTGGTTGACGACCGTTGAGCCGGGCGACAGACAGAAAGGAGAACGGAGCCCCGGCGCACCAGGTTCAGGGCAGTGCAAGACGTCACGTGACCGAACGTATGCACTCTGGCCTGCGTGAACGCGCCCACCCCAGCGGTCGGGAGGCCGTGACGCCCCAGGCCACCACCCGACCGTGAGGGTTGGTTGTTTGTTCCTGGATTCGTCGCCGCGCGGACACAAAACACCTGGCCGATCGCGACGGTCGTGGTGCCGAACGATCGCCTTCTACGCGACGTTTCAGGTGGAAACCAACGGCTGCTCGTCCTCCACGGCCAAGAAACCGAGACGGCCCGGATGCGGCTGGCCGAGCATCCGGGCTGGCCGAGCATCCGGGCTGGCCGAGCATCCGGGTGGGAGCCGTGTCGAGGCCGAGCCAGCGCGCGATCGGACCGCCGATCGTCGCGCGTCCGATCGCGGAACGAGACGACAGCTCGCGGCGCCGCGGATCAGATCGCGCGCCGCTGAGGGTCAGACTGCACTGCGGCGCGGGCCAGGTGGCGCGGGTCAGGCGCCACGGTGCCGTGGGTCAGGCGCCACGGTGCCCTGGGTCAGCCCGCGCGCCGCCGTGGGTCAGGCGCCACGGCGCTGAGGATTAGGCGACGCGGCGGCGAGGGTCAGGCGGCGGTCCAGCCGGCGTCCACCGGGAGCACCGCGCCGGTGATGAAGCTGGCGTCGCGGCTGGCGAGGAACGCGATGGCGGCGGCCACCTCCTCGGGCTGCCCGATGCGCGGAATGGCATGGTGGGCGTCGACCATCGCCTGCATCGCGGCCGGGTTGGTGCCGCCGCCCACCTTGCCGTTGCGGATCAGCGGGGTGTCGATGAGCCCGGGCGCGACACAGTTGGCGCGCACACCGTCCCGCCCGTGGTCCAGCGCCATCGCCCGGGTCAGGTTTTCCACGCCCGACTTCGCGGCGCAGTAGGCGCTGCGGTTGCGTTCGCCGACGGTACCGATGGCCGAGGAGATCGTCACTATCGCTCCCGAGCCCTGGCGGACGAGGACCGGGATCGCGGCGCGGCACACGTGGAACACCCCGTCGAGGTCGACGTCCATGATGGTGCGCCACTGCGAAAGCGTCGTGCCCACCACGGTGTCGCACTGGTCCACACCGGCCGCCGCGACCACCACATCCAGCCGCCCGAGCCGCGCGGCGGCGTCGGTGACGATCGCGGCCATCGCGTCGGCGTCGGCGACGTCGCCCGGTGCGGCCTCGGCCCGCTCGCCGAGTTCGGCGACGGCCGCCACGAGCGGTTCGCGCGAGCGGTCCACGAGCACGACGTGTGCGCCCTCGGCGTGCAGCCGGTGCGCGGTGGCCAGGCCGATGCCGGACGCCGCACCGGTGATCAGAGCTACCTGTGACGCGAACCGTGGCGACGACATGCCGACTCCCTCGAAGATCATCACTGGACTACGGATGCTAGCCGCGCCGCCGCGAGCCGGTCAACCATTTGTGTGACGAATGAACTCGTTCATCAGATGAACGCTTGTGTTGCACCGAGGGCTGTGGCTACGCTGCTCGACGTGACCACGACCCCGGCACCGGATCGCAACTACCGCCGGGATGGTGTGCACGGCCGGCTGGTGCACGAGCTGGGCCGGCGTGTCATCGACGGGCGCTACCCCATCGGCGATGCGCTGCCCACCGAGACGGCCCTGGTCGACCAGCTCGGATCCGGGCGTTCGGCGATCCGGGAGGCGGTCAAGGTGTTGACCGCCAAGGGTCTGGTCAAGGCACGGACCAAGGTGGGCACCGTGGTGCAGCCCGAATCGTGCTGGCACCTGCTCGACCCGGACGTGCTGGCCTGGCGCTACCAGAACGACCCCAGCGACAAGCAACTGGAGGACCTCGGCGGTGTCCGGGTGGCCTTCGAGCCCGAGGCGGCCCGGCTGGCCGCCGGGGCGACCGACCGCGGCGGCATCGCCGCCATCCAGCGGGAGTACCTGTTGATGGAGCAGACCATCGACGACCCGGACGAGTTCATCGGCCACGATCTGGCCTTCCACGCCGCCATCGTGCACACCGGCGGCAATCAGTTGTTGGAACAGCTCAGTGCCCTGATGTCCGCGGCCTTCGCCGCGGCCCGCCAGGTGCACACCCGCAATGTCCGGCGCAACAAGCGGACCCTCGCCGGGCACCGCGCTGTGCTGGACGCGATTGTCGGCCGCCGCGTTGACGAGGCGGCCGAGTTGATGCGCGTACTGGTCACCGGCGCGCAACACGATATCCGCCGGGATCTGCGCAGCCGTCCCAGAGGAGATGCCCATGCCCGTGCTTGACGGATACCGCGTACTGGACGTGTCGATCGCGATGGCCGGACCGCTGGCCTCGATGCGCCTCGGCGACCTGGGCGCCGACGTGGTGAAGGTCGAGCCGGTCGGCGGCGAGTGGCAGCGGCACACCGCCGCCGGCGGAGCGCGCGGCAACGAGGTCAACGCCTCGTTCCTCTCGCTCAACCGCAACAAGCGCAGCCTCGCCGTGGACCTGAAATCGGCCGACGGCGCGCAGTTGCTGCGCGACCTGGTCCGCACCGCCGACGTGCTCCTGCAGAACTACCGGCCCGGCGTCGCGGAGCGGCTCGGAGTGGACTACCCGACCATCAGCGCCATCAAGCCGGACATCGTGTACGCCTCCATTTCCGGCTACGGCGAAACCGGCCCGTACGCCAACCGGCCCGGCCAGGACCTGTTGCTCCAGGCCATGTGTGGTGCCGTGTACAGCTCCGGCATCGCCGAGCAGACCCCGCAGGCCGGCCCGTACTTCCTGGCCGACGCCGTCACCGCGTACTCCGCCTTCGAGGGGGTGCTCGCCGCGCTGCTGCATCGCGAGCGCACGGGCGAGGGGCAGCTCGTCGAGGTGAACATGCTCGATTCGCTCATCGCCATGCAGATGCAGGAGTTGAGCGTGCGTACCGTCGGCGGGATCCCGCAGCATCGTGGCCACGAGATCCACGCGCACACGTACATCCGCGCGCCGTACGGCATCTACCCGACCGCCGACGGGTACGCGTCGCTCGCCTTCGCCGACCTGACCGTACTCGCCGAACTGCTGGACGAGCCGGAGCTGGCGCAGTGGGACGCCGAGCGTGACGGCTTCACGCACCGGGACGACATCTCCCGCCTGGTCGCCCGCGGCCTGCGCGCGCGCACCACCGACCACTGGCTGGCAACGCTCGGCGCGCGAGGGGTGTGGGTGGGTCCGGTGTACTCCTACGACGAGTTGCTGAAGGACCCGCAGGTGCGGCACAACGGATCGTTCGTCACCTACGATCACCCGACCGAGGGCACCGTGACCACCCCGGGTTTCGCGTTCCGGATGAGCGCCACGCCGCCGGCGGTGGCCCGCCCGGCGCCGACCACCGGGCAGCACACCGCCGAGATCCTCACCGAGTTGGGCATCCCGGCCGACCGGGCCGCGTCGCTGGCGGCGGCCGGGGTGGTGCGGCTGTCATGAGCGGGCACAGCGAACCCGCCCCCGGTCCCGGCCTCACCGGGCTGACCTGGGACCACCCGCGCGCCTACCGGCCGCTGGCGGCCTACGCCCGGCTGGGCCGGGGGCCGGCGGTGCGCTGGGACCGCCAGTCCCTGGAGGACTTCGAGGCGCATCCCATCGCCGAGCTGGCCCGCCGGTACGACCTGTTGATTGTCGACCATCCGGGGCTGGGTGCCGCGCTGGCCGCCGGTGCGTTGCGGCCACTGGCCGAGGTGGCCGACGCGGCGACCGTTGCCGGCTGGCGGGCGGCCAGCGTCGCCGCTACCTGGCGCAGCTACGAGCTGGACGGCGAGGCCTGGGCGGTGCCGGTCGACGCGGCGACCCAGGTGATGGTGCTGCGCCCGGATCTGGTGCCGCGCCCGCCGCGCTCGTGGCCGGAGGTGGTCGAGCTGGCCGGCCGGGTGCCGGTGACCCTGTGCCTGGGCGGGCCGCACGCGCTGCTGGGCCTGCTGGGCATGTGCGCGTCGGCCGGCGGCGCCGGGCCGCGACCGACGCCCGGCGGCGCTGGGCCGCGATCGTGGGCGCCTGCCGGCGCCGGGCCGCAATCGACGCCGGGTGGCGCTGGGCCGCAATCGACGCCGGGTGGCGCCGTGCCGCAATCGACGCCCGCCGGCGCCGGACCGCAATCGGCGCCCGGCGGTGCCGAAGAGCACCTGCTGGCGCCGGCCGTGGCCGTGGCGGCCATCGAGACGTTGCGCGCGGTGTGGGCGCGTTCCGACCGGCGGTACGGGCTGGGCAACCCGATCCAGGTGCATGAGGCCATGGCCGGTGGTGAGGTCGCGCTGTGCCCGCTGGCCTACGGGTACGCCAGCTACGCCCGTCCGGTGCCCGGGGCGCACGCGCTGCGCTGGGCCGACGCGCCGACCTTCGGCACCGATCGGCCCGGCGGCGTGCTCGGCGGCACCGGTCTGGCCGTGTCGGCCCGCTCCGGCGCCGATCCGGACGAGGTACGCGCGTGGCTGTCCGGCTACCTCGACCCGGCCGTGCAGGCCGGGCTGGTGCCCGACAGCGGCGGCCAGCCCGCGACCACGGCCGCCTGGGACCGTCCGGAGGTCGACGCGGCGTGGGGCGGCTACTACTCGAGCACCCGGCGCAGCCTGGAGGCGGCCCACCTGCGACCCCGGATCAACGGCTGGATTTCGTTGCAGGACAAGGCGTCCGAGCTGGTCCGCGAGGCGGTCACCGCCGGCGCCGACGCCGCCCGGACGGTGGCCGCCATCAACGACCACTACCGCGCCCTGACCGGTACTCTCATCTCAAGCGAAGCGAGGCGGGCGCGTGAGCGTGCGGTTTGAGGTCGAGGACGGGGTAGCTGTGATCACGCTCGACCGGCCGGAAAAGCTCAACGCGGTCACCACCGCCATGTCCGCCCGGCTGATGGAGATCGTGCGGCGGCTGGCCGACGACGACGCCATTCGGGTGGCCGTGCTCACCGGGGCCGGCACAAGATCGTTCTGCGTCGGCAGCGACATCGGGGAGGTCGACGCGTACCCGGACCCGTGGAGCTTCCGCAACCGGCGCGACTACTGCGACGCGCTGCGGGCCGTGGGAAAGCCGGTCATCGCGGCGGTCAACGGCTACGCGTACGGCGGCGGCCTGGAGTTGGCGCTGTCATGCGACATCCGGCTGGCCAGCACCACCTCCTCGTTCGCCGCCGCGGAAATCAAGCTCGGCTGGATCGGTGGCGGTGGCGTGTCGGCGTTGCTGTCGGCGAGCCTGCCGGCCAGCGACGCGGCGCTCATGCTGCTGACCGGTGACCCGGTGCCGGCGGCCGAGGCGCACCGGGTCGGACTGGTCAGCCGGCTGTACGAGCCGGCCGAGTTGACGGACGCGGCCCGCGCGCTGGCCGTCACCATCGCCGGCCGCCCGCCGATCGCCGCCCAGGCGGCCAAGGCGAACCTGCTCGCCGCGCGCAGCATGGGCCTGGAGGCCGCTATCCAGTACGAGCGGGAAATGCAGGCCATCTGCATGGGCACCCGGGACGCCGCCGAGGGGCGCCGCGCCTTCGCCGAAAAGCGGCCGCCCCGATTCACCGGCCACTGAGTCCACCATGGACTGAGCCCGCCATGGACCAAGCCGACACGGACTGAGCCCGCACGGACTGAGCCCATCACGCGACAACGGAAAGAGGACGCCGTGAGCATCCAGATCGTGCGGTACGCCAGCGCCGGTGACGTCGGCATCGGCCTCCGCGACGGCGACACCGCGACGGTACGGGCGCTTGCCGCGCCGTCCCTGGCCGCCCTGCTGCGGGAGGGGCGCGCGGCGCTGCGCGAGGCCGTCGAGTCACCGGGGGAGGTGGTGCCCGACGCCCGGCTGCTGCCGCCCGTGGACGGGCTGACCGAGGTGTGGGCCGCAGGCGTCACGTACCTGCGCTCCAGCCAGGCGCGGCAGGAGGAGAGCCAGGTCGCCGACGTGTACTCCCGGGTCTACGACGCGTCCCGGCCCGAACTGTTCTTCAAGTCGCCGGCCTGGCGGGTCTGCGGCGACGGTGAGCCGATCGGGGTACGTGTCGACTCCGACATCGACGTGCCAGAGCCCGAGCTGGGGCTGGTCTGCGACGCGCGCGGCGACCTGATCGGGCTGACCGTCTGCGACGACGTGTCCTCGCGCTCGATCGAGGGAGAGAACCCGCTCTACCTGCCGCAGGCGAAAATCTACTCCGGCTCCTGCGCGCTCGGCCCCGGCATCGTGCCGATCTGGCAGCTCCCCGACCCCGCCGCGCTGGACATCGCGGTCACCGTGCTGCGCGACGGCGCCCCCGCCTGGTCCGGGCGGACCTCGACCGCGCGGATGCGCCGCGGCTTCGACGAGCTCATCGAGTACCTGTTCCGCCAGGCGACCTTTCCGGACGGGGTGATCCTGTCGACCGGCACCGGGCTGGTACCCGATCTGGACTTCAGCCTGGCACCCGACGACGAGGTGGTCATCGAGATCGAGGGAGTGGGGCGGCTGGCCAATCCGGTGCGCCGGGCGACCGATGAGGCGTTCGCCTGGCTGACCCCGGCGCCGGATCGACGGCCGGCATGAAACGCTTCGCCGGGGACTGGATCCAGATCCGCACCGAGTACCTGGAGACCTGCGGGCTGCCGCTGTACCTCAACGCCATCGCCGGTGAGGACGGCATCGTGTTGCTGGACAGCGGTGTCGCGGCTACCCCGGAGGCCTCGATCTCGGGAGAGCTGGCCGCCGCGGGGCTGCGCGTGGAGGACATCGCGCTGGTCGTCAACAGCCACGCCCACCCGGACCACATGGGCGGCAACGCCAACCTGCGCCGGCTGGCCGATCCCGAGTTCGCCGCGCCGGCCGCCGAGGCGGCCTGGCTGGAGGACAACGACCTGGTCATCCGCGAGCTGTGGGAGCCCAACCCGGACGCGTACCTGCTCGACGACGCCGAACGGGCCGACCTGTACGGCCTGTTCGGCGATCGGGTGCGCGTGGACCGGCTGTTGCGCGACGGCGACACCATCGTGGCCGGTGGCACCCCGCTGACCGTCATCACCACCAGCGGCCACAGCCCGGGACACATCGCCATGCACGATCCGCAGCGGGGTGTGCTGTTCACCTTCGACGACGTGCAGGGCGCCGGAACCCCCGTCGCGCACAGCGACGTGTGGCTGCCCCCGCTCTACCACGATGTCGAGCGCTACCTGGCCGGGCTGCGCCGGCTGGCGGCGGCGGACTTCGAACTGCTGGTGCCGGCGCACGGCGACCACCTCGACCGCGCCGCCGGCCTGGCGCGCATCGAGGAGAGCATCGCGTTCGTGGAGCGGGCCGGCGACTTCGTGGCCGGGTATGTCGCCCGGCACGGCGAAACGCGGCTGGGCCCGCTCGCCCACGCGCTCGGCACCGAGCTGGGCCCGTACGACGGGGTGAACCTGCAGACCATGTCCGTGGCCAAGGCGCACCTCGACCAGCTGGTGCGCCGTGGCGCGCTCACCCCGGTGTGGCGGCATGCGCCCGGCCCCGCCTGACCCGGCCGGGTCAGCTGCCGCAGCACAGTCCCAGGAATTGCTCGGTGTCGGCGCGGGCCACCTCGACGACCTCGCGCATCGTCTCCTCCGCCTTGCGGTGCTGGTGCCGGCGGATGGCCACGGCGACCTTCTCGTGGTTGGGCAGGGTCTCCTTGTTGTGCTCGATGGAGCGGGTGTGCACCTCGCGGACCGAGCGCAGCGCGATGGCGACCATCTCGTAGATGTAGAGCAGCAGGTCGTTGTCGCTGGCCGCGAAGATGGCGCGGTGGAAGGCGAGGTCGGCCTCGATGAACGCGTCCGCGTCGTCGGCGGTCGCGTGCAGCGCCGCCATCGCCTCGTCGATGGCCCGCACCGCCGCGCGGTCGGCCCGCTCGGCGGCTACCCGGGCCGCGCCGGGCTCCAGAGCCACCCGCAGGTCGGCCAGGATCCTGGTGTCGTACAGGCTGGGCTGGCCCTCGTAGCGCCAGCCGAGCACCTCGGGGTCGAGCAGGTTCCAGGAGCTGCGCGGCCGGATCCGGGTGCCGGCGCTGGTGCGGGTCTCCAGCAGTCCCTTGCCGACGAGCACCTTCACGCCCTCGCGCACGGCGGAGCGCCCCACGCCGAATTCGGCTACGAGCTGGTCCTCCACGGGCACCGAGGTGCCGGGCTCCAGGTCGCCGCGAACGATCCGGGCACCCAGGGCGTGCACCACCCGCCCGTGGCGGGGCCCAGCCGGGTACGGCGGCGTCACCATCGTTGGCCTCCGAGAATGGTTGGCGAGGACCCGGCGGTTCCGGGTCGGCGGGGCCCACATTACACCGCGGAAAAGTTTTCCGTCGTCACGAATTGATCGGATGAAGCTGACAGTTCATCAGATCAAGACATTGACACGTGAATCACCTGACCGTAGATTTCTACTACGTTTCCCGCACGGTTCAGTTCGGTATCCGCCGCCGGTGTGGTGATGGCGGTCGCGAGCCGCCACGGCAGTCGATCGCCTCGGCATTCGATCCCAGCGGTGGCGACCTGCACCCGTTACGGCACGAGAGGTGAGGGGTCCATGGGTATCCCGAAAATAGTGTCCCGCGCACTCATCGCGGGGTGTTGTGGTGTGTCCACGTTCGCGCTGGCCGCCTGCGGCGGTGGCGGCGGCTTCGCCGGCAGCGGCGGCAACGCCTCCTCCGGCAAGCAGACGGTCACCATGCTGGTGAACGTCACGCCCAACCTGAGCGAGACGTACTGGCGCAACCTGGTCGCGCCGTACGAGAAGGCCAACAACGTCACCGTGAAGATCCAGGCGCCCAGTGGCAGCGGGGTGTCCGACACCCTGCCGCAGCTGCTCGCCGCCGGCACCGCGCCGGACATCGTGGAGACGCTGATGGCGAACAAGACCCTGGCGCCGCAGATGCTCGACCTCACCGACCAGTCGTGGGTCAACGACACCCCGCTGGTCAAGGAGGCGTCGCTGGGCGGGAAGGTCTACACGGTCGGCGTCGGCGAGCAGGCCCAGTCGCTGGTCTACTACAACGAGGACGCCTTCACCAAGGCCGGCATCGCCGCACCGCCCAAGGACCTGGACGAGTTCACCACGGACCTGGGCAAGCTCAAGGCCGCCGGCTACCTGCCGCTGCAGACCGGCGGCGACTACATCACCGGGCTCCAGCTGCTGCAGCTCGCGGATCCGTCCATTGTGGCCGGTGACGCCAGCTGGTACCAGGATGTCAAGGCCGGCAAGGCGGACGTCGGGCAGAGCCTGCAGCCGCTGCTGCAGCGCTACCAGGACTGGCTGAAGGCCGGGTACCTCGACAAGAACGCGCTCGGCCTCAAGGCGGACGCCGCGCAGACCAACTTCCTGTCCGGCAAGGCCGGCATGTACATCATGGGCAGCTGGCTGGTGTCGACCGTCGCGTCCACCAAGACGAGCTTCCCGGTCGGCGCGTTCGCGGCGCCCGGGGCGCCGGGCGGGCCGTACCCGGGGGCGCAGGGCGCGACCATGGCGGCGCCGTACATGGTGCTCAAGTCGAGCCAGCACCGCGACGCGGCCGTGGCACTGGTCAAGTGGCTGGTGACCGACCACACCGCGGTGACCAGCCAGCTCAAGCAGGACGGTGACTTCCGGCCCGGCTTCGACTGGTGCACCATCGACCTCTGCAAGCAGGTGCAGCAGATCCTGACCGACGCCCCGGCCACCACGCCGCAGGGCGAGGGGTACGGCGACCTGACCCTGCCGGCCGGCTTCAACACCGAGTTCAACAAGGATGCCCAGGGCCTGTACGTCGGGCGTTCCCCGGCCCAGGTGGCGCAGGCCGTCGACGCCTGGGTGAAGTCGAATTCCTGACGCGGACCGCGGCCCGGCCGACCCGGTCGGGCCGCCATCCGCGGCGACTGGTCCGGGCCGAGGCGCGGCGTCGGACCGGCCGAGGTGGCGTCTCTAGAAGGGGGAGGGCGGGGAGTGTCACGGGTGGGTAGCGCGCCGGCACGAGGGCGCCGGTCGGACTGGCTGACGACCACGGTGATGACCGCGCCGGCGGTGGTGGTCTTCGCCGCCATGGTGGTCGTGCCGATCGTCATCTCGGTGTATCTGAGCCTGACCGACTGGGACGGCTACAGCGCCAACCCGCACCTGGTCGGGCTGGCCAACTACGCCAGCATGTTCACCGATGACGAGGTCATCACCTCGGCGGTGGTGACCCTGATCGTCGCGGTGGTCGGCACGCTCGCGCTCAACCTGATCGGGCTGGGCTTCGCCCTGCTGGTCAACCGCAGCGACCGGCTGTCGAGGCTGCTGCGGATGCTGCTGTTCTACCCGCACGTGCTCTCCGCGCTGGTGGTCGGCTTCCTGTGGGGCGCCATCCTGGGTACCAACGGCGCGGTCAACCAACTGGTCACCGCGCACGGCGGCGAGGTCCTGCCGTTCCTGTCCGACCCGAACTGGGCGGTGCTGGCACTGCTCGCCGTGCTGGTCTGGGCCGGCTTCGGGGTCAACGTCCTGCTCTACCTCGCCGGCCTGCAGACCGTGTCGCCCGAACTGCTGGAGGCCGCCCGGATCGACGGAGCGGGGCGGTGGCAGGTGTTCCGGGCGGTGACCGCGCCGGCGCTGCGCCCGTCGGTGACCCTCAACGTGGTGCTGTCGCTGGTCACCCTGCTCAAAACCTATGACCTGGTGGTGTCGCTGACCGGCGGCGGTCCGGCCGGGCGCACCCAGACCGTGGCGTATCTGATCCTGTGGAACTCCTTCCACAACAGCCGGTTGGGCGCGGGGTCCGCGCAGTCGGTGGTGCTGATGGTGGTCACCGCGCTGCTCGCGCTGTCGGTGGTGAAGCTGCGCCAGCGCGGCGACCTGGCGGCGCTGCGGTGACCGGGAAGACGGCGGGGGAGGCCGAGATGGTAGAGGCACCGGTGCGGGCGCGGCCGCGTGGGCGGGCGACTCCGCTCGCGGACGGCACGGCGCTCCACGAGTCAACGGTCCACGAGTCAACGGTCCACGAGTCGACCGGGCGCGTGCGGGTGGGGCGGATCAGCGTGCGCGCCCTGCGCGTCGCGTTCCTGTCGGTGACCGCCCTGGTCATGCTGATCCCGCTGTACCTGCTCGTGATCGGCGCCTTCAAGTCGCAACAGGACATCCTGCAGCACCCGTTCTCGCCGACCCTGCAGCGGTTCACCGGCCAGTATCTGGTGCGCGCCCTGCACAACCCCGACTTCAACGTGGTGCAGGGCTACGCGGTGACCATCCTGTTCGTGGTGCTGGTTAACGCGCTGTCCATCGCGTTGGCCGGCCCGGTGTCCTATGTGATCGGTCGCGGTAAGGGCGCCCGCTACCAGTTCCTGCTGCTGTTCTTCGTGGCCGGCACGTTCATCCCCAGCCAGGTGCTGGTGATTCCGGTCGTGTACACCCTCAAGGCGCTGTCGCTGATGGGCACGATCCGCGGCTTCGTGCTGTTCGAGACCAGCCTCACCCTGCCGTTCTCAATTTTCCTGTACGCCAGCTACATCCGCACCCTGCCCGTCGAGATCGACGAGGCCGCCGCGCTGGACGGCGCCGGCCGGATCCGCACCTTCTGGCGGGTGATCCTGCCTCTGATGCGGCCGGTCATCGCGACCATGGTGGTGCTCAACACCATCTCCATCTGGAACGACTTCGTGAACCCGCAGATCATTCTCGGCCCCGGCAGCGGCCTGTACACGGTGACCACCGGCATCTACGCGGCCGTCGGCCAGTACTCCACCGACTACACGGTGGTCTTCCCGACCCTGCTGCTGGCCATCGCGCCCGTGCTGGTCTTCTTCATCTTCATGCAGCGCTACATCGTCGGCGGGCTGACCGCCGGCGCGACGAAGGGCTGAGCGCATGCCTTCGCGACCGGAATCCGGCACCGGTTGGCCGGTGCTGACCGCGAGCGTCCCGCTGGGCGCGCCACCCACCTGGGCGGTGCTGGAGCGGCGGCTGTTCGACGTGCTGGACGAGGCGTGGCGGGCGTTCCGGGACCGGTACACCGAGCCGGACGGCCGGCTGCGCTTCACCGGTACGGCGGCCTCCCGGGACGGCGCCGACGACTTCTACGAGACGTTCTTCAACTGGCCGACCCTGTACTTGCTCGGCGGCCACGACGACCTGCTGCCGGCCACCAAGCTGCACTGGGAGGGCGTTACCCGGCAGCTGTCCGGGCTGGGCTACCTGGTCGACGAGTTCGAGCGCGGGTACGACTGGTTCCACCAGGGCGAGTCGATGCTGCTGTTCTACGGCATCTGCGCCGCCGACCCGGCCGACGAGCGCTTCCGCGAGCGGGCCGAGCGCTTCGCGCGGCTGTACCTGCCGGACTCGCCGTCGGGGAACTACGACCCGATCACCAACACCATCCGCGCGCCCCACAACGGCGCGGGCGGGCCGCGCTACGGGGTCAACGAGGAGTGGGCCAGCTACCCGGCCAGCCTGTCCAACATGCGCCCGTACGGCCTGCCGCTGGACGACCTGCCCGGCATCGGGACCTGGTCCGACCTCGAGGACCCGGGCAACGCCGCCGCCATGGGCGCCGCCATGAACCGGCGGCTGGGCCACGGCGACACCGCCATCAACCTCGCCGCCACGGGCCTTGCCACCAACGCCTGGCTGTACGGGCACGACGAGCGCTACCGCGACTGGGCGCTGCGCTACGTCGACGGCTGGCGGGAGCGCGCGGCGAAGCTGGGCGGAGTCCTGCCCGACAACGTGGGGCCGCACGGCGAGGTCGGCGAACTGCACGACGGCCACTGGTACGGCGGCACGTACGGGTGGGCGTGGCCGCACGGCATCTACAGCGTCGGTACGGCCGCGGTGGTCGCGGCGGTGAACACGGTCCTGCTGACCGGTGCCACCGACCGGCTGGACCTCGGTCGTGAGGCGCTGGATCTGGTGCTGGACAAGGGGATCGACGGCACCGTCACGGCCACCGAGATGACCAACAAGCCACGCTGGCTGGCTTCACTGGGTGAGGGGGCGGACCGGCCGACGCTGCTCGTGCCCAACCGGCACGGCAGCGCCGGCTGGTTCGACTACCAGCCGCCGCAGCTGGGCCTGTCCGCGTGGCTGTGGCAGATCTCCGGGCAGGAGTGCGACGCGCGCCGGCTGGCCGACATCCACCGGCGCAGCGGGTACGACTGGCGGACGGTACGCGAGTTCCGCGACAAGGAGGAGGCCGGGCACGAGGCACCCTGGCTCGCATACCTGCGCGGGGACAACCCGACGTTCCCGGAACAGATGCTGCGCCAGGCGCTGGCTCAGGTCGGTCGGCGGATGGCGCTGATCGAGGTGGACGACGCCGACCCGGCGGGCGTCCACTTCCACCACTGGCAGTGGCACAACCCGGTGGTCACCGAGGCGCTGCTGCAACTGGCCACCGGAACCCCGCAGGTGCTCTACAACGGCGGGCTGCTGCCGACCCGGCTCGCGTACTTCGACGCCGACCGGCGCCGCCCCGGGCTGCCGCCGGACGTCGCCGCCCTGGTCGACGGTGCCGCCGCAGTCGACGATGCCGCCGCAGTCGACGGTGCCGCCCCGGTCGGCGGCGGTGAGCCGGAGCGCATCGGGGTGCGGCTGGTGAACCTGAGCCCCACCCGTACCCGGCGGGTCGTGGTGCAGGCCGGCTCGATGGGCGGGGACACCATCGACGCGGTGAGCCTGGACGTGACCGCCGACGGCCGGTACCCGGGCGACATGCGCGAGTACGCGGCCGGCCCGCTCAGCGGGTGGCGGCAGCGGGTGGCGGTGAACGGGCCGCGCGTCGAGGTGGTGCTGCCACCGGCCCGCCAGGTACGCCTGGAGCTGGAGTGCCGGCGGCGCACCGGCCTGCCCCGCTACGCCACCCCCTGGACCTGACGCCAGACACCCTCAACCACCACCGAATCCACACCCGCCCCGCCGGCCGCGCCACCCCACGCCACGGAATGTCGTGTCGGATCGCGCAGTGCAGTGCAGTGCAGCGCAGTGCAGTGCAGTGCAGCGCCGGGGAGGGTGCGCCACGCCGTCATCCGAGGGAGATACACCGTGTCGATCGACCAAGCCAGCCAATCCGACCACCAGACCGAGACGCCGGCCTGGGAGCTGCCGGTGCGCGGCGGACCATACGAGCGGCCCGATCCCGGGCTCATCGAGGGCATCCGGGGCATCAGCGCGGCCAGCGCCTGCGCCAAGCTGCACGCGCAGGGCATCCGGCGCACCTTCATGCAGGGCCCCCGGCCGCTGGCCGGCGGGCAACGGGTGGTGGGCAGCGCGCTGACCCTGCAGTTCATGCCGCAACGCGAGGACGTCGCCTCCGGCCTGGGGCAGGAGTACATCGAGCGGCGCACCGCGCTGTGGGCGGTGCTGGAGGCGGTGCGGCCGGGTGACGTGCTGGTGGTGCAGGCGTACGGCGACTCGCGTACCGGGTGCCTCGGCGACATGCTGGTGCGCTACTTCAAGCGCAAGGGCGGCGCCGGCATCGTGGTGGACGGCTGCGTGCGCGATTCGGCCAGGGTCGCCGCGCTGGGCGTGCCGATCTGGTGCACCGGCAGCACGCCGCACTACGCCTCCCAGTCCGACCTGTTCCCGTGGGCGTACGACGTGCCGGTGGCCTGCGGCGGGGCGCTGGTGCTGCCGGGCGACATCGTGCTCGCCGACGACGACGGCGCCGTGGTGGTGCCGCGGCGCCGGGCCGGCGCGGTCATCGAGGCGGCCCGCGACCACGAGCAGTGGGAGCAGTTCAGCCGGATGCGGCTGGACGAGGGGGCACCGCTGGCCGACTACTACCCGCTGACCCCGGACAGTCGGGGCGAGTACGAGCGCTGGCGCGACGCCGGCAACGGCACCTCCCGCTGATCCCGGCCGCCGAGCCGGCCGCCGAGCCGACCGCCGAGCCGGCCGCCTTGCCGACCGGCTGACGCGACCGGCGGGGAAGCGAAAGGGCCGGCCCGATCGGGCCGGCCCTTTCGCGGGCACCCTCCGTCCTTGAACTGTCGGCGTGGAGGCAGCCGAGGTGATCGAGGTCGTGCGGGAGTGTCGCGCGGCGGGAATCGAGGCTCGATGTCCAGGCGATGAGTGAGCGGTTCGGTTTCGAACTCCCGCCCGCCTACCGCGCCGGATCCTGACGCTTCCCCAAGGTGCGTCTCGAAGTTGGTACCGCTGGCGGCCAGCACGGGACCTCAGCCAGTCTGAGGATGGCCCGAATGGAACCAGGTTTTTACATGTATGTAGCAGTCACTTGGAAACATGCTGGATGCGTGTGCGGCAACCGCACACATGTCGGATCTCCCACAAGAGACTTGAGGGGTAAGACGTGACGCATGACAGCTCGGGCCCGCGACGCGGCCCGCTGACTCTCCCATCGCAGCATCAGGACCGGAGGGTAGCGGCGCCGGGCCTCACCTCCCAGGAGCCCTCGTGACCCGACCCTCGGGCGCCAGCCGGCGCACCGTATTGACTGCGGGCCTGGCCGCCCCACTTGCCGCCGGTCTTGTAGGCGGCGCCGCTTCGCCTGCCATCGCGACCCCTCGCACCCCGCCAGGTCGCGGTCCGCGCTGGGATCACTATCTGAAGTCCACACCCGACAACCTGTACTGGGGCGGGTTCCCCATCAACCAGAGGCCCGGCGTCACGATGCGATCCGGTGAGATCGTACGCGTCGACGCCCTCTCCCAGCAGGGCCTGACCGGCAGCCAGAACCCGGTCGACTACTTCGGCGCGTTCGGCATCAAGCCCGAGGAGGTGCTGCCGGACGCGATCGCGTTCTGGGAGACCCTGCCCGCCCGGCGGGCCGCCAACCAGAACTACGGCGGCGGCCACATCATGACCGGCCCGATCTATGTGAAGGGGGCCGAGCCCGGCGACACCCTGGCCATCGAGTACCTGGCTCTGGATACCCGAGTCGACTATGGCTTCAACGGCACCTCACCAACGAGCGGCGTGATGGCCACGACCTACCCCGGGTGGAGGGCCGGCGACGCCCCGCTGGACATCCCGTCCGACGCCCTCACCCACATGTACCGCACCGGGATGTGGCGCGGGCAGGAGGTGGTGCACTTCTCCGACACGATCAAGATCCCGACGCGGAAGTTCATGGGTACGATCGCCGTTGCCCCGCCGACCGGTGAGTTCGTCGGCAACACCCCCGATGCCGCGCCTCCGGCGACCGGGGTGCAGAGCTCGACGACGCCCGGCAAGTTCGGGGGCAACATGGATAATCGCGACCTGACCGTTGGGACGACGCTCTACCTCCCGGTCTTCCAGCCGGGCGCCCAACTGTTCATGGGCGACTGTCACAGCGTCCAGGGCGACGGCGAGGTGAGCCAGACCGCCGTCGAACACTCGCTGTCGGGGACCTTCCGCCTCAGCGTGCTCAAGAACACCCCGACCGAACTGCCTTGGGCGGAGACCGACACCGACTGGATCATTATGGGTATCGACTGGGATCTGGATCGAGCCACGAAGATCGCGGTTGAGAAGACGATCGACTTCCTCGGCCGCACCCAGGGAATGACCGTGGCGCAAGCCTTCTCCTTTGCCTCTCTCGCCGTCAACTACCACGTCACCGAGGTCGTCGACCGCACCCAGGTCGTCAGCGGGTATATCCCGAAGTCCGTGTTCACCGCGAGCCGCAGCGGCTCGCGTCGGACCTCGTAGACGACCAGGCCCGAAGGGGCTCCTATCAGCGCATAGCGGCACCGCGCGGCGGGGCGGTTACCCACCCGGACGCCGCGCGGTGCCCCGCGTGGTGTGAAGGATTCCCTCGTCCTCAGGACAGAGCGGGTATCACTCCTGCGCCTGGCCGCTGGTGATCCGGGCAAGAATCAGCGCGACCAGGATGATGGCGCCGTTCAGCGCCGAGATCCACTGCGCGGGTACCCCGCCCAGGGTGAGCACGTTCTGGATCATGTAGAGCAACAGCACGCCGGTGAACGCGCCGAACATCGTGCCCTTGCCGCCGTTGAGGCTGACCCCGCCGATGACCGCCGCGGCGAACACCGTGAAGATGTCGCCGTTGCCCTGGGAGGCCGCGACCGAGGCGAGCCGGCCGGACAGCAGCAGGCCGCCCAGCGCCGCCAGCGTGCTGGCGAGGACGAGGGTCAGCCACATCACCCGGTCGGTGCGGATGCCCGCGGCCCGGGCCGCGTCCACGTTCCCGCCGATGGCGTACAGCGAGCGGCCGGAACGGGTCAGGCTCAGCACCACGATGGCCACCGCGAACGCGATGAGGCACACCCAGATCGAGGCCGGCATGCCCAGCCAGTTGGTGTTGCTCAGGTACAGCATCGAGCTGGGCAGCCCGAAGAAGGTCCGGCCGCCGGAGACGCCGGTGAGCAGGCCGCGCAGCACGATCAGCATGCCCAGCGTGACGATGAACCCGTTGAGCTTGAAGCGCACGATGAACAGCCCGTTGACCAGGCCGATCAGCGCGCCGACGATCAGCGTGATCGGGATGGCCCAGGCGCCGGGCAGCAGGCCGAGCCCGTGACCGACGCCGGGCTTGACGATCAGCCAGGCGGCGATGCCGGGGGCCAGCCCGAAGGTGGACTCCAGCGACAGGTCCATCTTCCCGGCGACCAGCACCAGCGTCTCGGCCAGTACCAGGATGGCGATCTCCGACATGGTCTGCACCACGTTGAGCAGGTTGTCGGCGTGCAGGAAGACCGGGTTGACGATCTGACCCACTATCGCGATGACGATGATCGCCGGAATCAGCGCGAGGTCGCGCAGGCGGGCGATGGCCAGCCTGCGCCCGGCCGCCGCGGGCGCCGGCTCGGTCGCCACGGCGGCCGGCGTGCCCTCCTGTACCGGCGAAGCGATCTCAGACATGATGCAGGTCAACCCCTTCCATAGCGGCGACCAGCTCGTTGTCCTCCCAGCCCCGGGCCATCTCCCGTGCGATGGCGCCCTGGAACATGACCAGCACGCGGTCGCAACTGCGCAGGTCGTCGAGTTCGTCGGAAACGATCATTACGGCGGTGCCCTTGGCCCGTACCTCGTCAACGGCCGACAGCAGCGTCTGCTTGGAGCGCACGTCCACCCCGGCCGTCGGGGTGATGAGTACGAGCAGCCTGGGATCATTGGCCAGTGCTCTGGCCATGACGACCTTCTGCTGGTTGCCGCCGGACAGGCCGGCGACCGGCAGCGCCGGACCGGGAGTCTTGATGGTCAGGGAGTCGATCAGGTCGCGGGCCAGTGCGTCGCGCTGGCCCGGCACGATGAACCCGGCCGGCCCGAGCCGGCGCGGCACCGTCATCGTCACGTTCTCCGCGATGGACAGCATCGGTACGAAGCCCTCCCGGTGCCGGTCCTGGGGCACCAGGCCGACCCCGGCCGCCAGCGCCGCGGGCACGCTGCCCGGCCGCACCTCGCGCCCCTCGACGGCCACCCCGCCGGCGGCCGGCCGGCGCAGCCCGACGATGGACTCGGCCACCTCGACCTTGCCGCTGCCCCCGCCGCCGGCCAGCCCCACGACCTCACCGGCGCGCACGGTGAAGGACACCTCCGGCGCCCGGTCGCGCCAGCGCAGCCCGGTCACGGACAGCACGGTCGGCGCGTCGGCGGGCGGCGCCGAGCGGCCGTCCGCGCCGGCGGTGCCGGGCTGTTCACCGGTCATCGCCGCCACCAGCCGCTGCCGGGACACCTCGGCCACCGGCGCGGTCAGCACGTGGGTGGCGTCGCGCAGCACGGTGACGGTGTCGCAGATCTCGTAGATCTCCTGCAGGTGGTGGCTGATGAACAGGAACGTCACGCCCTGCGCCTGCAGGGTGCGGATCCGCTCGAACAGTCGGCCGATCGCCGCCGCGTCCAGGGTCGCGGTCGGCTCGTCCAGGATGATGAACCGGGCGCCGAAGGACAGCGCGCGGGCGATCTCGACCAGTTGGCGCTGCTCGACGCCGAGGCTTGCGGCCGGCTGGCGGGGATCGACGTCGACCGACCACGCCGACAGCAGCCGGCGCGCCTCCCGCCGCAGCCCCGCCCAGTTGATGAGCCCGGCGAGGCCCCGGGCCTGCCGGTTCAGGTAAAGGTTCTCCCCGACGGTGAGCGTCGGGATGATCGTGGACTTCTGGTACACGCAGGCGACCCGCTGGCGCCAGCCGTCCCGGTCACCGAGCGCCGGCGCGGGCTGCCCGTCGAAGGCGATCCGGCCGGTGTCCGGTGCCTGCAGCCCGGTCAGCAGGCTGACCAGGGTCGACTTGCCCGCGCCGTTGCGGCCGACGAGGGCGTGGGTGCTGCCGGCCCGTACCGTGATGCCGACGTCGTTCAGCGCCAGCGTCGAACCGTACCGCTTGCTGAGATTGGTGGCCTCGACGATGGGCCGACCCGGCTGGGCCGGCCCATCGCTCGGGGCGCACGCGCTGCTGCTCATTCGCCCGCCGCTTTCTGTCAGTGAAGGTTGTTGCCCCACAGGCTCGAATCGTCGGACTTGAGCGTCGCCACGCCGCCGACGGTCGCCCCGTCCGCCGTGACCAGCGGGGCCGCGAGCTGGTCCTCCAGCACCCCCGACCGGACCCGCACGATGGTGCTGTCGTGGTCGGTCGGTCCGGGGTTGAAGGTCTTCCCGGCGATGGCCGCGTTGATGTAATACAGGGCGTACTTGGCGTACAGGTCGGCCGGCTGGCTGACCGTCGCGTCGATCTGCCCTGCCGCGATGTCCTTCAGCTCCTCGGGGATGCCGTCGTTGGACACCACGAAGACGTGCTTCGGATCGGTCGGCGGCACCAGCAGGTTGTGTTGCTTGAGTACCTGCAGCGTGCCGGCCAGCGCGAAGCTGGACTCCATGTAGACGCCCTTGATGTCCGGGTCGGACGCGAGCTGGGTCTGGAACTTGGAGGCGGCCGTGTTGCCGTCCCAGTTGGTGGCCTCGCCGAACACCGTGACGCCGGGGAAGTTCTTCTTCATGCAGTCGTTGAACGCGTCGGTGCGGTCCCGCCCGTTGATGGAGGTCAGGTCGCCCTCGAACACGATCACCTTGCCCTTGCCGCCGAGCTTGGTACCGAGGAATTGGCACGCCTTGGTGCCGTAGGCCTTGTTGTCGGCCCGCACGACCATGTAGACGTTTCCGGTGTCGGGGCGGGTGTCCACGCTCACCACCGGGATTTTCTTCGCGGCCAGCGTCTGCAGCGAGGGCGCGACGGCGGCGGTGTCCTGCGGCGCCACCACCACGCCCTTGACCCCCTGGCTCACGAAGGTCTGGACGTTGGAGATGAGGTTGGAGATGTCGTTCTGCGAGTTGGTCGTCTTGAGCTGCACGCCCTCGGACTTGGCGAACTGGGGCACGTACTTGATGTAGGAGTTCCAGAAGTCGGTGTCCGACCGCGGGTAGTCGACGCCGACCAGGGGCTTGCCGCTGGCCGCGCCGCTCGCCGATGAGCAGGCGCCGACCATGCTCGCGGCCAGCAGGGCAACGCCGCCCAGCAGGAGGAGTTTATTGACTTTCACGCCTACCTCGCTCTCATACCGGCCGGGCGAACACGCCCGGGTCGTCTGTCGTTGCCCGCGCGCCCGCGCCGAGACCCGTGCTGCCGCTGGGATCCACGCTGACACTGGGATCCGCGCTGGCACGGGGATCCACGCTGACACTGGGATCCACGCTGGCGCCGGGATGGGTGTTCGGGGTGTCGTCGCGCCAGCGCGGGCCGTCCGGGTAGAGGTACTCGGCGACGGAGATGGGCAGCATCTGAGCTCCGGCGCCCGGGCCGCGCGGCGCCACGTAGTGGCCGTCAGCCACCCGTGCCGGCTCGACGAAGTGTTCGTGCAGGTGGTCGATGTACTCGATCATGCGGTTTTCTGTGCTGCCGCTGACCGCCACGTAGTCGAACATCGCCAGGTGCTGGACCATCTCGCACAGCCCCACGCCGCCGGCGTGCGGGCACACCGGCACGCCGTATTTCGCGGCGAGCAGCAGGATCGCCAGGTTCTCGTTCACGCTGCCGACCCGGCACGCGTCGATCTGCGCCACGTCGATCGCGCCCGCCTGGAGCATTTGCTTGAACATCACCGCGTTCTGGACGTGCTCCCCGGTGGCCACCTTGGTGGGCGCCACCGCGCGGCGTACCGCGGCGTGCCCCAGTACGTCGTCCGGGGAGGTGGGTTCCTCGATCCAGTACGGGTTGTAGGGGCGCAGCCGGTCCATCCAGGAGATGGCGTCGGGCACCCCCCACGCCTGGTTGGCGTCCACCGCTATCAGCACGTTGGGCCCGACGGCGTCCCGGGCCAGCCGCAGCCGCCGGATGTCGTCGGGCAGGCTGGCACCCACCTTGAGTTTGATGAGCCTGAACCCGTCCCGGACGGCCTCCCTGCACAGCCGGACCAGCTTCTCGTCGGTGTAGCCCAGCCAGCCCGGTGTGGTGGTGTATGCCGGGTACCCGTTGGTGAGCAGCCGCTGTTCGCGATCCTGCCGGCCCTCCCCCGCCCGGGTCAGGATGTCGATGGCCTCCTGCTCGGTGAGCGCGTCACGCAGATACCGGAAGTCCACAAGGGACACAAGTTGCGCCGGCTCCAGGTCGGCCAGCAGCTTCCACAGCGGCTTGTTCGCCGCCCGGGCGACCAGGTCCCACATGGCTGTCAGCACGGCCGAGGACGCCATGTGGATGACACCCTTTTCCGGGCCGAGCCAGCGCAGTTGGCTGTCACCGGTCAGCTCGCGCGAGAACGCGCCGAGGTCGTTGAGTATCTCGTCCACCGGGCGACCGACCACCAGCGGAGCGAGCGCCCGCACGGCGGCGACCTGCACATCGTTGCCGCGCCCCACCGTGAAGGTCAGGCCGTAGCCCTCCCGGCCGGTGCTGGTGCGCACGACGACGTACGCGGCGGAGTAGTCCGGGGCTGGATTCATCGCGTCCGAGCCATCGAGCTGGCGCGAGGTCGGGAATCGAACGTCGAAGGTGTCCAGGGCGCAAAAGAGCTCAGTCACGGATCTGCCTTCCCTGCGCGCAGGCGCCATCGGCTCGTTGGACAAGCGGGAGCCGTTCGGTGCCGCGGGGCAGCGATTGAAAGGCCGCCCGTAGGCGGCGACCAAACATCTGATGTCTTTATAGCCTGTGATGATCGTGCATGTCTAGGGTGATCTCGCTGGCGTCCCGCAGCCGGCCCCCCGTCGAGGGGCCGGGTCGGGCAACTGTCCAGATGGACGCGGGGTCCGGCAATACATACGATGTCTGCCGCCCGGCGGCATCAGGCGGAGGGATTGACCGATGGCTCTGACGGACGACGCGATCGCCCGGCTGCGCAACATGATCCAGTCGGGTGAGCTGCCGCCCGGCGCCAGGCTGCCGTCCGAACAGCAGCTCGCGGCCCAGATGGGGCTGTCCCGCAGCGGGGTGCGCGAGGCCGTGAAGGTGCTGGAGTCCGCGCGGGTGCTGGACGTACGCCGCGGCGACGGCACCTACGTGACCAGCCTGGCCCCGCGGCTACTGCTCGAGGGCCTCGGGTTCGCCGTCGAGCTGCTGCGCGGCGACACCCTGCGGGAGGTCATGGAGGTGCGCCGGATGCTGGAGCCGTCCGCCACCGCGCTGGCCGCGGCCAGGATCACCGACGAGCAGGTCGAGGCGCTGGCCGGGCTGGTCGACCGGATGGGCACGGTTGCCGGCGACGCCGAGGCGCTGATGGAGTGCGACATCCAGTTCCACCAGCTGGTCGCCGGCGCCACCGGCAACGAGACGCTGACCTCCCTGCTCGAGGGGCTGTCCGGCCGCACCGTGCGGGCCCGGATCTGGCGCGGCCTGATCGAGGGCAATGTCGCGGGGGCCACCGTCGACGAGCACCGGGCCATCTTCCTGGCCCTGCGGGCCCGCGACCAGCCGCTGGCCTACGCCGCCGCGCTGCTGCACGTGAACACCTCTGAGGCCTGGCTGCGCACCATCGTGAAGCCGCAACGCCCCGACTGACCCGCGCGCCGTCCGGGACGGGGGCGGCGAAAAAAATCCGAGGTTCACCCGACCCGGGCCGTGACGCGTTTCCGGCCCGGAACCTCGCCGCCACCGCGCCGGCTGGACCGCTGGCGATCGATCCCTCTCTAGACACGGTCGTCGAGATGGTCTAGAAAGACATCTGACGTCTACGGTGATCACACCGTTTACCGCTGGAACGGACGTGGGCGCCACCGGGCCGCGAGCGCGCGGCATCGGTCTTTCCGTCAATGCTGCCCGCGCCGCCGCGATCTGCCGCGGCGACGCACATCCGCGAACCCCCGTTCATGAGCGAGGAGAGGCGCATGACCACACCCCACGACGCCCCGGGTAATGCCACCGCAAGCCACAACACCGCAAGCCACAACACCGCAAGCCACAACACCGCGGGCCACAACGCAGCGGGCCCCGACCCGGCCGGCGGCGGCCTGAGCCGGCGGCGGATGCTGGGCGGCGCGCTGGCTGCCGGTGCCTTCGCGCTGACCTCGGCCGCGTACAACCGGGTGTCCTCGCCGGCCGCGTGGGCCGGCACCGGCACGTCCGGCGCGGGGCAAACCACCAATCCCTCCCTGACCCTGTGGTTCAACACGGTCGGGGTCGACTGGCAGAACGACGCCTTCCCGGTCGGCAACGGCCGGGGCGGCGCGATGATTTTCGGCGGGGTACAGACCGAGCAGATCCAGTTCAACGACGAGACGCTGTGGACCGGTGGGCCGGGCTCCGCCGAGGGCGGACACGACTACACCTTCGGCAACTGGGACCCGCCGCGGCCGGGCGTGGTGGACTCGGTGCGTGCCACCATCAACACGCAGGGCAGCTCCGACGAGCAGGTGACCGCGGGGGAGCTGGGCCAGACCAAGTGGGGGTACGGCGCCTACCAGACCTTCGGCGACGTCTTCCTCACCGCGCCCACCGCGCCGCAGACCGTCACCGACTACCGCCGCGACCTGGACATGTCCACCGGGCTGGCGCACGTGCGGTTCGTCGGAGACGGAGTCACCTACCAGCGGGAGTACTTTGCGAGCTACCCCGACGATGTCACCGTCGGCCGGGTGACCGCCGACCGGCCGGGCCAGATCAGCGTCACGGTCAGCATCACCACCGCCGACAACCGGTCGGTCACCCTTACCGCCGCGTCCGGCCGCATCACCATGCGCGGCAACCTGCAGGACAACGGGCTGCTGTACGAGGCGCAACTGCTGGTGCTGGCCGAGGGCGGCAGCACGGTGACCAACGCCGACGGCACGGTGACCGTCACCGCCGCCGACGCGCTCACCCTCCTGCTGACCCACGGCACCAACTATGCCAACAAATACCCGCACTACCGCGGCGTCGACCCGCACGACAAGGTGACCAAGGCCCTCGACGCGGCGCGCCGCCGCTCGTACCAGCAACTGCGCGACCGGCACGTCGCCGACCACACCGCGCTGTTCGGTCGGGTGCGCATCGACATCGGTCAGGCGGCCTCCACCGAGCCGACCGACCTGCAGCTCAACGACTTCAAGGCGGCCCGCAAGGTGGATGTCACCACCCCGGCCAGCCCCGAGCTGGAAATGCTGCACTTCCACATTGGACGGTATTTGCTCATCTCCTCGGCCCGGGCCGGCACCCTGCCGCCGAACCTGCAGGGCAAGTGGAACAACTCCACCGCCCCGGACTGGCAGGACGACTACACCACGAACATCAACCTGGAGATGAACTACTGGCCCTCCGACCTGACCAACCTGCCCGAGACGGTCGCCCCGCTGGCGGACTTCATCGAGAGCATCCGCGAACCGGGCCGGGTCACCGCCCGGCAGCTGTGTGACGCGGGCGGCTGGGCCGCGATGAACCACCTCAACATCTTCGGGTACACCGGTGTGTCCACCAACGCCTCCACCTGGTCGCCGGAGTCCACCGCCTGGCTGCTGCGCCAGCTGTGGGAGCACTACCTGTTCACCCAGGACGAGAAGTTCCTGCGCTCGGTGTACCCGGCGATCAAAGAGCACGTGCAGTTCTGGATGGACTACCTGGTGGTCGATCCGAGCGACGGTACCCTGGTCGTCTCGCCGAGCTACTCGCCGGAGCACGGACCGTTCACCAACGGCTGCTCGTACAGCCAGATGGTGATCTGGGATCTGCTGACCAACACCATCGAGGCCGCCAAGGTGCTGGGCGACAAGCAGTTCCGCCAAAGCGTGGAGAAGCTCAAGGCGCGGCTCGACCCCGGGCTGCGCATCGGCAGCTGGGGGCAGCTGCAGGAGTGGAAGCAGGATCTGGACGACCCGACCGACGGCCACCGCCACACGTCGCACTCGTACGGGCTGTTCCCTAGCAACCAGATCACCGCCGAGGGCACCCCCGAGTACTTCGCGGCGGCCGGCGTCAGCATCCGCGCGCGTACCGCCAACACGGCGCAGAACGACATCGGCTGGAACCGGGCGCAGAAGGCGAACCTGTTCGCCCGGCTGTACGACGGCAACATGGCCCGGGAGCAGATGGACCATCTGTTGTGGCGCAACACCTTCTCCAACTTTCTCAACGACTGGCCGTTCCAGATCGACGGCAACTTCGGCGTCACCGCCGGCCTGGCCGAGATGCTGCTGCAGAGCCACGCGGGATTCGTGCACGTGCTGCCGGCACTGCCCGACGGCTGGGCCGCCCGGGGCTCGTACGACGGACTGCGGGCGCGCGGCGCGTTCACCGTCGGTGTCGACTGGGCGGCCAGGGTGCCCACCGAGATCCGGGTCGTCTCGGATCGGGGCGTGGACCTCGAGCTGCGCAGCGCCCTGGTCGGCGGCCGGTTCGAGCTGACCGCCAAGCACGGCAAGGCGCCGCGGTACAAGGTGGACGGTGACCAGCTGAGCATGCCGACCACCCCGGGAAACAGCTACACCCTGCGGGCGAAGTCCCACTGAGACCCTCCAGATGACGGCAAACGGCCGCACCGTCCAGCACGGCGGTGCGGCCGTCGCCGTGCGTGCCGTCGCCGTGCGTGCCGTCGCCGTGCGCGCCGTCGCCGTGCGCGCCGTCGCCGTGCGCGCCGGCCTCCGCGTGCCGCTTTCCGGGTGCCCGCCCCTCCGCGCGCTGCCCCTTAGCGCCGTCCTTCGTCGTCAGTGTTCGTCAGACCAAGCTCGTTCTTCATCCGATGAACATCTTGACCAATATCTGAGCCCCTCGTTACGATGCGGTTACCGGCGGCCTGCGGCGCATTCACCGACATCGCGCGCCACCAGCGAGGCGGGTCCAGCCGGCGGGCGCTTGCGCTCTCCATGCATGTCGGTGTGATGACCTGACCGAGGAGGATTAGTGTCGAGCGGTTCCCGCTACCGACTCATCGGGCTACTGGCCGCGACCGCGGCAGCAGTGGTTCTAGGAACCACGCCCACCGCCACCCCTGCGGCCGCGTCCGGGGGATGCGCGCAGGACCAGATCTACGTTTCGCCCAGCGGCAACGACCACAACTCCGGCACCAAGGCCAAGCCGTTCAAGACGGTGCAGCACGCCCGCGACACCGTCAGCCAACGCGGGTTGAACAAGGCGGGCAAGATGCGCTGCGACGTCGTGGTGAACCTGCGCGCCGGCGACTACCCGGTCGACCAGACCATCACCTTCAACGAGAAGGACTCGGGCAACAACGGGCACCAGGTCATCTACCGCAGCTATGACGGGCCCGGCAAGGCCCGGCTGCTCGGTGCCAAGCCCATCACCGGCTGGCAGCAGTACCAGGGTGACATCTACCGGACCCAGGTCGACCCCAGCCACCCGTTCTACACCCTGTTCGAGGACGGGCAGCGGGCCACCACGGCCCGATACCCCAACCGGGCCGAGGACGACAAGTGGGCGCCGTACCTGACGACCGCCCTCAACACCGACTACCTCAACAGCCAGACCTGGCTGACCTACAACCCGGGTGACTGGAACCCGGACTGGGACATGCACGACGCCCAGGTGGTCATCTGGTCCGGCGGTCACTGGAGCTGGTTCACCGACACCGACCCGGTCCTGGACGTGTCCTGGAACAAGGGCCTGGCCACACTGAAGTACCCGACCCGGTACTCCATCGAGACCGAGGACCCGGGCTCGCGGTACTTCCTGCAGAACTCACTGTCCTTCCTGGACTCTCCGGGGGAGTACTACCTCGACTCGCAGACCGGCTGGCTCTACTACTGGCCGCGCACCGGAAACATCAACGACACCACCATCATGGCGCCGACGGTCAGCACCATCCTGTCGATCGCTGGTAGCTCGGAGTCCCAGCGGGTACACGACCTGACCTTCGACGGGATCGCGCTGCAGTACTCGGACTTCATGGACTGGTACCGCGACGGGTTCAACTACGCCGGTGACTCCGGCGTGGACCACAAGTACCCGGAGTATGACCGACAGATCGAGATGCCGCGCAACCGGTTCGGCATGGTGACCATGACCAACACCCACGACGTCAACCTGAAGTCCATGGATATTTCGGACTCGGGCTACACCGCGGTGTACATGCTGTTCGCCAACGACCACGACAGCGTCACCGACAGCCTGCTCGAACATCTGGGCGCGGACGGCATCAAGGTCGAGGGGCCGTACCCGGGCGAGGGCGACGTGGCCAACCACAACACGTTCACCGACAACTACATCAACAACTATGGTGAACTCGTGCCCGGCGACGCGTCCGGCGTCGAAATCATGGACAGCGGCAACAACCTCATCAGCAACAGCGTCATCGAGCACAGCGCCCGGTACGCGGTGACGCTGGAGACGCTGACCACCGCCGCCAACGCGGACAACTACACGCACGACAACACCCTGCAGTACCTGAAGGTCTCGGACGTCGGACTGGACAGTGGCGACATGGGCGCCATCTACGCGTACGGCGTGCAGGACTTCGAGCCGCACACGATCGTCAACCACATGTCGCAGATCACGATCGACAACGTGAACGCCGACCCGTCGATGCCCGACACGCCGCCCAGCGGCGTGCACATGGACGGCGGCGGTTGCGGCTTCGACTTCTCCGACATCCAGGTGACCAACGTGGAGTACAAGCCCTACCACGGGGACACCAGCTGCAACACGTTCGAGAACGACAGCTGGAACGCGGGCTTCGACCCGAGCCAGATGCAGTTGGACAAGATCGGTGTGACCTCGGCGTACCCCTACGCCCCGCCGCAGTAACCGGCGAAGTGATCCGAGGGCGGGCCGGCGGCCAGATTGGCTGCCGGCCCGCTCGGCCGCGTGTCGGAGGAGGGAGTTCGACGGTCGGGGCAGGCCCCGGGGGTTCAGGCCTGAAGGTAGGGAATGGTCTGCGGGCCCTCGGGCAGCACGCAGACCGTCGCGTGTGGACCGTGCCGCGCGACGCAGTCGGCGATGTCGGCGGTCTGCTCCAGGTGCGCCTCGGCCAGCTGCGCGTCGGACAGGTACGAGGTGTGCATGACCACCCGCGCGGCGGTCTGGATGCGGGCCTGGATCTGCACCTGCCACTGGTCCGGCACGGCGCGCGGCCGGCTCTGAATTTCCCGCAGCAGCGCGGCGGGGGAGGGCTGGGAGGTCAGCACCTCCCGGTACGAGCCGTGATCCGGGAAGCCGTCGCGGCACTCGGCCGCGCAGATGATGGTGCCGCCGGGACGCACCACGGTCGCCGCCGCCGACATGCCCTTGACCGATTGGTAGAGGTTCTGGTCGAGCGGGAAGCCGGCGTTGGTGGTGAGCACCACGTCGAACGGCTCCCGTACCGGGCGCATGGCGATGGTGCGGGCCGCCGCGGTGGCCGCGGCGTGCATGGCCAGCAGGTCGCCGCCGAACGCGGCCACGATCCGCTGCTCCCGGTTGAGAATCACGTCGAGGGCGAAGTGCACGCCGGTGCCGGCGGCGATGGCGCGCACGTCGTCGTGGACCGGATTGCCCTCGATAACGCCCCAGGTGGCGCGGGGGTCGCCGATGCGCTGCGCGTCGTGCAGGGTCAGCACCGTTTCCAGGCCGGCGAGGCCGGGCGCGACCAGCTTGGGGCCGCCGGAGAAGCCGGCGAAGAAGTGCGGCTCGACGAAGCCGGTGGTGATGCGCACATCGGCGTCGACCCACTCGCGGTTCAGCCACACCGGGACGTCCCTGCCGAAGGTCCCGACGAACCGCAGCGCGCCGTCGTCCCGGGCGTCGTGGTTGACGATCCGCAGGTTGTCGACTATCCAGTCGCCGAACATCTGGCGCAGCTCGGCGTCGGTGTTGCCCCGGTGGGTCCCGGTGGCCACCAGGATCACCAGATCGTCGTGGGACACGACGCCGTCGAATTCCTCCAGGATCGCCTCGACCATGACCCGGCGGGGCTGCGGGCGGGTGCCGTCGCACGCGGAGATGGCCACGGTCTGGCCGGGACGCACCCGGTCGCGCAGGGGCGGCCCGGCCTCGGGATGACGCAGCGCCTCGCGCAGCGCGGCCCGCTCGTCGCCGACCACCGGCGGATGGGCCGGGGTGATGACGGTGGTGCGCCCGTCGGGCAGGTCGACGGTGAGCCCGTCGGTGCCGTACGCGAGCTGGACCCTCATGCGCGCTCCAGCCCGTACCACTCGCGGGCGCAGCCGGCGAAGACCGAGTCCCGCTCCGGCGCGGACAGGTCCGCGGTCAACTCGTGGGCGGCGGCCAGCCACCGCTCGTAGGAGGAGGCCAGCAGGCAGACCGGCCAGTCCGAGCCGAACATCAGCCGGTGCGGTCCGAACGCGTGCAGCGCCGTGCGCGCGAACGGCGCCAGGTCCTCGACCGTCCACCGTGTCCAGTCGGCCTCGGTGACCAGCCCGGAGAGCTTGGCCGCCACGTTCGGGGACGCGGCCAGGGCGGCGAGGTCGCGCGACCACTGCCCCAGTTCGCCGGCGGCGATCGGTGGCTTGCCCAGGTGGTCGAGCACGAACCGCAGTCCCGGAAGCTCCGCCGCGGTCCGCGCGGCGGCCGGCAGTTGGTTGGCCACGAGCAGCAGATCGTAGGCCAGGCCGGCGTCGGCCACCGCCGCCAGCCCGCGCCGCACGTCGGGCCGGCACAACCAATCGGGATCCGGCTCGCCCTGCACTCCGTGCCGGATGCTCACCAGCCACCGCCCGCCGGGCCCTGCGCGCAGCTCGGCGATCCGGTCGGCCACCGCGGGATCGGTCAGGTCGACCCAGCCGACGACCCCGAGGATCAGTTCGGAGGCGTCCGCCAGGGCGAGGAACTCCGGGGTCTCGGCGGCCACCGGTACGGTCTGCACCAGCACCGTGCCCCGCACTCCGGCCGAGGTGGCCGGTCCGGCCAGGTCGTCGAGCCCGAAGGAGCGATGGATCGGGCCCATCCGGACCGGGTCGATCCAGCCCTGCGGCCGCACGGTGAGGTCCCAGACGTGGTGATGAGCGTCGATAGTCATGTCAGCGCTCCGCGAGTCGTGGCCACAGCTCGTCCGGCACGGGCGTGTCGAGCAGGGCCAGGTCCTGGTCGACCTCCTCGGCGCTGCGGGCGCCGACCAGCACGGTGGTCACCGCCGGATGGCGCCGGGGGAACTGCACCGCGGCGGCCGGCAGCGTCACCCCGAAGCTCTGGCACTCGGCCTGCATGGCCAGCGCCCGCGCCAGGATCGGGGCCGGGGCCGGCTGGTAGTCGTAGTGGGCGTCAGGCCCCGGGTCGGCGAGGATGCCGCTGTTGAAGACCCCGCCCGCGATCACCGCCACCCCGCGGCGCAGGCAGGCCGGCAGCAGGTCCTCGTCGGCGCGCTGGTCCAGCAGCGTGTACCGGCCGGCGACCAGTACCGCGTCGATGTCGGTCTCCCGCACGAACCGGGCGAGCATCTCGGCCTGGTTCATGCCGACCCCGATGGCCCGCACCACGCCCTCGTCGCGCAGCCGCGCCAGCGCCGGGTACGCCTGCCCGACCGCCTGCTCCCAGTGGTCGTCCGGGTCGTGGATGAACACCAGGTCGAACCGGTCCAGGCCGCTGCGCCGCAGGCTCTCGTCCAGGCTGCGGCGCACCCCGTCCGCGCTGAAGTCGATGACCCGCCTCAGCGGTGCGTCGTCGGCGAACCCGGCCGCCTCGTCCGGCCCGTCGGCGCGCACCAGCAGCCGCCCGACCTTGGTGGAGACCACCGCCTCGGCGCGCGGCACGGTGCGCAGGAACTCACCGAGCCGGCGCTCGGCCAGCCCGGCACCGTAGTGCGGCGCGGTGTCGTAATACCGCACGCCGCCGTCCCAGGCCGCCCGCAGGGCGGCTCGGGCCTGCTCCGGCGGTACCGCGTCGTAGAGTCCGGCCAGCGGCGCGGTACCCAGGCCGAAGGGCCCGCGCCGTAGCGCCTCGACGAACGGCTTCGTCGAGGCGCCGGGCGAATCGGGTGCGGTCACGACTGGTTCGCGGGGCGCAGCCGCAGGCCGGCCATGCCACCGTCGACCGCCAGGTCCACCCCGGTCGTGGAGCCGGCCCCCGGGCTGGCCAGGTACGCGATCGCGCCGGCCACCTCATCGGCCCGCACCAACCGGCCGTGCGGCTGCCTGGCCTCCAACGCGGCGCGCTCGGCCGCCGGATCCGTCGCCACCGAGAGCAGCCGGTCGATCCACGGGGTGTCGGCGGTGCCGGGGTTGACGCAGTTGACCCGGATGCCCTCGCGCAGGTGATCGGCGGCCATCGCCCGGGTCAGCGCGAGCACCGCGCCCTTCGACGCCGAGTAGAGCGCGCGCTGCGGCAGGCCGGCGGTGCCCGCGATCGAGCAGGTGTTCACGATCGCCGCGTGCGACGAACGGCGCAGGTGGGGCAGGGCGGCCCGGCTGGCGCGGACCATGCCGACCACGTTGACGTCGAACACCCGCTGCCACTCCGCGTCGGAGTTGTCCTCGACGCCGCCCTGCGCGCCGATGCCGGCGTTGTTGACCAGGATGTCCAGCGCCCCGAACCGGTCGACCACGGCCTGCACCGCGGCCTTGACGCTGTCGTCGTCGCTGACGTCGCAGACGATCCCGTGCAGTGGCGCCTCGACGTTCTCCGGCTTCAGGTCGAGCACCGCCACCTTGGCGCCCCGCTGCGCGAGCAGCTGCGCGGCGGCCAGGCCGATGCCGGACGCGCCGCCGGTCACCGCGGCGACCAACCCGTCGAATTCACCGGTGCTCATGCGCCCGCCTCGTTTCGCTCGCCGGCCGCCTGAGGCAGGACCGCGCGGTAACCATGATTCCCTCGCTGACGCTCGCTCATGCCTGCCCCATCTCTTGGCGGGCACGGCCCAGCCCATCGATTTCCATCTCGACCACGTCACCGGCGCGCAGGAACGGGAAGTCGTTGGTGCCGAACCCGACCCCGGCCGGGGTGCCGGTGTTCACCAAGTCGCCCGGTTCGAGCACCATGAACTGGCTGAGGTACCACACGACGTGGTACACGCCGAAGATCATGTTCTTGCTGTTGCCGTTCTGCCGCTGCTCACCGTTGACCCAGGTGCGCATGCCCAGGGCCTGGGGATCGGCTACCTCGTCGGCGGTGACCAGCCACGGGCCGAGCGGGTTGAACGTCTCGCACGACTTGCCCTTGTCCCACTGGCCGCCGCGCTCGGTCTGGAACTCCCGCTCGCTGACGTCGTTGGCCATCGCGTACCCCGCGATGACGCCGGCCGCGTCGGCGGGCGAGTCGAGGTAGCGGGCCTTGCGGCCGATGATCACGGCCAGCTCGACCTCGTAGTCGGTCTTCACGCTGCGCCGGGGGATGAGCACCGTGTCGTCGGGGCCGACCAGGGTGTCGGCACCCTTCATGAAGATGATCGGCTCGGTCGGGGCCGTCGCGCCGGTCTCCTCGGCGTGGTCGGAGAAGTTCAGCCCGATGCAGACGATTTTGCCCGGGCGGGCAATGGGCGCCCCGATCCGGTCCGGCGCGGGCAGTTCGGTCAGCGATCCTCCAGCGAGGGCGGCGCGAACCCGCTCGACGCCGTCGCCCGCGAGGAACGCGCCGTCGATGTCGGTGGTGACCGGCGAGATGTCGTAGTAGCGGCCATCGCCGTCGAGCACCGCGGGCCGCTCGGCCCCGGCCGGCCCGACTCGCACCAGCTTCATGAGATGTCCCCTTGTCACAGTGCCTGGCGAGCATCTCTGGTGAGCGTGCCTGGCGCGGCCTCGGGCGATGCCCTTTCGTGGGGCGATACCCTTTCGCGCCGGTCGTCGCTCCAGATTAACCCGATGTATGGTTGCATCGCAGCCTCGCACACTCCCGGGAAGACTGTCTAGATCCGTTCCAGAATGCGATCCTGTTGACTTGGTCACCGGTCGTACCGCTCCCCAGCCGTCCGATATCATCGGATGACTCGCCCACGCTGAGTGCCAATCCGCGCCCCATTGGCGACCGTCGAATGTGGACCCGAATCCGGCGCGCGGGGTCAGTTCGGACGTAGCGTCCAGACGATGCGAAGCTGCGCGGCCACCGCGCCGTCGCCCCGGGTGAGGTCCACGGTGACCGTGAACTCCGGCCGCTGGCCCGCGTCCAGTTCGGCCAGCACCTCGTCGCGCGGCCGGTCCAGCCGGGCCGTCGCCTCGACCGCGCCCATCGCCAGCTTGCGGTACTCGATGTCGGCCCGCACCGCGAGCGGCACCGCCCGGCCGAGCTGATCGCCGAAGGTCGCCATCACCACCGCGCCCGAGGCCGTCTCGGCGAGGCTGAACATGGCGCCCGCGTGCGGCCCACCGACGTGGTTGTGCAGCCGCGGGTGGTCGGACATCCGAGCGGTGACGCAGCGCCCGTCGTCGCTCGCGGCGATGAACTCCACGCCGATGGTGCGGGCGAAGGGCACCGCGTCCAGCATGCTGGCGCCCAACGCGTCCAGATCCGTCATGCCGCACAGATTACCCGCCGGTAGCCATTTTCGGACAGCCGTTCGGACGGCTTCCCGTCGCAACCGTTGCCGCGTGGCAACCGGCTACTTATGATCATGCGGTCCTATCGATCCCCGTCGGCGTGTGGGGATCGACCATAACTGAACAAACGGGGGAATGATGCGAGCAATTCGCGTTGCTATCGCTGGTGCGGCGGCCGTTGCCGTCATGCTGGCGGTCGCACCCGCGGTTGCCAGTGCCGCTGCGGCGGCTCCGGCGGCGGTGGGAGGGGCTGGTGCGTATTATTCGCTGGCTCCGAGCCGGATCCTGGACACCCGTTCTGGTCTGGGTGCGCCGGCTGGTGCGGTCGGGCCGAATGGGGTGCTGCACCTTCAGGTGTCCGGCCGTGGTGGGGTGCCCATGACGGGGGTTGCCGCGGTCGTGCTGAATGTGACCGTGGTGTCGCCGACGGTGGCTAGTTACCTCACCGTGTGGCCCACGGGTGGTGCTCGTCCGACGGTGTCGAACATTGACTTCGCGGCGGGGTGGACGGGGGCCAACTCGACGACGGTGCCGTTGGGTAGTGGCGGTCAGGTGGACATCTACAACCTGACGGGTCAGGTGCAGGTCCTCGCCGATGTGGTTGGCTTCTACGCCAGCGACGCCTCGGCGACCAGCACCCTCGGCGACGGTGGCGACATGGTTTCCGTCGCGCCGTCCCGGGTCTTCGACAGCCGTGACAACGATCGGCCGCTGTTCAGCCCGGGCGGACTGACCCTCTCGTTGGACTTCGGACCGGCAATTAACCCGTATGTCCAGGCGGTGGCGATCAACCTGACGGCCGTGAACCCGCAGGGCAGTGGCTTCATGGCCATCTGGGACGGCGCGGGGACCCCGCCGGGGACCTCGACGCTCGACTACGCGGCCGGGAAGACGGTGTCGAACCTGACGATCGTCCCGACGACACCGTGCAACATCGGTCCGGCGTGCGCCGGGCGGCCGATGTTCTCCGTTTACAACCAGGGTGCCGCCACCGACGCCTTGGTGGACGTCACCGCCATCTACACCGACACCGCCATCGGTGCCGGTGGGCGGTTCCAGCCCATGAACCCGGTGCGCATCGCCGATACCCGCACGGCGCTGGGCGCACGCGGGCCGCTCGGTGCGAACGACACGGGCCTGTTCGGCCCGCCGACCTCGGTCTGGGACAGCAACACCTACGCGCTGGCGGCCAACGTGACAGCGGTCGCCCCGACCGCCGACACGTACCTGACCGCGTGGGCCGCCGGCGACTCACGGCCCCCCAGCAGCAACCTGGACCCGGCCAGGGGGTCCACTGTGGCCAACACGGCGGACCTTCCGCTGGGTGAGGGCCACGCGTTCAACGTGTACAACCACGCGGGCACCGTCAACGTGCTCGTCGACGTTCAGGGCAGGTTCGAGCTGCCCGCGGCCGCGCCCGCCAACACCCGGGACGCGGGCCCGGCCACCAGGGCGGCGGCGTCACCGGTGGCGGTGGTCGGCCACCAGGCGTACCGCACGCGCGGCTGACTGAGCCCGCCACGGGTACGGGGGTCGCTCCGCTTCGGCGGGCGGCCCCCGCTTCGCGCCTCGGTGGTTCGGCGAGGGCCGGCCCGGCCGTTCGTCGTCGTCGGCCGCCGTTTCGGATAGCTTCGCCTCCCCGCCGTTGCCGAGCGCTGAACGTTCGCATAAAGTCATGCGGTCCCACGACCCTGATCAAACGATCGGGGTCGATTCTAGTTAGACCATCGGGGGTTTAATGCGAGCAATTCGCGTTGCTATCGCTGGCGCGGCGGCCGTTGCCGCCATGCTGGCGGTCGCACCCACTGTCGCCACTGCCGCTCCGGCGGCTCCGGCGGCGGTGGGAGGAGCCGGTGCGTACTATTCGCTGGCTCCGAGCCGGATCCTGGACACCCGCTCGGGTGTGGGCGCTCCGGCTGCCGCGGTCGGGCCGAATGGTGTGCTGCACCTTCAGGTCACCGGCCGGGGCGGGGTGCCGGCCCACGGGGCCGCCTCGGTCGTGCTCAACGTGACCGTGGTCTCGCCGACCGGCTCCAGTTACCTCACCGTGTGGCCCACGGGTGCCGCCCGTCCGACCGTGTCGAACATTGACTTCCCGGCCGGATGGACGGGGGCCAACTCGACGACGGTGTCGTTGGGTAGCGGCGGCAAGGTCGACATCTACAACCTGACCGGTAATGTGCAGATCCTCGCCGACGTGGTTGGCTTCTACGCCAGCGACGGCACGGTGACCAGCACCCTCGGCGACGGGGGCGACATGGTTCCCGCGGAGCCGGGGCGTCTGGTGGACACCCGCGAGGACGGCGGTCCGGTGGGTAGCGGGGGCGAAGGCACCGTCACAGTGGACTTCGGCCCGGATTACAACCCGTACATCCAGGCGGTGGCGGTCAACGTGACGGTCGTCGACGCGACCGGCAGCGGCTTCCTGACCACCTGGAACGGACAGACTGCCCGGCCGGGAACCTCGACGCTCGACTACGCCGCCGGCAAGACGGTGTCGAACATGGTGATCGTCCCGACGGCACCATGCACGGTGGATCCGACGTGCGCCGGTATTCCGGCGTTCGAGATCTACAACCAGGGGGCGACCACCGACATCCTGGTGGACGTCTTCGCCATCTACACCGACACCGCACAGGAACTCGGTGGACGGTTCCAGCCCATGAACCCGGTGCGTATCATCGATACGCGCTCGGGCCAGGGCGGCCACGGGGCACTCGGCACGGGTACTACGGCCGAGTTCATCCCGCCGGCCTCGGTCCAGGACGCCGGCACCTACGCGCTCGCGGCCAACGTGACAGCGGTCTCCTCGACCGCCGACACGTACCTGACCGCGTGGGAGTCCGACGATCCGCGACCGGATGTCAGCAACCTGGATCCGGCCAAGGGTGCCACCATATGCAACACGGCGCCCCTCTCGCTGAGCTTCGCGGACGGCGGGTTCGACGTGTACAACCACGCGGGCACCATCAACGTGCTCGTTGACGTCGAGGGCAGGTTCGAGGTACCGGACGCCGTGACTGCCAACGCCCGGGCCGCCAGCCCGGCCGCGAAGGCAGCGATGTCGCCTGTGGCGGCGATCGGGCACCACCTGTACCGCTGATCCATCCCGTTCACGGTCCGGGGGCCGCTCCGCTTCGGCGGGCGGCCCCCGTTTCGCGCCTCGGTGGTTGGGCGTGGGCCGGCCCGACCGCCCGTCGTCGATTGCCGTTTTGACGGCTTCGCGGTTTCGTCGTTGCCGAGCGCTGAACGTTCGCATAAAGTCATGCGGTCCCACGACCTCGATCGAACGATTGAGGTCGATTCTCGTTAAAACCATCGGGGGTTTAATGCGAGCAATTCGCGTTGCTATCGCTGGTGCGGCGGCCGTTGCCGTCATGCTGGCGGTCGCACCCGCGGTTGCCAGTGCCGCTGCGGCGGCTCCGGCGGCGGTGGGAGGGGCTGGTGCGTATTATTCGCTGGCTCCGAGCCGGATCCTGGACACCCGTTCTGGTCCGGGTGCGCCGGCTGGTGCGGTCGGGCCGAATGGGGTGCTGCACCTTCAGGTGTCCGGCCGTGGTGGGGTGCCCATGACGGGGGTTGCCGCGGTCGTGCTGAATGTGACCGTGGTGTCGCCGACGGTGGCTAGTTACCTCACCGTGTGGCCCACGGGTGGTGCTCGTCCGACGGTGTCGAACATTGACTTCGCGGCGGGGTGGACGGGGGCCAACTCGACGACGGTGCCGTTGGGTAGTGGCGGTCAGGTGGACATCTACAACCTGACGGGTCAGGTGCAGGTCCTCGCCGATGTGGTTGGCTTCTACGCCAGCGACGCCTCGGCGACCAGCACCCTCGGCGACGGTGGCGACATGGTTCCCGTCGCGCCGTCCCGGCTGGGCGACACCCGCGAGGCGGGCGACGGCGGTGGTCCGTTCGACAGCGGTGAGATGCAGTACGTCATCGTCGACTTCGGGCCGGACCTCAACCCGTATGTCCAGGCGGTGGCGGTCAACCTGACGGCCGTGAACCCGACGGGCAGTGGCTTCATGACCGCCTGGAACAGCATCGGGGACGCGCCGGGGACCTCGACGCTCGACTACGCGACCGGCAAGACGGTGTCGAACATGACGATCGTCCCGACGACGCTATGCACCCCGTCCACGAAACCGTGCGCCATGTTCCCGGAGTACGTCGGGTTGCCGATGTTCGCGATCTACAACCAGGGCGCCACGACCGACGCCTTCACGGACATCTTCGCCGTCTACACCGACACCGCCATCGCCGCCGGTCTGCGGTTCCAGCCCATGAACCCGGTGCGCATCATCGACACGCGCACGAGTCAGGGCGGGCACGGGGCGCTCGGTGCGGGCGTCACGGCCGCGTTCACCCCGCCGACCTCGGTCCGCGGCAGCAACACCTTCGCGCTGGCGGCCAACGTAACGGCCGTCTCCCCGACCGTCGACACGTACCTGACCGCGTGGGCCACCGGCGATCAGCAGCCGGTGGTCAGCAACATGGACCCGGCCAAGGGCACCACCGTGGCCAACACGGCGGACATCCCGCTGGGTAACAACGCCGCGTTCAACCTGTACAACCACGGCGGCACCATCAACGTGCTCGTCGACGTCCAGGGCAGGTTCGATCTGCCCACCACGGCGGCCGCCAACACCCGGGTCGCCATCCCGGCCGTCAAGGCATCGAAGTCGCCGGTGGCGATCGCCGGATCGCGAATGTTCCGCACGCACGGCTGATCCATCCCGTTCACGGTCCGGGGGCCGCTCCGCTTCGGCGGGCGGCCCCCGCTCCGTATCCGCTTCTCAGCCGTCGGCCGTGGCGTCCTCAGCCTCCGACGTTGATCCAGCCTCCGGCGGTGGCTCCCTCGGCCTCCGGCGGTGGCTCCCTCGGCCTCCGGCGGTGGCTCCCTCGGCCTTCGGCGGTGGCTCCCTCGGCCTTCGGCGGTGATTCCTCAGCCTTCGGCGGTGATTCCTAAGCCTTCGGCGGTGGCCGCGGGTGAGATGGCGGCGGTCGCCGTGGCGGGCGCGGCGGCCGTGGCGACAGCGGCGGGTGCGGCGCGTTGAAGCGCCATCGCCACCACGAACGGCCAGCACGCCTGGATCGACGTGTCGATCCGCTCGGCCAGGCCCACCAGCCCGTCGGTCTGCGCCTCGACGAACAGCCAGCCGAGCATGGCGACGAACAGCCCGGTGGTGACGGCCGCGACCGGCACGCTCACCACGGCGCACGTGCGTGGGCCGCGCCAGGCGGTGAGCGCCGGCCACGCCGCGAGGCTCGCCGTGCAGATCACCGCGAAGGTCAGGTGCTGGACGGTGGTGCCCCGGACCGGTTCCGGGCACAGCGCTACCCCGATCGCCGATGCACCCCCGACGGCAAGCCCGATCCGGGCGGGCCGCCGCAGCGCCGTCAACCCGGCCGCGATCGCGCCGTAGCAGACGCCGACGAGCACTAGCGCGCTGGTGACTATCCATCGGTGTGCTCCCGCGTGCCCGGCCAGAATGCTGATGGTCTGGTGTACCGGGCTGTAGCCCTCCGGTTGGACCGCGTCGCCGACCAACCACCCCGCGGTCGGCAGTGTCGGGCACAGCGCGGCGCAGACCAGTACCCACCACGCGACGCGCCGGTGCGGCGGCTCCGATCCGGTGAGGGTGCCGACCGGGTCGTGTCGTTCGTTGAGCATCGCGTTTCTCCACGGTGGCGCGCGGCCGGAGCCGGGGCGTGGCGGAGGCGAGCACCCCCCAGGTGAGGACGCTGGGGAGCGCGGCCGGAGCCGGGGCGGGGCGGGCGAGCACCTCGACGGGTTCCGAGCGCGGAACCTTCGAGGCGCGGCGAACCTTCGAGGCGCGGTGGAACCTCCGGGGTGCGGCGGAACCTCCGGATAATACGGACATTACGGACCTATTGTGTCACGCCCGGCCGGCCCCGGCCGGCGAACGCCGCCGGAGCCCGCGCGATCCTTCCGTCGCAGATATCTCCGCCCGTCTCCGGATCCGGCCCATCCACTGTGGACTGATTCGCGGCCCGGCCGGCATTGACTTCGTATCTTGAGCCGAGCTATAACGAGCTGTACGCGCTGGTAACACGCGTTCGCTGAGCGAACGCGCTGGCGCACGGCGAGACGGCCGGCACCTCGGGCCAAGGAACACGCGAGCAGCTCATCGGTGATCCCCCGAGCGACGTCGCCGTTCGGGGCGTGGGACAAGAAGGGCCCCCGAATGGCATTCAACACGCTCGGCGCCGCATCCCCAGAGAAGTCGGCGAGGCCGGGAGGCTCGGCCGTCCGTACCCTGACCATCGGCACGCTCGTCGCCGCCTGCTTCGCGGTGATGCTCGCGCAGATCGGCATCGCCACCCCGGCCACCCTCAACGGACTGTTCCAGCAGGACCTGCACCCGGTGGGTTCCCAACTGACCTGGATATCGGACGCGTTCCTGCTGCCGGTGGCCGCGCTGGAACTCAGCTTCGGGGTGCTCAGCGACCTGTTCGGCCGCAAGCGGCTGCTGCTGGTCGGCGCCGCGCTGCTCGCGGCGGGAGAGTTCGTCGCCGGCTCCTCCTCGGGCGTGCACCAGCTGTGGGTGGGTCAGGCGCTGGCCGGCCTCGGAGCCGCCGCGCTGTTCCCGACCTCGCTGGCCATGCTGGCCGCCGGCACCCACTCCGCCCGGGACCGGGCCCGCGTCATCGCGCTGTGGGCGGGCTTCCTCTCGGCCGGCGGCCTCATCGCGCCGGTACTCGGCGGTGTCACCGGTAACTACGGGTCCTGGCGCTGGGCACTGATTATCGTGGGCATCCTCGGCGTGGTGTCCATCCTGCTCAGCCTGGTGCTGGCCGCCGAGTCCAGCGCGCCGGAGGGGCGCTCGCTCGACTGGGCGGGTCAGGCCACGGTCGGCATCGGACTCATCGCGCTTCTGTACGCCGTCATCCAGGGGCCCACCGACGGCTGGTCGTCCGCGTCCGCCATCGTCGGCTTCATCGTGGCGGCCGTGTTCCTCGCGCTGTTCCTGGTGACGGAGGCCCGGGTCAAGTCGCCGATGCTGCGCCTGGACCTGTTCTCCAACCGGGCTTTCGCGGTCGCCGCGACGGTCGCCGTCGTCGGCATGTTCAGCTTCCTCGGCACCGCGTACGCGACCAGCATCCGGCTGGGCCCGATCCAGCACCAGAGCCCGCTGCGCACCTCCGTGCCGTTCCTGCTCCTGCAGGGCCCGGCCTTCGTGCTGATCCCGTTGACCTCCTGGCTCCTCGAACGGGTCAACCCGCGCTGGCCGCTCGGGCTCGGCTTCGTCATCATGGCCGCCGGCCAGTTCTACGCGGCGACCCTGCCGGTGGGCAATACCACGCTGACCTCACTGGTCGTGCCGATCGGCCTGGTCGGGGTCGGCTTCGCGCTCAGCGTCTCGTCGATGACCGCGACGGCGGTGAACACGGTGCCGATCCACTTCGCGGGGATGGCCAGCGCGACCACCAGCCTGCTGCGCGACTTCGGCTTCACGCTCGGCCCGGCGGTGATCGGCGCCGTCGCGCTCAGCCAGGCCGCCACCCGGTTCGGCGCCGCCGTGCAGACCGCGGGACTGCCCGCGGACCAGCTCAACGCGGCGCTGGGCGCGGCCAAGGAGGGCGGTCCGCTCGCGGTCAACGGGATCCTGCCCGGCCAGCCGGGCTCGGCGGCGCACCCCGCGGCCTTCGACGCGCTGGGCCACGGCTACTCGATCGGGTACCTGGTCTGTGGCGCCGCCGCCCTGGCCGCCGCGATTCTGACCGTGGCCGCCATGCGGGGCGGCCGGTCGGACAACATCGTGCGCCAGGAGGCGCTGATTGAGAAGGCCGGCCTCTACTCCGGCTGACCGGCGCGCCCCCGACCGGCGCCCCGACGGGCGCCGGACCCGCACTCGGGCCGGGCCCCCGGCTCCGCGTTGGGGCCCTGCTGGGCCCGGACCGCGTCCGGGCACGGCTGGGTTCGGGCACGTCCGGGTTCGGGCAGGGCCGCGTTCGGGCAGGGCCGGGCTCGGGCAGGGCCGGGTTCGGGCAGGGCCGGGTTCGGGGCCGGCTGGGTTCGGGCAGGGCCGCGTCCGGGGCCGGCCGTCGGGGCCCGAATACCCCGGCGGTCAGCCGTAGGTGGGGTGCTGTGGCCAGCCGGGCGGCGAGTCCTCCCAGTCCTCCTGTCGCCCGTAGGGTGTCAGGTCGAGGATGTTGTTGATGAAGAGGAGCCGGTCCACGCCCCGCGCGGTGGTGTTGTAGGTGCGGTAGACGTCCTGCCCGTCGCGCAGGAACACGCTGAACATGAAGCCGCCACCCGCCCCGCAGTCGTCCGCGAACGAGGTGCCGCGCGACGACACGAACGGCACCGTCCAGCCCCTCCGGGCCTTGTACGCCTCGATCTGGGCCAGCGGCATGTTGGACACGGTGACCCAGCTGACGCCGTACTCCGCCAACTGGCGCGGGCCGGCCTCGGGCAGGTTGTCGGTGAAGTTGGTGCAGCCGGGACAGTATTCGTCCGGGCCCCGGTCCATGAACTGGTAGACGGCCAGCTGGCTCCGGCCCTCGAACAGGTCGAGGAGGCTCCTCGGGCCGGCCGGGGAGTCGAACACATATTCCGTGGTGAACCTGGTCATCGGAAGGCGGCGGCGCCGCGCGGCGAGCGCGTCCAGCGCGCGGGTGGCCTCCTTCTCGGCCACCAGCAGGTCATCGCGTTCCCGTTGCCACTCCTCGGTCGAAACGATCTTCGGCATCTCCATGTGCCTATTGTCGACCCGGAGTGTGACGGAATGCCCGCACCGCTCAGCCTGTCGGGACCCAGAATCGCAGCTTGACCCCGCGCTGATCCTCCAGGACCCCGCCGTTGTGCTCGATGACCTTTCGCGAGGCGACGTTGTCCACGTCGCACGTGACCAGCGCGGAGTCGATGCCCAGCGTGCGGGCGACCGGCAGCGCCGCGCGCAGCATGGCGGTGGCGTGCCCGCGACGGCGCGCCGACGGGCGCACGTCGTACCCGATGTGCCCGCCGACCTCCAGCAGCCCCGGGGTCAGCCGGTGCCGGATCGCTATCCGCCCGAGATACTCTTCGCCGTCCACCCACCACAGGGTGGTCGACGGCACGTGCCCCGGCGGCTTCGGCGACTCCTCCAGGGCCAGGTCGCGCAGCCACCGCGTGTATGTTTCGAAGCTCTCGGCCTCCGACCAGCTGGGGGAGAAGCGCCGGATCTCCGCGCCCACCATCGAGTCGTCCTCGGCCGATCCGCGGCCCTGGGACTGGAACTCGGCCATGGCGGCCAGAAATGAGCGGTGTACCCCTGCGGTGGGTGGGCTCAGTGCGGTCACAATGTCGGTTCTACCGGCCGCCCCGCGGCGCGGTCAACCGACTTTGGCCCGGGGACGGCGACTGCGAAGGGGACGGCGACGGGAACGGCGACCGGCCGCCGGCTGATTCGCCGACGGCCGGAATCGCGCCATCCTCAGATGTGCCAGATGGATCCGCCGCTGTTGCCGGACGCCATGCCGAGCACCACGCCGAACAGCACGAGGTCGATGACCCCCAGTACCACGCCGGCAATCGACAGGCCCCTGCCGCTACCGCCGCGATTGGCGCGGCTCCACCCGATAGCTCCGAAGATGATTGCCAGCGGGCCGAGGATGATCTGCGCCAAGAAGATTCCGACAATTCCAAGTACCAGACCGGCGATACCGAAGCCATTGGCGCGGGCCGGTACGCTCGTCGGTCTCTGCACTACATTCGACATCTCGCCACCTCCCGTGGTGGTGTCACGTCTGGCCCAACGGCAAATATCTCCGCTGGGCCAGCGCGGAAACCCTCCCGCTCGATGAACTCGCGGCCCGCCGCGCGGGCAGACCGAAATCGTGGGCTCAAACCCCTGTCGCGCCACGCATCCGGCCCGTTGCGGCGCGGATCGCGCGGGCGCCGCAAACCGCTCAGCTGACGCAATCTGCTCGCCCCGTCGCCCGTCGCCCGTCGCCCGTCGCCCGTCGCCCGTCGCCTGTCGCCTGCCGCTGGTCGCTCACCGCCCAGCGGGTGAGTCCGGGCTCGCGGCGGCTTGGGTCCCCTCGGCTACGGTCCCTTTCGCGCCCGAGCAGGCTGCCGGCGCACCGGGCCGGGCTGGCGTACGTGTGGCGGGTGCGGGTGCGGGTACGGATGTGTGGCATGAGCGCACAGAACAATGAGCGACATCGGGCACGGCGCAAGGCCGAGCACCTGCTGCCGGAGGAGCCCTCGCCCGGCGATCGCGTGAGCCGGGCGGAGTCCTTCTTCATCGACCCGGAGTTCCCCACCGCGTCGCCCACCGACATCCCGGGTCCCTTGCTGGAACGCCGCACCCCGGAGGGGGAGTCGCCCTCACCCGAGCCGCCGGATCGACCGCAGTCCCGCGGGCCCGAGGGCGGATGAGCCCGGCGGGGGAGGGCTGGCTCAGTCTTCGAGGTGCAGCGACAGCACCAGTGCGGCCGACGGCGCCAATTCCCGGTCGAGCACCTTGTCGCGGGGCACGAAGACCATCGCCTTCCCCTCGCCCAGTACGACGTCCTCCTGCCGGGCGTCCGTGGCGCCGCGGAACGCATGGATGGTGACAATGTGCGGGAAGCCGTCGTCGCGGGGGCGCAGCCCGCTCCACAGTGGAGACAACTCGCCCGCCGTCAGGCCGGTCTCCTCCAGCAGCTCCCGGCGGGCGGCCTGCTCCGGCGTCTCGCCCGGCTCGATCTGGCCGCCGGGCAGGGCCCACAGGTTCGGCGAGGAGGGCGCGTACTCGTCGCGCAGCTGCATGAGCACCGCGCCCGAGGGGTCGACGAGCACCACCACCGCGACCTCATAGCTGGCCATCGGCGCAATGGTGCCACACGGCAGGTCCCGAGTGGCGCAAGCGCGCCGATGAGGACCGCTCCGGCCAGGGTGTCCGGCGAGGCCACGCACCGGCGACCGGCCGGGCCGGCGCGGCGCGGTCAGGGCTTGCGGCCGAGGGCGCAGAATTGGTAAACCTCGGGCACGGCGTCACGTTCCTCCGGGGTGACCCGCCACCGGGAGCACGAGACCGCTCCGGGTTCGAGCAGCTCCAGGCCGTGGAAGAAGCTCTCCAGATCAGCGCGGTCGCGCAGCGTTATCCGGGGCGTCGCGCTGGCGTTCCACTGCCGCACGGCGGCCTCGGACTCCTCCGGCCTGACCTCCTTGGTGGGAAACGCGATGGCCAGGTAGCTGCCCGACGGTACGGCGGCCATCAGCTCGTCGACGATCGCGCGCGCCTGCGCGTCGTCCTCGATGAAGTTCAGGATGCCCAGCAGGATGACCGCGACCGGCCGGGTGAAGTCCAGGGTGTCCTGGGCCGCCCGGAGCACCCGGTGGGTGTCGCGGGCGTCCGCGCCGAGATAGTCGGTGGCGCCCTCGGCCGTGCTGGTCAGCAGAGCGCGGGCGTGCGCCAGCACCAGCGGATCGTTGTCGGTGTAGACGACCCGGCACTCGGGCGCGGCGGCCTGCGCGACCTCGTGGGTGTTGTTGGCGGTCGGCAGGCCCGCGCCCACGTCCAGGAACTGGCGGATGCCGGCCTCGGTGACGAGGTGGCGCACGGCGCGGATGAGGAACGAGCGGTCCGCCCGGGCGGAGGCGACGATATCGGGGAGGAACTCCCGGATGGCGTCGCCGACCTCCCGGTCGGCGGCGAAGTTGTCCTCGCCGCCGAGCCAGTAGTTCCAGATCCTGGCGGTGTGCGCCACGCTCGTATCGAGCGTCGGCGGGAGTTCGGCGCTGGCCTCGGGCGTGCTGTCGGTCACGGGGGCCACCTTCTGGCTCGCGTCGGCAGTGCTGGGCCCGGCAGTTGCTGGATTCGGGAGTTGCTGGGTTCGGCAGTTGCTGGGCTCGGCAATGCTGGGACTCGGCAGTGATGCAACGTAGCCTATCGATGGCTCGGGCACCCGGCCACCCGCAACGGCGCGGCGGGCCTACGGCACGACGGTGAACTGCGCGGTCTGGCCGTGCGCCAGGTGGGGCAGGCCGTCGGGCGCGGGGATGAAGTCCACCAGCGTGTACACGCCCGGCCGCACGTTGACCAGGGACAGCTCCTGGGCCCCGTTGTCCTGGCCGATCGTGACCGCCTGGTCCTGGGTGACGCCGCCGGTGAGGATGTCCGCCCCCGTCTTGCCGGGAGGCAGGCGCAGCAGGATGGCCTCGTGCCGCTCCCGCCCGACATCGTTCAGCCGCAGGACGAGATCGCCGTGCGGAGCGCGTAGCCGGTGGCGGTCGAGGTCGAAGAAGTACTCGCCCATCCGCACGTTCAGCGTGGCGCTGGGGTGGGGGATCGGCGAGGCGAGGGCCTGGAGTCCGTCGACCTTGAGGAATCCGTCCGCCGGGTCCGGCCACCACACCAGCCGTTCGTGCGCCAGCCGGTGGCCGTAGGCCAGGTAGTGGACCTCGGTCACGAAGCTCCCATCGGCGTACGCGTCGACGGCGTCGATGCGCAGATCCGCGACGGTCAGGCCGCCGAGGATCGCGGGCACCTGGTAGTAGCTCTGCTGGCCCATGAAGCTTTCCACGAAGTACGGACTGAACAGCGTCGCGGCGTGCAGCTGGTCGCCGCCGTCCAGGCAGGCGACGTAGTTGTCGACGGCCGCCCGCAGCCGGACCAGTTCGGCGCGATCGGGCCGGTGCGGGAGTCCCGCGGGTGCGGCGGCGCTGGACGGGTCGACGACCAGCGGCGCACCCTGTGGCGGAAGCGGCGGCTCGGCGCAGGTCTGGTGGTGCGCCGGGGCGGCCGGGGCGGACGCGGCGGATGCGGGTACGGCCGACAGGCAGAGCGCCGCGCCCGTCCCCACCGCCACGGCGGCTCTCGCGACCGCCCGCCAATTCGGTCCGTGGTTCGCTGATGCGCGCACTGCTGCACCTCCAGGAACGGTGAGCTCAGGGGTAGCGAGCCTGTCCATGGACGGTACGGGCGCGGGTGCCCGACATACATCCGGGTGTATCCCTTAAGGGCCGGCGACCGCCTCCCGGGACGCGGCGCCCGTCCGGGGTGCGGTGCCTGTCCCGGGTGCGGTGCCTGTCCCGGGTGCGGTGCCGCCGCTCGCTGAGAAGCGGCGACGGTACGTGGCGGGCGGGACGCCCAGGTGCGCGACGAACGCCCGGCGCAGGCTCTCGTCGCTGCCGAAGCCGCTGCGCGCGGCGGCCGAGGTGACGGTGTGCCCGGCGTCGAGCAGGGTCTGTGCGGCCTCCAGCCGGATGCGTTCGATGTGCCGGGCCGGCGAGGTGTCCAACTCCTGCCGGAACAGCCGGGTCAGGTGCCGGACGCTGAGGCCGGCGGCGGCCGCCAGTTCGGGTACCGAGTAGTGCCCGGCCGGGTCGGCGGCCACGGTGTCCAGCAGTTCGCGCAGCGGCCGGCTGCGCGGCTTCGGCACCCGCGACGGCGCGGAGAACTGGGACTGTCCGCCCGGGCGTTGCAGAAACACCACCAGCGACCGGGCCACGTCCCGGCTGAGCCGGCCGCCGTGATCCTCCTCAACCAGCGCGAGCGCGAGGTCGATGCCCGCCGTGACGCCGGCCGAGGTGGCGATCGGCCCGTCGGTGACGAAGATGGCGTCGGGCTCCACGGTGATGGCGGGGTGGCGGCGCGCCAGCGTCTCGGCGTGCCGCCAGTGGGTGGTGGCCCGGCGTCCGTCCAGCAGTCCGGTGGCGGCGAGCAGGAACGCGCCGGTGCACACGGACACGACCCGCCGGCCCCGCGCCGCCAGCCGGGTGGCCGCCGCCACGAGCGCCGGGTCGAGGCCGGCGACGGTCAGCGCGTCGGCGCCCGGCAGCAGTACGGTGTCGGCGCCGCCCGCGTCCATCTCCGCTGACGCCTCCGCTGACGCCTCCGCCGGCGCCACCGTCTCCGCCACCGGGCCGTCGACCTCCAGGCGTACCCCGGTCGAGGTGCGCACCGGCCGGCCGTCCGGTGAGTGCAGCGACACCTCGTAGCGGGCCCCGAACCGGTTGGCCTCCGCGAAGACCTCCGCCGGCCCCGCCACGTCTAGCAGGGTGACGCCCGGAAAGGCGAGCATTGCTACGCGGTGTATGTGAACTGACTGGATTGTCATAATACGCCGGCCTTTTGTGATGTCCTGATCCGTGGACAGTGTGGCCGGAAGGACATGGTGGCGCGGCGGCGCGGGCCGGCACAGTGAGCCACGACCCACCGCCGGTGGGCGCCGCGCCAATTCGCAAGGAGAGACCCGTGACCGAGACCATCGCCGGAGTCGAGATCCCGGACAGCCGCCTGGTCGCCGAGGCGACCGAGTTGGTCCGCGAGGCGGCGTCCCCGCTGCTGTTCCACCACTCGCGCCGGGTCTTCCTGTTCGGCACGCTGGTGGGCCGGCGGCGCGGCCTGCGCGCCGATGCCGAGTTGTTGTACGTCGGCGCCATGTTTCACGACCTCGGCCTGACCGACCGGTACCGGACCAGCGGTCAGCGGTTCGAGATCGACGGTGCCGACGAGGCCCGCCGGTTCCTCGCCTCGCACGGCATCGACGAGGACTCGGCGCGCCGGGTCTGGACCGGGATCGCGCTGCACACCACGCCGGGCATCCCGCGGTTGATGGAGCCCGAGGTCGCCCTCGTCACCGCGGGGGTGGAGACCGACGTGCTGGGCATCGGGTACCACGACCTCGACCCGGGGGCGATCGAGGCCGTCACCGCCGCCCACCCCCGCCCGGACTTCAAGCGGCAGATCCTTGAGGCGTTCACCAACGGGTTCCGGGACCGCCCCGACACCACCTTCGGCACCGTCAACGCCGACGTCCTGGCGCACTTCGTGCCCGGCTTCACCCGCACCGACTTCGTCGAGGTCATCCAGTCCAACGCGTGGCCCGAGTAGGGGCGGCGACCGCCGACCGCTTGTCATTCCGTGCGAATCGCACGTACTATCTGTGCGATGCGCACGGATAATGATGACGCGAGCGACCCGGCCGGCGGCGGGCCCGCGCTGTTCCAGCTGGTCCGGTTCTGGTCGCGACGGTGGGCCACCGGGGTGCTGCCGGACGGCGGGGACGATGCCGGCCAGGTCGGTCACATCCTTCTGCTCGAAGCCATCGACGCGGCGGGCGGCGACGGCCCGGCTCAGATCGGCGCGGTCGCCGTCGAACTCGGGCTCGACCGGTCCAATGCCAGTCGCATGCTCGCCTCGGCGGTGTCGGCCGGGCTGGTGACCAAGTCGGTGTCACCGGAGGACGCGCGGCGTGCCGAGCTGGCCATCACCCCGGCCGGCCGGCGGCTGCTCGCCGTCGCACGCGACTGGCAGCAGCGCACCTTCGCGGAGTTGGTGGCGGACTGGCCGGCCCGGGACGCGCGCCGGTTCGCGTCATACCTCGTGCGCCTGGCCGCGCAACGGACTCCGGCCGCGCAACCGACAGCGGCCGCACAACCGACACCAGAGGAGACCCGATGAGCGTCGTACTCAATCACACCATCGTGCCGGCGGCCGACCGCCACCGTTCGGCCCGACTGTTCGCCGAGCTGATCGGTGTGGCGCCAGGCGCGCCGGCCGGCCCGTTCGTGCCGGTACGCGTCAACGACGACCTCACCCTCGACTTCGACGACCGGCTCGGCGGCCGGCCCGGTCACTACGCGTTCCTCGTCGACGACGCCGCCTTCGACGCGGCCCTCGATCAGGCGAAGCGGTCCGGCCTGGAGTGGGGCTCCGCGCCCCGGACGAGCGACCGGCGGATCAACCACCTCGGCGGCGGCCGGGGCGTCTACGTCCGCGACCCCGCCGGGATCGCCTACGAGTTCTTCACCGCCGTGCCGTAGTCGGTGCGCCCGGGAATGGTGGCCCCCGGCGCGGGCACGAGGTCCACCCGCACCGTCCGGCGCGTCTTGGGCATCAGCTCCATCCGCACCCGGCTGCCGTACCCGACGATGCGGTACAGCGACGGGTCGACCTGGTACAGCGGGATGTCGTCGCCGGTGCCGTCGTCGACCGCGATGGCGAACGACGTGGACTCGCTGTCCGCCTGGTATTCGACGTGCACCACCTGGCCGACGATGATCCGGTGCGGGCGCAGCCGGTCGTAGACCTCGCGGTACAGCCCGACACCCGCGCGCCACACGCCCGCGCACCACAGTAGCCAGCCGGCGGCCAGCGCGGCCGGCTCCCAGACCGAGCCCAGCCGGTCCGGCACCACCAGGTGGGTGAGCAGGTTCAGCAGCAGCAGCCACGCGCCGAGCAGGACCGCCACGCCGAGGGCGACGAAGACCATCAGCACGGGCCCGGGTGCCCGCTCGGCGCTCGAGCGCCGCAGTGCGTGGACGCGCACCGGGCGCCACTCACCGTCCCGGCTCGACCAGGCCTTGTCCCGCCGCGCGCTCACCAGCGACAGTGGACCCGGCGCGGCCCCGGCCAGGGCCACCGAGTACCCGGGCAGCCGGTCGCCCGGGGCCGGCGGGCTGGTGCGGGGCTCGGCGGACAGCCGGGCGCGCAGCGCGAGGCACTGCGCGGCGACGGCCCGGCCGTGACCCTTCGGTACCGGCCGGGACAGCGCCCTTCCCATCCAGGACAGCAGGGCCAGGCCGGCCAGCGCCGAGAAGGCGAGCCCGGTGCCCAGCTGGTCGCCGTGCCAGTCGCCGTGCCGGGCCGCGGCGGTGGCGAAGCCCACCGGCACCAGCACGGCGAGGCCGAGCAGCACGCGGGCCGCGAGCGGCGCCCGGGCGGCGACCAGCCCGCGCGCGCGGGCGTCCCGGACGACGAGGTCGGCGAACTCGGCGTGCCATCGGCGTTCATGCTCACCGGAGGGCAGGCTCAGCGCCAGCGCGGGCGCCACCCCGCTGCCGGTCACCGCCCTGGACGTGACATGCCGCAGCACGTGGCGCTCGTACCCGGTCAGCGTGCCCCGGTCGGCCGTGGGTCGCACCCAGCACTGCCCGTTGCGGTCCAGCCAGGCGGTGAGGACGCCGCGCGCCGCCAGATCCCAGAGCACCGCCGTGGCGGCGGACCGGGGCACCGAGCCGTCGGGCGGGCACAGCAGCGCGGCCACGGCCGGGTCGGCCTCGAATTCGTCGGCGGGGGCGGCCGGATCGGCCCTGACGCGTGCCCTGGTGGCCCAGTGCGCCAGCCAGAAGGCGGCGAGCCATGCGGCCAGCGAACATCCGGCGAAGATTGCGAGGGTTACCTGTGACAACATGCTGGATCACGCCCGATGTCGAACCGACCGGTCACCCATCAGGATAAGGAATTCTCGCCAGACACTTTGTCGGCCGAAGGGCCGGAATCGGTCGGGGGAGCGCCGGGGGAGCGTCAGACGAGCGTGACCACCTCGTCGACGACGGCGGAGTGGATGCCCGTCGAGGTCTCCCGCAGGTAGCGCTGGCGCAGCTCGTGTGCCCGCCGGTAGCCCTCGGTCCGCAGCGCCTCGCGCATCTGCTCCTCGGAGTCGAAGCTGATCTGCACTATCGCGTCGATCGGCGGCTCCGCCCCGTCGGTCATCACATCCGACAGGTAGTACTGGACGTACGACCGCGTCTGGGGCATCGCCTGGTAGGTCGGGCCGTAATCGTGCTTCATGAAGTGCCGGAACTCCTCGGTGGTGATTTCCGGCTTCTTACGGATAACGGTCAGCATCGTGAACATCGCTTGTCTTTCATCATTGTTCGGCCGAATTTCCGCCCGACGAGCGCGGGCGGGCCTCGCGGATCGCTCGCGGCCTGTCGAACGATCATACCTTCGCGGTCGCCCGCCCCCCAGAAGCCGCCTACGCGGTCGCCCGCCCTGTTCAGCCGCGGATCGGGCGGCGCTCGGGCAGCGGACGCAGGGTTGGCCAGCGCAGCCGAAGCTGGTCCGCCATGGCCGCGGTGAGGCGGGCGACGCCGGACAGCCGGGTGTGGTCGCGGGCCATCGCGGCCACCGTGTCGAGCCGGTGCAGCAGCCGTTGCCGCGCGGTGGCGGTGCCCCAGCGCCAGTCCTTGCGATCCACCCGGGCGAGGTGGTCGACCGCCTCACGGCGGGCACGTTCGACGAGGGCGTCGCCCCGGATGAGCCAGCCGGCGCAGGCGTCCACCGGCTCGCCCGCCGGATCGGACCCGGTGAGCGACCGCCAGGTGCGGCGGTAGGCGGACTCGGCCTCCTCCCGCAGCGGCGGCGGCGTGGCCGTGGCGCACCAGCAGGTGGGGAAGCCGATGCGCAGGTACGCCAGCTCGGTCAGGCCGTTGCCGAGGCTGGCCTGTTCGAGGTCGACGAAGCGCATCCCCCGCGCGGTGTGCAGGTCGTTGTCGGGGCAGGGGTCGCCGTGCAGCAGCGCGCCATGCCCGGCCGGGTCGAGCCGCCGGACCAGGTCCCGCAGCTCGGCCGGGGCACCGGGCGGGATCCGCACCGGCAGTCGCTCGGCCAGGCTGAGGAAGGCCCGGACGTCGGCATCGTCCGGGCCGCGCCAGGCCGGCAGCGTGCCGGCGTCCGCGACGGTGGTGGTGGCGTGCAGCCGGGCCAGGGTCTCGGCGTAGCCGAGCAGCCAGTCGTCGGGGGGAGTGGCAGCGGCCAGATACTCCAGGACCAGTACCCGGTCGGTGGGCACGGTGGCCAGCAGCGCCGGTACCACGGCGGGGCGGGCCCGGGCGGCCAGCCGCAGGGCGGCGGCCTCCCGCGCGAACCGGTGTCCGGCGTCGGGCCCGCCGACGATCTGCTTGACGATGGCCGGGTCACCGTCGAACTCGACCAGCCAGACCCGTGAGCGCGGGCTGCTGGCCAGCCCACGGATCGGCCTGGGACTGCCCAGCCGGGCCGCGAGCTCCGGCCGGATCGGCGGTTGCCGGCGCCACCACCCGAGCCCGCGCGCGACGGCGACCACTGGTCCGCCTCCCCACTCGCGAGCGTCGACCCGACAGCGGCAACGGGACCAGCCCGGCCCCGGACGTCACGTCACATCCACATTCGCCTCCGCGTCGCCGTCGACGATGTTACTGCGCTGGCCCGCCGGTGAGCAGGACGCCGCGCAGCGGGGCGGCCAGCGAACGCGCGTACACGTCGGTCAGGTGCTCGGTGTCCCACCGCACCGCGGTCGTACCGACGAACGACGGGCAGAGTCCGGCGCCGTCGCAGAACCATGTCCGAGTGTCCACATAGGACGTGCCGGTGGACCGGGCGACGGATCGCTCGGCCGAGGCGAGGGTGACCCACTCGTTGCTGATCGGCCGCACGCAGTCGGCGGGGATGCCGCCGGCGTTGTCGCAGTCGGTCAGCGCACCGGCCTTCGGCGGCGGTGCCAGCGTGACGACGTGGCGGCCGGCACCGGGGCCCAACCGCGCGATGGTGTCGCGCAGGGCCACCTCGTACTGCGTGGTGGCGTCGGTGCCGGTGGCGCCGCTGGCGAGCCGGCCGAGCGTGTCCTCGGTCTCGGACAGCACGACGAGCCGCGGGTGCAGCGCGGCCGCCTCGGCGACGGCCCAGGCGTGGTGGGCGTCGCAGTCGTCGTCGTGCCGGCCATTGGTGTCGTACACAGACACGTCGGCGGCGGGGCAGCTCTCCAGCGTGAGGCCGACGACCCGCCAGTCCGACCGGTGCGGCTCGGCGCGGCTGGCCCCCGATGACCCGGAACGGCCGCCGTTCAGCGCCGCTTCGATGCCGGGCAGCCAGCTCATCGCCATCGAGTCGCCCATCACCACGGCGACCGGGGCGTCGTCGGCGGTGCTGCCGAACGTGCACCCCGCCACCTCGCTCGGGCCGGGCACCGAGCAGCCGCCCCAGTGGACGCGGGCGGTGCCCTGCTGGTCCAGCCCCGGGGTCACCGCCGGGAAGCCGGTAGCGGACAGGGACGCGTCGATCGCCGAGGTGAGCGACGCCGGTGCCGGCGCGAGATCCTCAGCCGGCAGGGGAAGCAGGCGTGAGGCCCGGGTGGCCGGCAGGCCCGGCGTGGTGCGCGGCGGTACCAGCGCGCCGAGCACCGCCACGCAGCACAGGCACGCCGCGGCGGCGATGGCCGGCCGGCGTACCCCGGCGAGCCGGAACCGCCAGCCGCCCGGATGGCGGGCGCGTCGGGAGCCCAACCGGCGGCAGGGAGCCTCCACCAGGTGGTACGACGCGACGGACAGCCCCAGCATCGCCAGCACCGCTATCGGGTACCGGTACTCCGGGGCGTCCGGGATGAGCACCGCGGTGACCACGACCACCGGCCAGTGCCACAGGTACAGCGAGTACGAGACGCGGCCCAGGTACCGGGCGACCGGATTGGTCAGCGGCGCACCCCATCGGCCGAGCGGGCCGGCCGCCCCGGCGGCCAGCAGCACGGCGGCGGACCCGACCGCGAGCGCCGCCCACGGTGCCGGGAACCCCGGGCCGGCCGGGGTGACGAACCCGCTGGCCGCCACCCCGGCCAGGCCGAGCAGCCAGAGCGGCCCGCGGGCGCGACCCAGCCGGGTGGCGAGGCGGCGCACCGGCCCGATGGCGACCGCCAGCGCGGCGCCGGCACCCAGCTCCCAGGCCCGTGCCGGCGACGAGAAGTAGGCGGCCGTGGCGGCGTCGCGGGTGTGCACGACGGAGTACGCGAACGACGCCGCGCCGGCGAGCGCGACGACCACCAGCAGCAGGGCCCTCGCCCGGGGCGCGGTCAACCGCCGGGCCACCAGCGAGAGCACCACGAGGATGACCACCGGCCAGACGAGATAGAACTGCTCCTCGACGGCCAGCGACCAGAAGTGCTGCACCGGCGACGGTGCGCGATCGGCCTGGAAGTAGTCGGCCCCGATGCGGGCGAAATGGACGTTGGCCGCGAAGGCGAGCGCCCACCGGACATCGTCGACCGTCTGCGCGATCCGGGCACCCCGGAAGACCACGTGCGCGGTCACCGTGACGGCGGCCAGCACGGCCAGCGCCCCCGGCAGGATGCGCCGCACCCGCCGCGCGTAGAACCCCCGGAAGGACAGGCGGCCCCGCTGCTCGGTCTCCCGCACCAGCAGCCCGGTGATCAGGAACCCGGAGATGACGAAGAAGACGTCGACGCCGATGAACCCGCCGGACGGGTACCCGGTGAGGTGGTACAGCACGACCAGAAGCACCGCGACGGCGCGCAGCCCCTCGATGTCGGCCCGGAAGCCCGTGGTGTGCGTGGTGGTCTGACCGTCATCGGGTCGGATGGGCTGGCCGACCGGGGGCGGGACGGTCTGGCCGTCGGCGGGCCGCCGGGGCCGGGGCACGGCGGCGGCTCGGTCGGCCATCACGCGGCGTGGCTCTCCGGCGACCGGGCGGGAGCGGGGCGCGAGGTTGTGAGGCACAGTCGCGGACTCCAGCGATCGGATGGACGCTACTTCGATCAGTGGCCGAAGCTACCGCGCGTGCGTGCCGCGCGCGACTCGAGCGTCCGTGCCGCGCGACGCGAGCGTCCGTGCCGTGCGACGCGAGCGTCCGTGCCGCGGGCGACGCGAGTGTCGTGCGCCGGGTGCGCGGATCGAGCGTTTGGCGCCCTGGGCGCGAGTCGAGCAATCTCGCGCGGGGCGCGAATTACGTGCAGTGGGCGGGCGAGCCGGGTTCGGCACCAACGGGGGAGGGAAGTGATATTTTGACGGCTTACGTTCGGTTAGCCGGAGCGAACGCCACATCAGACGGGGAGCCGATCAACGAGGAGGGCACGGTGCGGATTCTCGACGAGGTGTCGCGCACGCTCAACGAGTACCTGCTGGTTCCGAACCTGACCACGGCCGACTGCACCCCGGACAACATCGATCTGGGCGCTCCGCTGGTGCGCCACCACGCCGGCGAAGAGCCCGCGATCCGGGTCGCCACCCCGCTGACCAGCGCGATCATGGGTGCGGTCTCGTCGCCGCGGCTGGCGATCGCGCTGGCGCAGTGCGGCGGCCTGACCTTCATCCACCAGAACCAGCCGGTCGACGCGCAGGCGGGCATGGTCGCCGCGGTCAAGCGGCACAAGGCCGGCTTCCGGTTCTCCGACACGAACATCAAGCCCTCCGCGACGCTCGGCGAGCTGGCGGCCCTGCTGCAGACGGCGGAGCGGGACGTGGCGGTGGTGACCGACGACGGCAGCGCCCATGGGGTGTTCGTCGGGCTCATCTCGACCGACGACTTCCATCCGCAGCGGCACGACCTCAACGACTCGGTGGGCTCACGGATGCGTCCGGCCCAGCGGCTGGTCACCGCCGCGCCGACCGTGTCGCTGCCCGAGGCGAACACCCTCATCTGGGACCACCGGCTGGACGTGCTCCCGGTGGTGGGCGAGGACGGGCGGCTGCAGTCGATCGTCCTGCGCCGCGACTACGAACTGCACAAGCGGTTCCGCAACGAGACCATCGACGAGGAGAAGCGGTTCCGGGTCGGGGCCGGAGTCAACACCCACGACTACCGGGAACGCATCCCGGCACTGGTCGAGGCCGGTGCCGACCTGCTGTGCATCGACTCCTCCGACGGGTACTCGGTGTGGCAGCGGGACACCCTGCGGTACGTGCGCGAGACGTACGGGGACGGCGTCCGGATCGGTGCCGGCAACGTGGTCGACGGCCGGGCGTTCCGGTACCTCGCGGACGCCGGCGCCGACTTCGTGAAGGTCGGCATCGGGGGCGGCTCGATCTGCATCACCCGCGACCAGAAGGGCATCGGCCGGGGCCAGGCGTCCGCGCTCATCGACGTGGTGGCCGCCCGCCACGCGTACCTGCGCGAGACCGGCGTCTACGTGCCCCTGTGCTGCGACGGCGGGCTGCTCAGCGACTACCACATGGCGATCGCGTTCGCGCTGGGTGCCGACTTCGTCATGCTGGGCCGGTATTTCGCCCGGTTCGACGAGAGCCCGTCCGCCCTGGTGCGCGTCGGCGGCCAGTTCTTCAAGGAGTACTGGGGCGAGGGCTCCAACCGGGCCCGCAACGTCACCCGGTACGAGCACGGCGGCGGCGACCGGTTGGCCTTCGAGGAGGGCGTGGACGGCTACGTGCCCTACGCGGGCAGCCTCTACGACAACGTGGCGCTGACGATCGCGAAGCTCAAGGCCACGATGATCAGCTGTGGCTCGACCGACCTGCGTGCCTTCCACGAGAACGCCGTGCTGGTGCCCGTGTCGCAGCAGAGCTACCTGCAGAACACGGCCGAGATCCAACTGCGCGACCGGGTCAGCGACGCCAGCCACTGACCCGGTCGGAAAGCCCCGATCCCGCCCTCGCCGTCACGAATCTGCACAGTGGTGGTGTGCGGTGCGCCGTGCCCCATAACTCGTGCGCGGTACGGGGCTGCGATGTGTGGTTGAGGGAATCGAACCCTCGCGCTGCCCTCCACGCACCCAGAGGTACCGGTTTCGCCGCCGGTCCCAACGGCTTGTGCACGCCTCCGTGACGGTTACCCGCTCCCGCGCTTCGGCCACTCCTAATCCCGCAGGTCGGCCTCCCAGTTGACGCGCTGGATCTGCACATCGAGGTCGCGAAGCTCGCGCGCCACGCCATCGGCCTGCCGGCGCAGCTGCGCCACGGACAGCGCGGACAGCATCTTCAGCTCCGAACGAAGCTGACGCGCGTTGGAGCGGTCGCGCCCGGCCGAGTCGGCCGCCGCGGTCAGCACCGAATGCCGCAACCGCAGCACGTCCCGCCGGGCGAGCGCCTCGGTGAGCGTCATGGTGCCGAGGGCGACGGTGGAGTTGGTGCGGTTGATCCGGGCGATCAGCACCTCCAGCCGGTCGAGGACCTGACCGACCTCGATGAGCAGCTGCGCGGCGTCCTCGGCGGGCGCCTCACCCTCCTGGTACCGCGCGTTGCTCACGATCCGGGAGCGCAGCTGTTCCACGCGGCGCATCGCGTCGGCGCGCTCCGCGAGCGCTTCCGCGAGCTTCATGACCGGCCCCTCTCGTTCCCAGAGCCACCGACGATAATCGATCTCGATAGGCCGCGTAACCCGTTATCCGGCCCCGATTCCACGGATCGGGACGGCGCCCCCGGCCGCCTTTCGGACCGGCCGCCGTCGCACCGAGCCCCGCACCCGAGCCATCGCCCGAGCCGTCGTCTGAGCTATCGCCCGAGCCGTCGCCCGAGCCGTCGCGGGCGACGATCCGCCGGGTTATCGTGAGAGCCCGACGACCGCCCCGTACCCGATTGGACGCGCATGACCGGACAGCCCGTGCGGCGGCTGGGAATCATGTTGTTTCCCGGCGTGGAGGAGCTGGACGCGATCGGCCCCTGGGAGGTGTTGTCCTACTGGACCCGGGAGTTCCCCGAGGACGGCTGGGAAACCTTCTGCTTCTCGGCCGATGGCGCGCCGGTGACGTGTGCGAAGGGGCTCACCGTCGTACCGCACCACGCGACGGCCGACATGCCCCCGCTCGATGCCCTGCTGCACCCGGGCGGCCAGGGCACCCGGCCGCTGCTGGCCGACGACGGGCATCTCGACTGGCTGCGCGGCCTGCGCCGCACGGTACCGCTGATGACCAGCGTGTGCACCGGGTCGCTGGTCCTCGCGGCGGCCGGCCTGCTGGCCGGGCGCCCGGCCACCACGCACTGGGGCTCGCTCGACCGGCTCGCGCAGCTCGACCCCACCATCGAGGTGCGGCCCGACGACCGGTTCGTCGACGACGGCGACGTGGTCACCTCGGCGGGCGTCTCGGCCGGCATCGATCTGGCCGTGCACCTGGTCGGCCGCCTGGCCACGCCGGAGCGGGCGCGGCAGGTGAGCCGGGGCATCCAGTACGAACCCCGGTAGGCGCCGGGCGCCCGGCGGTTCGTGAGCCAGCACGCCGGCGCCGGGCGACTGTGCCGTCAGTGGGGCGGAATCACGGAGCGCAGCTGGCGCAGGATGCGGGCGAGCGCGGCCTGGTCCCGCTCGTCCAGACAGCCGAAGACGCGTTCGGTCTCGGCCTGGCGGGCCTCCCGGATGGCGTTGCCCGTCGCCGTACCCGCCTCGGTGAGCGCGACCAGCGTGGCGCGCCGGTCGTGCGCGTCCGGCCGGCGCTCGGCCAGCCCGCGACTTTGAAGATCGTCGACCACCTCGGTGGCCGACCGGGGCGCGATGCGCAGGTGTTCGGCCAGGTCGGACAGGCGCATGGCACCGTGGTGCAGGAGCACCCCGAGGGCGCGCGACTGGGAGGGCGTGATGTCCCAGGGCGTCAACGTGTGCCGGGCCTGGTGGCGCAGCGCGCGGGCCACGTTCCAGAACGCCTCGGGCAGGCTCTCGTCCGCGTCGGCCGATTTCACGGAAATACGGTAGCACTCAACCATGTTGTACCCTCATAGTGAGGTAACCTCAGTAAATGTCGTCGATTACCTGATGAGAGGGCCAATTGGCATCTGACGCTCGCCAGCACGCAACTGACGCCCGCCCGCACGGCCGCGGCGGCCGCTCCTCGCGCACCGTGACCGCCGCCGAGAAGGCCGAGGCGAAGTCGGTCTCCCTGCGCCGCATCGGGCGCCTGTTCGCCCCGTACCGCGGCCAGCTCGCGGTGGTCATCCTGATCATCGTGGCGTCGTCCATCGTCTCGATGGCCTCGCCGTTCCTGCTCCGCGGCGTGATCGACCACGCGCTGCCCGGCCGCGACGTCCGGCTGCTGGTCTGGTTGGTCATCGGCATGGTCGCCGTGGCCGCCGTGACCTCCGCGCTCGGCGTGATCCAGACCTGGATCTCGACCAGGGTCGGCCAGCAGGTCATGCACGTGCTGCGCACCTCGGTCTTCGGTCACCTGCACCGGCAGTCGATCGCCTTCTTCACCCGCACCCGCACCGGCGAGGTGCAGTCCCGCATCACCAACGACATCGGCGGCATGGAGTCCGTGGTCACCTCGACGGCCACGTCGATCGCCGCCAACCTGACCACCGCGGTCGCCACCGCCGTGGCGATGGTCGCGCTGTCCTGGCGGCTGTCCCTGGTCTCGCTCGTGGTGCTGCCGCCGTCGATCTACCTGAGCCGCAAGGTCGCGCGGCTGCGGCGGGAGATCACCGCCGCCCGCCAGCGCGAGCTCGCCGACCTCAACGTGACCATCGAGGAGGGACTGTCGATCAGCGGCGTCCAGCTCAGCAAGGCCATGGGCACCGGCGCGTCGCTCATCTCCCGGTTCACCGCCTCCTCCGCCCGGCTGATCGACCTGGAGCTGCGCTCGGAGCTGGCCGGGCGTTGGCGGATGGCCTCGATGAGCATCATCTTCGCGGCGATCCCCGCCGTCATCTACCTGGCCGCCGGGCTGCCGGTCACCGCCGGCACGATGACCATCGGCACCCTGGTCGCGTTCACCGCGCTGCAGTCCGGGCTGTTCCGGCCGCTGATGGGCCTGCTGTCCGTCGGCGTCTCGCTGACCAGTTCGCTCGCCCTGTTCGCGCGGATCTTCGAGTACCTCGACCTGCCGATCGAGGTGGACGACCCCGCCAACCCGGTCGACGTCGACCCGGCGGCGGTCAGCGGGCACCTGCGCATCGACGGTGTGACCTTCCGCTACGCCGGCAGCGACCGGGACGCGCTGTCCGACGTCACGCTCGACGTGCCCGCCGGGACCACGCTGGCACTGGTCGGCGAGACCGGCTCGGGCAAGAGCACGCTGGCCGCGCTCGTCGCCCGGTTCTACGATCCGGACGCCGGCCGGGTGACCATCGACGGCATCGACGTGCGTGACCTGCGCCTGACCGACCTCGCCGCGATCGTCGGCGTGGTCAGCCAGGAGACGTACCTGCTGCACACGACCGTCCGGGAGAACCTGCGGTACGTGCGGCCGGCCGCGACCGACGCCGAGATCGAGGACGCGGCCCGGGCGGCGCAGATCCATGACCTGATCGTCGGGCTTCCCGACGGGTACGACACGGTCGTCGGTTCTCGGGGCCACCGGTTCTCGGGTGGGGAGAAGCAGCGCATCGCCATCGCCCGCACCCTCCTGCGCAACCCGCGCGTCCTGGTGCTGGACGAGGCCACGAGCGCGCTGGACACCAAGACCGAACGCGCCGTGCAGGAGGCCTTCGACGCGCTCGCCGAGGGGCGCACCACGATCACCATCGCGCACCGCCTGTCCACGGTCCGCAACGCCGACCAGATCGCGGTGCTCGACCACGGCCGCGTGGTCGAGACCGGCACGCACACCAGCCTCGTCAACGACAACGGCCGTTACGCGACGCTCGCCGCGTAACGGCCTCGCACCGCGCGACTGTCGTTGGCCGGCGACTGTCGTTGGCGGGCGGCTGTTGTTGGCGGGCGGCTGTTGTTGGCGGGCGGCTGTTGTTGGCGGGCGGCTGTTGTTGGCGCGCGGCTGTTGTTGGCGGGGTAACGGCCTCGGCCCGGTGACGGCCGTGCCGCCCAGGGGCGACGAGTCGAGCGGCCTGAATCAGGCGATGGGCAGCGCGCCGCCGGTCTGCCACTGCGTCCACGGAACGTTCCAGTCGCCGTAGCCGGCGCCCATCGTCATGGCCGGTCCGTTCGCGTTCGGGTAGTTGAAGACGTCGCCGATCTGAAAGGTGTTGTAGAGCTTCTTGGCGTCGTCGGGCAGCAGGTTGGTGCAGCCGTTGGAGGTGCTGCGGTGGCCGATGTTTCCCACATTCCACGGGGCCGAGTGCAGGTACTCGCCGCCGTAGGTCAGCCGCTGGGTGTACTGGACATGCGGGTCGTAATATCCCGGTCCGCTCATCGGGATGTCGAGCCCCTTCTCCATGATGACCTTGATGCCACTGGAGGTCGGTGTGTTGGCTGCGCCCAGGCTGACGGGGAACGTACCGAATTGCGCGCCATCGGCCGTGACCGTCATGGTCAGGGCGTTGGCGTCGATGTTTCCGACATAGGCGACGCCGGTCGACATGTCGAGTGTCAGGCTGTCGTCGAACACCAGCCCCTCGCCGGCGGACAGCCCCTTGACCGGCAGGTCCATGTGGATCTGCGCATGAGCCGGCCAGTAGGTCTGCGGCCGCCAGTGCGCCTCCAGTGCGGCGCCCGCGTGGGCGGTCTCCTCGAAGTACCAGTTGCCCTGGGCGGGCGCGCCGTTGACGGTGACCTTGGTCACCTCATTAAATTTCTTCACGTCGGTGGGCTTGACGTTGAAGAACGCGATGAGCGGCATGCCGACCCCGCGCACATCGCCGTCGCTGTTGAGCAGCGACACGTGCACCGGTGCCCCGCTGGGAGTCGGAGACGAGGACGGGCTGGGGGACCCCGGACGTGCTGACGAACTGGCCGGCGGGGGCATCCACACACTGCTCGCGGAGCTGCCGCCGGTCCTGCCGGCGCAGGCCCCCAGGGTCGAGGCAAGCGCGGCGCCACCGAGAAGAAAGAACGAACGCCTGGTAGTGCCGTGACTCATGGGGGCAACGGTACAACCTGGATGGGCGCTGGGGGTCGCCTTGCCGTCGCTTGCGCGGTTCGGTCGACGATAGACCTGACCCACCGCGAGACGTTGTCGGTGACCGGATTGCGGTTCGGAGAATATTCAGCGAACGCGAGAGGCTGTTCCGCGACCGGCTCGCGTTTCTGCCTGGCGGTGGGACGCGTCGCCGACCGGTGGTCGTGTTTGATGGTCGTGCTGTCGGCCGGTGGTGGTGCTGTCGGCCGGTGGTAGTGCTGCGAGCGGCGCCACATTGTCGGCCATCGCTCGGCCGTGTTAGCGTGCGGGCATGTCCGTGTTGGTTCGTTGCTATTGGCGCTTTACCTGGGCTCCGGGCGGAGCCGGTAGTCAGGCGCACTGACCGACCAACCACCCGGAGCCAGCTGGGCAGAGACGCTCGAGTCTCTGCCCTTCGTCATGCGGCGGGCCGACTCCGGGTAGCGCGAAGATGCGCGGGCAGGGGCGTCCGCCCGAGAGAGACGGGAAGATCATGAGCCCAGCCGAGTCCCCCGATCCGGCGTCAACGAATGACCTGCGCATCACCGGCTTTCAACCACTGATCCCACCCGGCGAGCTGCGTGCCGCCCTGCCGCTGGACGTCGAGAGTGCCCGGCTGGTCCGGGAGAGCCGGCAGGCCGTGCGCGGTGTGCTCAGCGGCGAGGACGACCGGCTGCTGCTGGTTGTCGGGCCGTGTTCGGTGCATGACCCGGTCGCCGCGCACGAGTACGCGCAGCGGCTGTCCGAGGCGATCGCGCCGCTGCGCGACGACCTGTGCGTGGTCATGCGGGTGTACTTCGAGAAGCCGCGTACCAAGCTGGGTTGGAAGGGGCTCATCAACGACCCGGACATGGACGGCACCCACGACGTGCAGCGCGGGCTGCGGATGGCCCGTACCGTGCTGCTGGACGTGCTCGCCACCGGGCTGCCGGTGGCGTGCGAGTTCCTGGAGCCGACCAGCCCGCAGTACATCGCGGACACGGTGACCTGGGGTGCCATCGGCGCGCGTACGCCGGAGAGCCAGGTGCACCGGCAGCTGGCCTCGGGCCTGTCCATGCCGGTGGGCTTCAAGAACGCCACGGACGGGGACGTGCAGCCCGCCATCGACGGGTGCTACACAGCGGCGGGCAGCCACGTGTTCTTCGGCATCGACGACGAGGGTCGGGGCTCGATCGTGTCGACCGCCGGCAACCCGGACTGCCACATCGTGCTGCGTGGCGGCCGTGGCGGCCCGAACTACCGCAGCGAGGACGTGCGCGACGCGCTCGGCCTGCTGGACAAGGCGGAGATGCCGCGGCGCCTGGTCATCGACGCCAGCCACGACAACAGCGGCAAGGACCACATCCGCCAGGCGGCGGTGGTGCGCGAGATCGCGGAGCAGGTCGCGCGCGGCGAGTCGGGGATCGCCGGGCTGATGATGGAGAGCTTCCTGGCGGAGGGCCGGCAGCAGCCGGGTCCCCGGGAGACGCTCACCTACGGGCAGAGCGTGACCGACGCGTGCATCGGCTGGCCGGAGACCGAGCGGCTGCTGGGCGAGTTGGCCGCCGCCGTGCGCAGCCGGCGCGAGGCGGTGCGCACCGCCGCCTGACGGCGGCATAGCACGGCACCGCCGCCTGACGGCGGCATAGCACGGCACCGCCGCCTGACGGCGGCATAGCACGGCACCGCCGCCTGACGGCGGCATAGCGCGGCACCGCCGCCTGACGGCGTGAGAGCGCCGACTGGCGGCGTACGAGACGGGTACGGTCTACGGGACCGTACCCGTCCGCGTCTCCGGGGCACCATCAATGGGCCACCATCAACGGGCACCGTCAACGGGGCACCGGTAACGGCTCACCACAAACGGGGCATCCCGTCTGACTTTTCTGAAGCAAGAGATTGCCAAGGCCGGGGGACGGGGTCTTCGTCGACCCGGGCCCCGAGGCGTTCGGAGCACGCGGGATCGCGCCGCCTCGGATACGTTGCCTTCCTCTTCGCCTCGGCCCTCTTCGCCTCGGCCTTCTTCGTCCTCGGCCTGTTTGTCTTCGGCCCTCTCGTCCTCGGCATGACCGTGACTGTCGGGATGGTCGTGCGCCGCCAGGTTGCTCCGGCGGCGGGACCCAATGCGCGTCCGTGGGCCGAGCCGCGTGATCACCTCTTGCCAGGGGGCGGCGGGGTGGCTACCGTACATCGGACGTCCCACGTGGGATGTCCGGTTTCTTGGATCAGAGGGGCCATCGTCCGGCCTCGCTTCCGTGCGCGTCCGATGGATCCGAAGGAGACTTCATGCGATTGACCTCGGCGAGACCGCGGATCGTGGGTGGCGCCATCGCCGCCGCGGCGGTCCTGGCGGGAGGCTGCCTGCTCGCCGCGCCCGATGGCCCGGCGACGGCCGCGCCGGCGAAGGCCGCCAAGTGCACCTCGTCGGTGCCGTTCGTCTCGGGTACGGCGGGCTACTTCAGCTTCCGGATTCCGGCCGTGGTGAGCACCAAGAAGGGCACCCTGGTCGCGTTCGCGGAGGGCCGGATCGGTTCGTCCGCCGACTCCGGCAACATCGACGTGGTCTCGAAGCGGTCCACCGACGGCGGTTGCACGTGGGGTCCGCTGTCCGTGGTGGCGGATGCGGGCCCGGACACCGCCGGTAACCCCGCTCCGGTGGTGGACCCGGCGACCGGCAACATCGTGCTGGTCACCTGCTACAACGCGGGGAACGTGACGGCCGCGCAGATCCAGGCCGGTCAGGTGACCGCGGACCAGTCCCGGCGGGTGTTCGTGCAGACCAGCACGGACGACGGCGTGACCTTCTCCGCCCGCCGGGAAATCACCTCCGAGGTGAAGCTGCCGAACTGGCGCTGGTACGCCACCGGCCCGGGGCACGCCACCGTGCTGACCCAGGGCCCGCACAAGGGACGGTTGGTCGTGCCGGCCAACAACTCGGTTGCCCAGCCGGCGGGTTCGACCGACACCGGCGCTGAGGACAAATACTTCGGCGGCAACGACCTGTACAGCGACGACCACGGCGTGACGTGGCACATCGGGTACACCGACGTCACCACGGAGGGGTTCAGCAACCCGAACGAGAGCACCCTGACGCAGTTGACGGACGGGCGGGTGTACGTCAACAGCCGGGACCAGAACGGTACCGGTGCGGGCAACCGGCTGGACGGCTACTCGACCGACGGCGGCGCGACTCTGGTCAGCCCGCTGCACCCGCAGGACACCATCACCACCCCGGTGGTCGAGGGCAGCGTGCTGCAGGTGACCGGCCCGAACTCGGTGCTGCTCTACTCGGGTCCGGCCGACCCGACCCTGCGTGCGGTGATGGGGATCCGGTCGAGCACCAACGCCGGGGTGACCTGGTCGGCCCCGTACGACCTGACCGGCCTGCCGGCCGCGTACTCCGACCTGGTCCAGTTGGACAACAACACGGTCGGGGACCTGTACGAGACCGGTGAGACCAGCGCCAACGCGAACATCACGTTCACCCGGGTACCGGTGAAGGCCATCGTCGGCACACGCTGACCCGCTCGTGGTGTGCCGGGCGGCGTGACCCGTCGCCCGGTGCCCGTCGCCCGTTGCCTATCGCTGGGCGGGCGTTTCTTGAATCACCTGGGGCCTGTTCGCTCGGCCCAGTCCCGTACGCGTCCAACCGATTTGAAGGAGACTTCCATGCGATTCACCGCGACAAGGCCGCGGATCGTGGGTGGCGCCATCGCCGCCGCCGCGGTCCTGGCGGGCGGTTACCTGCTCGCCGCGCCCGACGGTCCGGCGACGGCCGCGCCGGCGAAGGCCGCCAAGTGCACCTCGTCGGTGCCCTTCGTCGCCGGTACCGAGGGCTACTCGAGCTTCCGCATCCCCGCCGTGGTGGCCACCAAGAAGGGCACCCTGGTCGCGTTCGCGGAGGGCCGGGTCGGTTCGTCCGCCGACTCCGGCAACATCGACGTCGTCGAGAAGCGCTCCAGCGACGGCGGCTGCACCTGGGGTCCGTTGTCCGTGGCCGCCGAGGCGGGCGACGACACCGCCGACAACCCCGCTCCGGTGGTGGACCCGGCCACCGGCAACATCGTGCTGCTCACCTGCTATAACGCGGCCTCCGTCACCGAGGCGCAGATCCTCGCCGGTCAGGTGACCGCCGATCAGACCCGGCGGGTGTTCGTGCAGACCAGCAAGGACGACGGGGTCACCTGGTCGGCCCGCCGGGAGATCACCAGCGAGGTGAAGCTGCCGAACTGGCGCTGGTACGCCACCGGTCCCGGGCACGCCACCGTGCTGACCCAGGGCCCGCACAAGGGGCGGCTCGTGGTGCCGGCCAACAACTCGGTCGCCCCGGCGGCCGGCTCCACCGACACCGGTGCGGAGAGCCAGTACTACGGCGGCAACGACTTCTACAGCGACGACCACGGCGCCACGTGGCACATCGGGTACACCGATGACACCACGGAGGGGTTCAGCAACCCGAACGAGAGCACCCTGACGCAGTTGACGGACGGGCGGGTGTACATCAACAGCCGGGACCAGAACGGTACCGGTGCGGGCAACCGGGTCGACGGCTACTCGACCGACGGCGGGGCGACTCTGGTCAGCCCGCTTCACCCGCAGGACACCATCACCACCCCGGTGGTCGAGGGCAGCGTGCTGCAGGTGACCGGCCCGAACTCGGTGCTGCTCTACTCCGGCCCGGCCGACCCGACCTTCCGCGCCGTGATGGGCATCCGGTCGAGCACCAACGCCGGGGTCACCTGGTCGGCCCCGTACGACCTGACCGGCCTGCCCGCCGCCTACTCCGACCTGGTCCAGTTGGACAACAACACGGTCGGGGACCTGTACGAGACCGGTGAGACCAACGCGAACGCGAACATCACGTTCACCCGGGTACCGGTGAAGGCCATCGTCGGCTAACACCGGCACGCCACAGCCAGCGGCACGCCACAGCCAACGGGTGCGGCACAGCCAGCGGTGCGCCCGGCCCCCATGCGGGGTCCGGCGCACCGCTGGCTCGCCGTCAGGCCAGTGGATTCGGGCCCGAGGGCTCGGGCTCGCCGGCCGGTGCCCGCCAGCGGTGCTCCACGCGGCCCACCTTCCAGTATCCGATGGCCACCGCCCACACGAGTACGAACAGGCCCACGATGATGAAGCCGACGTTGTTGAGGTCCAGCCCGGCTATCCAGTTGGTGGCCGGGTCGCGCCAGCGCAGCTGGTCGTGCAGCACTCCGACCAGTTCGATGGTGCCGATGAGCAGGGCCACCGCGACGGACAGCCCGGTGATGGTGAGGTTGTAATAGATTTTGCGAACCGGATTGGCGAAGGCCCAGCGGTAGGCGACGTTCATGAAGGCACCGTCGAGCGTGTCGAACAGGCTCATGCCGGCCGTGAACAGCAGCGGCAGCACCAGGATCGCGTACCAGGGCAGCCCGGCCGCGGCGCCGCTGCCGGCCAGTACCAGGAGGGTCACCTCGGTGGCCGTGTCGAATCCCACACCGAACAGCAGACCTATCGGGTACATCTGGGCCGGGTGGCGCACCGACCGCATCAGCGGGCGCAGCAGCCGGGCGACCAGCCCGCGCGCGTCGAGCGCGCCGTCCAGCGCGGTGGCGTCGTAGTCACCGGCGCGGGCGCGGCGGTACACCCGGGCGATGCCGACCAGCGCGATCAGGTTGAGGATGCCGATCAGGTAGAGGAACAGCCCGGACGCGCTGGTGCTGACCACGCCGAGGTCGGCCCGGGCGGCGGAGTTGTCATTGGTGAGGCCGGCCACGAACCGGGCGCCCGCCGCGATGCCGGTGGCGAGCAGCACCACCACGGTGGAGTGCCCGAGGGCGAACCAGAATCCGACGGACACCGTCCGCCTGCCGTCGGCCATCAGCTTGCGGGTGGTGTTGTCGATGGCGGCGATGTGGTCGGCGTCGAAGGCGTGCCGCATGCCCAGCGTGTAGGCGGTCACGCCGATGCCCAGACCGAACACCTTCGTGCCGATCTGCAGGTGCTTCGGGGTGACCAGCGTGGCCAGCACGGTCCACGCCACGAGGTTCATGACGGCGATGACCGCGAGCAGGATGACTATCTCGCGCCAGTCGCGCACGCGCTTGGACGGACGGAGAGACGGTTCAGCGGGCAGCCCCATGGCAACCTCTTCCAGCACCTCGTGGAGTAGGGCTCTTGCGTTGCCGTGGCCGGTCTCCTGGCTGACAGGTGTCGCATGCGACTCGCCGGCCCGCCTTCCCAGACTCGCGTCCAGTGGCTGCCGCGTCGCCGCGGCCGGGCCGGTGCATCCTGTTCACAGTGGCGAGGGCCGCTCCGGTTTCACACCGGATTCCCGAACACCACGGCGTCGACAGGCTATCGGTGGCACCGGGGCGGAGCAACGCACCGCCCCGGTGATCAACAACACGGGTGCCGGAATGTGATGAGTCCGCCTCAGGACTGGTGAATCGCCTCGCCCGCGATTTCGATGCGTACGGTCCGGCCGACCAGAACGCCGCCGCTTTCCAGCGCCACGTTCCAGATCAGTCCGTAGTCTTCCCGGTTGATTTCGGTAGTGGCGGTGAACCCGAAGATATTGTTGCCGTACGGGTCGGTCCGCGCCCCACCGAACTCCACCTGTAGCTGGGCCGGACGGGTGATTCCCTTGATAGTCAGTTCGCCGTCGAGCACGAACCGTCCAGTCGTCTGGCTGGGCTGCGGCGGCACGTGTTCACCCGGGGTGGCTCCGCGCTTGCGCAGGTAGGCCCAGTAGAAAATCGGGTCGTTGTTGCCCTGCCATTTGATGCCGGTGCTGCGGTAATCCAGCGTCGGATACTGACCGACATCGAGAAAGTCCGGGCTGACCAGGTGCGTGTCCCGCTCGGCGTGGCCGGTGCGGACGCTGGCCGCCCAGATGGTGGCGCTGACCGAGGACTGCAACGGATCCTCGGCGACGACAATCCGGGCGGTCGCCTCGGTGAACTCGCCGCGTACCGGACTGACCATCATGTGTCGGGCCAGAAATCCGATCCGCTTGTGCGCCTGATCGAGAAGATAGTTGCCAGGCGCCGGGATGGTTATGCCCTCCCAGGACCGTGTGGCGGAACCGGACATTGTCGTGCCTTCCCCGCGGAAACGCGTGCGTTACCGAGACATGTGTCGCTTGTGGCGGCCGTTGATCGGCACGCTGCGCACGCCGTTCTTTTCGACTCCGAACCGAAGCCTAACGCCCACCCACCTGGTGGCTTCGAGGTGAATGGGGCGTCGGGCGCGTCGCGCCGGGCGAATCGGAAAATCAGCGTGCCGAGGCAGCAGCCCGAGTCAACGGAAAAAGCCGAATTGTCGGCGGGAGTGGGAATGATTCGCCGCCGCCGTAACGTCGGCGAACCGTCGGTGAGGGTGACGCGAAGCCACCGCTGGCGAATTCGGCGCCGGGGCGGCGGCGGTCAGTGGCCGGCGTCGCCGGTGTCGAGCCCCTGCGCCGCCACGGCGGCGGGGTCGAGCCCCTGCGCCGCCACGGCGGCGGCGTCGAGCCCCTGCGCCGCCACGGCGGCGATGCCCTCGGCCGCCGCCCGCGGGTCGGCGTACCGCGCCGGTCCGGTCGGTCGCAGCGTGGCCTCGTCCAGGGTGTAGCGCAACGGCACGCCGGTGGGTACGTTGAGCCCGACGAAGTCGTCGTCGGACAGCCGGTCCATGTGCTTGATGAGCGCGCGCAGCGAGTTACCGTGCGCGCAGACCAGGACGGTGCGCCCGGCACGCAGGTCGGGGACTATCGCGTCGTGCCAGTACGGCAGCAACCGCGCGGTCACGTCCCGCAACGACTCGGTACGCGGCAGCTCACCCAGCAGGTCCGCGTAGCGCGGGTCGGACGCCTGGCTGAACTCGTCGTCGTCGGCCAGCGGCGGCGGGGCCACCTCGTATGATCGGCGCCACAGCATGAACTGCTCGTGGCCGTAGCGCTCCCGTACCGCCGTGCGCTCCCGGCCCTGCAGCGCGCCGTAGTGTCGCTCGTTGAGCCGCCAGGAGCGCCGCACCGGAATCCACGACCGGTCCGCCTCGTGCAGCGCGATGGCGGCCGTACGCACCGAGCGGCGCAGCACGGAGGTGTGCACCACGTCCGGGGGCGGCCCCTGCTCGCGGAGCAGTTCGCCGGCGCGCAGGCTCTGCCGCACCCCGGCGTCGGTCAGGTCGACGTCCACCCAGCCGGCGAACAGGTTCTTCGAGTTCCACTCGCTCTGGCCGTGGCGCAGCAGGATCAGGGTGGTCACGCGCGCCGGCCTCCGGCCGCCCGCGACTGGTCCGGGTCGTGGCGCGGCGCCAGACGCGCCGAGCCGCCCTGGTTGGCCAACTGGTCCGGGTCGTGGCGCGGCGCCAGACGCGCCGAGCCGGACTGGTTGGTCCTCGAGGTGCTCATCCGGTTGACGCGCATCGGCATCCCTCGTGATGCGACGGCCGCAGGGACCGTGACTTGTGGTGGCCGTTGCGGACGGCCCGCCGGTGGCCATGATAGTCACCGGCGCGCCGGGTGCTCTGGTCGCGGCGTGCGCGCCGGCTGCCCATCAGGTCGTCCAGCAGCAGGGTCAACCCGGCGCCGACCAGCCAGGAATCCTTGGCCAGCGGGATACCCTGCTGCGTCGGCCGGGGATTGCCCGGCTGGTGGGTGCCCGGCGTCGACCAGTACAGCCGCATCAGCCCGCCGCCGAACCCGCACAGTCCGGTGCCCACCAGCGCGGACGGGACCAGCGGCACGATCAGCGCGCCGCCGAGGGCGATCTCGGTCATGGCGAGCACCCGGGCGAACGTCGCGGGCCGCACGCGACCCAACGGGGGTACCGCCGCGGCGGCCATGCCGTGCATGCCCTCGGCGGCCTGCCCCTCGAGGTTCCACTTGGACAGCCCGGAATTCAGGAAGAAGGCGCCGATCGCGACGCGCAGGGGGAAATGGGACAGTCTCATAATCGCTCCGCTCTGCCGAATCCGCTCTGGGCCCGCCTACCCGCAACCAACCGGCCCACACCCGCCGCGCCCGCCTCAACCGCGCGGCAGGGCATGCCGGTGCCCGAACGGGGTACCGCCTGCCGATGGGCATGCCGCCGGGCGGGACGGGGGAGGGGACCGGCCGGGGCGGGCCCGAATTCGCCCCGCTGCGCAGCCGGGAGCAGCCCCTGCGCGCCAACTTCCTGGAACTGTTCTTCGACCTGGCGTACATCTTCGCCTTCGCCCAGCTCTCCGCGTACCTGGACGCGCACCTCGACTGGGCCGGCGCCGGGCGGACCCTGGTGCTGCTGTTGCCGCTGTGGTGGGTGTGGACGTTGACATCGTGGGCCGCGGACATGTTCGATCCGGACCGGGTGGCGATCCAGGGCCTGATCCTGCTGGCGATGACCGGGGTCCTGGTGATGGCGGTCGCCGTGCCCCACGCGTACGGCTCGACCCGCGCCGTCTTCGCCGGGGTGTACACCGCGACGCAGATCGGTACCACCGGCTACCTCGGCCTCGTGACGCGCCACTTCACGCTGCGGCGCCCCGCCGGGCGGGCGCTGCTCTGGAACTCCGCGACCACGTTGCCCTGGCTCGCCGGCATCTTCTACTCCGGCACGGCGGGGGAGTTGCTGTGGGCCTTCGGGTCGGCGGCGGCCTACGCCGCGCTCCGGCTGCGCTGGCCCACCCCGGGGCTGGGCCGCACGCCCCTCGCGGAGTTCCGGCTGGCCGGCGAGCACGTCTCCGAGCGGTACCGCCAGTTCCTCGTCATCGCGCTCGGCGAGACCATCCTGACCAGTGGGCTGGAGCTGAGCCACCGCGGCTTCGACGCCGCCCGCACGGTCGCGTTCCTGAACGCGTTCGCCGTCACCGTGCTGGTGGCGCGGATCTACATCTACCGCGCGGGTGAACTCCTCGAATCGGCCATCAAACAGTCACCCGAGCCGGCGCAGCCCGGCCAGGCGGCGGCCTTCTCCCACCTCGTGATGGCCGCCGGTGTGGTGATAATCGCCGCGGGCGACGACGTCGGCATCGCTCACCCGCTGGGGCACGCGCGGCCGGCCTGGGTGGCGGTCATCCTCGCCGGTCCGGCGCTGTTTCTGGCCGGTCGGGCGCTGCTCGACTACACGGTCTTCGCGCGGGTGTCCTGGACCCGCGTGATCGGGCTGGCCGCCCTGGCTGCGGCGTCGCCGGCGCTGCTGGCCGCCCCGCCGTTGGCGTCCGCGCTGTCCGCCACGGCGGCGCTGACCGGAATCGTGGCCGGCAACGCGGTCACCTGGCGTAGGAAGCACCAGCCGCGTGCGCGCGAGGCACTGATCCCGTATTCGAATGACACGAAGCGCTAGGAGGCATCCGTGGGACCAGGCGTCCGTGGCACCGGCCGGTCCGCCAGGGCGGCGGCGCAACGGTTCGCGAGCGACGTGACCGCGGCACGCAACTCCGGGCCGCCGACGACGCGGAACGCGAACGGAACGCCCGCCAACCACTCCCGCGCGTACATCGCCGGGTTGCTCGTGCTGCCGAGAATCACGCAGCCGTCGGGCGCCGGTTCGAGCCGTCCCATGGGCGGCCGGATCCACGGCGCCACCTTGGCCAGCGGGGCCTCGAACACCACGTGCGTGGCGAACTCCCACCCGACCCCCAGGTTCTCCTCCAGCGCCGCCACCGGGTCGAGGCCGTCGGGCGGCTCGAACTCGCGGGTGGTCTGCCGAGCCGTGCGGATGCGGTCGACCCGGTAGGTGCGGGTCGCGTCCGCGTGATGGGAGTGGCACAGCAGGTACCAGCGACCGTGGCGGACGACGACCGCCCAGGGGTCGACCTCGGTCTCCCACTCGCTGCCGGTCTCGCTCCGGTAGGTGAGCAGCACGCGGCGTCGGGCCGCGACGGCCGCGACGAGCGCGCCGGTGGTGACCGGATCCGGCCGGGCCGAGCCCAGGTCGGGCGCGGCGGACGCGTGTTCCCGCAGCGCGGCGGCCTGCCTGCCGACACCCTCGGGCAGGGCCTGGATGACCTTGCTCAGGGCGGACCCGACGGGGTCCTCGGCACCGCCGGCCGCCGGCTGGCCGTCCAGCACCGGCATCACCTCGAGCACCGCCATCACCAGACCGAGCGCCTCGGCCTGCGTGAACACGACCGGCGGCAGCCGCGTCGAGCGTCGCAGCCGGTACCCGCCGTGGGGGCCCCGGGCCGACTCGACGGGGATGCCGGCCTCCCGCAGGATCCCGACGTACCGGCGTGCCGCCCGCTCAGTGACGCCCAGCCGTTCGGCGAGCTGATCGGCCGTGGTGCCGGGTCGGTTCTGCAGGATCTCGAGGGCGCGCAGCGCCCGGGCGGTGGGGCTGAGGTCGGTCGGCACCCGAGCAGATTAGGCGGCGCCGAGACAACCCGGAAGCGAACCGTCCGGAACTGGCCGTAGCGTGAGCCGCGACGGGGCACGGAAGCGCACCGGTGCGGACCGTGACCGACCGCATCGCAGCGAGGGGATTCAGCGCAACCATGGACATCCTGCTCATCGCCGGCCTGTGGCTCGAGGGATCCGCCTGGGACGCCGTCGGCCGCGCCCTCGAACCGCTCGGCCACCGCCCGGTGCCGCTCACCCTTCCGGGTCAGGGTGACGCGGCCACCGACGCCACGCTGGACGACCAGGTGGCGGCCGTACTCGCCGCCGTCGACTCGGCGTCCGGCCGGCCCATGGTGGTGGGGCACTCCGCCGCCTCCACCCTGGCCTGGTTGGCCGCCGACGCGCGACCGGAGCGGGTCGCCAAGGTCGTGCTCATCGGCGGCTTCCCGGTCGCCGACGGAAAGGCCTACGCCGACTTCTTCGAGCTCACCGACGGCGCCATGCCCTTTCCGGGCTGGGGAGCGTTCGAGGGGCCGGACTCCGCCGACCTCGACGAGCAGGCCAGGCACGCCATCGCGGCCGCGGCGATTCCCGTTCCCGGCCAGGTGGCCACAGGCGTGGTGCGGCTGGCGGACGAGCGACGGTTCGACGTCCCGGTCGCGCTGGTGTGTCCCGAGTTCACCCCCGGGCAGGCGCGGGCGTGGATCGAGGCCGGAGACGTACCCGAGCTCGCCCGGGCCAAGCACGTCGAATTCGTCGATATCGAGTCCGGGCACTGGCCGATGTTCAGCAGGCCAGACGAACTCGCCCGGCTCCTCGCCGCGGCGGCCGGCAGTGCCTGACCACCGGATTGTGTCGGCGGGGCGGGCATTGGGGTTGCCGGTACACTGCTGCCCGTGACATTCGGGCCGCCCAGCAAGGACACGCTCGCGCCACAGGTGAACCGGCAGCCTCCCCAGATACCCGAAGTCTCCGGGTTGCGTCCCATCGGCAGTGGTGGTTTCGCCACGGTCTACCGGGGCACGCAGGCCCGGCTCGGGCGGGAGGTGGCGGTCAAGGTCTTCCACGCCACCGTGTTGGATCCGGGGGTCCGAGACCAGTTCGACGCGGAGTGTGCCGCGCTCGGACGGCTGCCGTCCGACATCGACATCGTGAGCATTCACAGCTCCGGAGTGGTCCCGGGAAGCGGCCACCCGTACCTGGTGATGGAGCTGTGCCGGGGCTCGCTGGACGAGCGCGTCGCCGCCGGCGCGCTCCCGCCGGCCGAGGTCGCCGCACTCGGGTACCGGCTGGCGCTCGCGCTGGCCGGCGTACACCGGGCGGGGCTGTTGCACCGCGACATCACCCCGCGCAACGTGCTGTTCCGCCAGTCCGGCCAGCCGGTGCTCGCCGACTTCGGGCTGTCCCTTCCGCGCGAGGACGCCGGCCAGGCGCAGGAGCACGCCACCTGGGCGTACGCGGCACCCGAGATCTGGAACGGCGGCGCGAGCGCTCGCTCGGACCTCTACGGGTTGGGTGCCACGCTGTACGCCGCGCTGGCCGGCGCACCACCGTTCCCGCGCCGGCCCGGTGAGGACGACTCGGCGTACGCCGCCAGGATCGCCACCGAGCCCGCCCCGCCGATCCGCGACGCGTCCATTCCGGACGGCCTGCTCGCACTGGTCACCGGAATGCTGGCCAAGGATCCGCAGCAGCGGCCGGTGGACGCCGACGCGGTAGCCATCGGCCTCGCGCCGTTCTGCCCGCCGCGGGCCGCGGTCCTGCTCGTGAACGCGGCACCGTCCGGGACGACCTCGTCACGAACGACCTCGTCGGGGACGTCCCTGTCAGGGGCGGCCCTGGCAGGGACGACGTCGTCCAGGGCGACGCCGCCCGTGAACGCGGCACCGTCCGTGAACGCGGCACCGTCCCTGAACGCGGCACCGTCCCTGAACGCGGCGCCTCCCGGCATTGGCGGAGCGGGTACCGGCGCGGCCGGCATTGGCATGGCCGGCATCGGCATGGCGGACGCCGGGGGAGCCGGTGGCGGCATGGCGGGGGAGGCGACCAGGCTGCGGCCGACCCGGCAGGTGTCGGCCGACCACCCCACGGCGCCCGGGGCCCGCGGCCGGCGGACGTGGCTGATCCTGGGCGCCGCCGCGCTCGTGGTCGTCGTCGGGGGCGGGGCCGCGTTCGCGCTGACCCGTTCCGGGCACGACAAGCCATCGCCCGATCCGGCGATCGCCGCCCGGGCCGACACGACAGCCTCGACGCCCCCGGCGGCAACCTCCGCGACGCCCCTCACGACGCCCGGCGCGAGCGGCTCGGCGCCGGACGTCACGTCGGCGCGGCCGACCCGGCCCGCCTCCACCCCGACGCGGCGCGCGAAGCCTCCGGCGAACCCGCCCGCCAAACCGCCGGTACAGGCGCCGAAGCCACCACCGGCGACGACGGTCGCGCCGCCGCCCACCGGAGGGTCCACTCTGGACATCAAAACCAACTACGCCTGGGCCCGGGGCTCCGTGGCCTGGAACGGAACGACGGCCGTCGCGTACGGCCAGATCCAGGACACCCAGCAGTGGGAGTCGACGGCGTCGCTGCGCATCGCCTACCGGCTGGACATCAACGGCACGTGGAAGGTGCAGTACGCGCAGCCCGACCCGTACGTCGCCGTGGGCAACGGGCAGGGCAAGACGTTCTCGTTCTCGATCGGCGGCCCCGTCAAGGACGTGCAGTGGGACCTGTGTTCGCAGCGGCTGGGCAAGTCCTACTGCACCGGCTGGAAGTAGCGGCTGAGCCGGTCGCGGAACGGGTGGCGTCGCCGATCGCGTGGCCGGCTAGGTGGCCACGGGCGGCTGTCTGGCCGCAGCGGGCTGTCTGGCGTGGCCGGTTGTCTCGCCGAAGCCGGTCAGGTGGCCGCCGCGGCGCCCCGGCCGACGAGCCCGACCTCGTAGGCGAGCACCACCGCCTGGGCCCGGCTGCTCAGGTTCAGCTTGGTCATCGTGCGGTTGACGTGGGTCTTGACGGTCGCCTCGCTGACCACGAGCCGCGCGGCGATCTCGCCGTTGGACAGCCCGGAGCCGATCAGGCGCAGCACCTCCCGCTCGCGGGCGGTGAGCACCTCCAGGTCGGGGTGGTCCACCGCGCCGGTGTGCGGCCGGTGCGTGTACGCCTCGACGAGCCGACGGGTCACCGACGGCGCGAAGAGCATGTCGCCGCCGCCGACCATCCCGATCGCGGCCAGCAGCCGCTCCGGTGGGGTGTCCTTGAGCAGGAAGCCGGACGCTCCGGCGCGCAGGGCCTCGTACACGTACTCGTCGACGTCGAAGGTGGTCAGCATCAGCACCCGCGGTGGGTCGTCACGCCGCTGTTCGAGAATCCGGCGGGTCGCCTCGATCCCGGTCGCCTCCGGCATCCGGATGTCCATGAGAATCACGTCCGGCCGGGTCTCGGCGGCCAGCGCCACCGCCTCGTCGCCATCGGCCGCCTCACCGACGACGTCGAGGCCGGGCGCCGCGCGGATGAGGGCGGCCAGACCCGCGCGGATCAGAACCTGATCGTCGACGACGAGTACCCGTACCACCTGTGCCTCCCTCGCGACCCGCATTGCGAGCCCAGACCGGTAACGCGAACCCGGTAACGCAACCCCGGGTACGGTAACCCAAGCCCGGTAACGCGAAAGGGGTGCGGGCCGTCACCGGCTGCCGCACCGCTTCGCGTCAACTCATCCGCGCCGACCCGCAGACGGCGGCCGAGGGCATCGGCACCGTACCGGCGTGTACTCGCGGCTCACGCACCGCCGGCCTGCGAGATGTTGTTGAGGATCTTCTGCACCGACTGCTGCAGCTGGACCAGCGACTGCTGCATCTTGTCCAGGTCGGCCTTTGCCTGCGGCCACACCTCGCCGCGGAACTTCTGGGCCAGCGGACCGTCCCAGTTGTTCGGGTCGCTCATCTGCTGGCCGGTGCTGTTGAGCTGGCGGAACAGCGTCGGCAGCTGGTTGTTGATGATGTTGAGCATCTTCTGCGCGTCCTGGTGCGCGAGGTCGGTCACCTTGACTGTGGGCACGGCATTTCCTTTCGTGGTGAGTGGAACCCGCTGTGGGGTGGAAACCGTGGTGAGTGGAAACCGTGGTGAGTGGTACCCATCGCGGATCACACTCGTGGTGTGGTCTCACGGCCGGTGCCGTGGGATCAGTTCTTCGCTTGGGCGGCCTCGATCGTCTGGTAGCTCTGCGACTCCGAGTCGGTGAAGTTGAATATCTTGTCGATGTCATGCAGGCTGTCGGGGCTGCCCGCCAGCGCGTAGTTGTCGGGGTGCCTCGACATGTCCGACAGCAACTCCTGCCGGTCACCGGAGTCCAGACGCACCGGGATGTCGAACTGGTTCACCAGGTAGCCGTGCTTGGCCAGCTGGGTCCACATCGCGATCCGGACCGGGCCGGTGCCGGCCAGCGAGGCGAACCGCATGGGCTCGATGTCGCCGCCCGGGATCCCGGCGTTCGCCACGTCCGAGAGCAGCCCGCCGCCCACCTCCCCGATCCCGCTCTGCAACCCGTTGCTGATCAGGTTGTCCACCACCGCCGAGCCGGTGTTGGCCACCTTGCCCCAGGGCACGAAGCTGAAGCCGATCGTCTCGAGGATGGTGGTGTGCAGCTCGTCGGACTTGTCGCGGGCGGCGTTGGATTTGATGATCAGGTCGAGGTACTTGCTGAGCATCGCATCGGCCGCACCGCTGGTGTCCTCCATCCACTTGTGCAGCTGCTCGGGTGTCTTCCCGGCTCCGGGATCGGGGACCATGCCGGCGAGCCCGAGCGAGACGAACTGCAGCAGCGCCCCCTCCGCGCCACCCACGTCGGACAGGTTCTCACCCTTCAGGGCGGCGGCGACCCGGTTCATGAAGGCCTGCTCGCCGGCAGAGTCGCCGGCATGCGTGATGCCCGCCTGGGTCAGCAGGTTGAACGCCTGGACGAAGGCCTTGCCGTCGCCGGACGCGCCACGGGTCACCCGCAGCAGCGTGTGCAGGTCGCCGTCGGTCATCAGGTCGGTGAACTCGCGCGCGGCGGTGCGGTTGCCGGCGATGGCCTGCAGGACCGAGGCCTGCGCCGACTCCTGCACGGGCCAGTAGTCGGGGTCGTAGCTCGACTTGGCGGCCCAGCTCAGCGCCGTGACGACCCGGTGCACGGTCGCCTTGGACACCAGGCCGGTGGCTAGCGCGTTGGCCAGCGCCTGGTCGTCGCCGACCACCGCGCAATCGGCCCGGCGGCCCATCAGCTTGGCGATCTGGCCGGTGGTCAGCGAGTTGAAGAAGGCGGCGTCGAAGTACCCGTCGCCGCCGTGGGCGTCCAGCTGGTCGATGATCCAGTCGACGTTGTCCGGGTTGTTCTTCTTCGTCATTTTCGAAGCGAGGGCGGCTCCGGCGGCGAGGGAGTCCTGGTGGGCCACGGCGCCCGACAGCGCGCCGTCCGACATCCGGTAGAGCCCGTCGGCGGGCCGCCCCGGCAGGTTGTCGGGAGAGTTGTCGCCGACGGTTGGCAGCGGGCTGGCGCTGCCGGCCTCCTGGAACGCGCGGCCGACGCGGCGTACCTCGGTATCGGTGCTCGATGCGGTCGACACCGCCGCGCTCACCTCGCGGTCGATCGGGAGCTGGCAGGTCCCGCCGCCGCGCTCGTACGCGGTGATGGCCGGGGTCAGCACCCCACGGACCCAGTCACCGAGTTCCTTCTCGCCCCGGGTGCACTGATCGGAGTAGGTGTAGAGGTTTTCCGGAATCGCCGACGCGGTGCCCACGCCGTCCTCCCTTCTGGCAGCTGCCGCGCCGACTAGTGCGCGCCGTTCGGCGGCCCGATCCGCTGGGCCCTGCGCTCCTGTTCTTCCTTCTGCTGCTCGGCCTTCAGCTCGGCGTGCGCGTTCTCCGTCGCCGTATCCACAGTGGACTTCATGCGCTTCGCCTCGGCGGACAGCGCGGTGAGCCTGGACTGTTCGCGGTGGAAGTCCTTCTCGAACTGGTCGCGCTTCTTGCCGCTCCAGTGGTCGCTGTCCGGGTCGCCGAGCATGCTGCCTCGTTGGCTGTTGCGCAGCCAGACCAGCCAGTCGAGCTTCTGCGCGAGCTGGCTCAGCTTCTGACTGAGCGCGTCGGCCGCGCCGAAGTCGTAATGGATCGAAGCCATCGGGTTCCTGCCTGGAGTGTCTCGGGTCTGGGTGAGCCTATGGGGCGGTGGGGTGCCGGGTCGTCGGGCGGTGGGTTGAGGTTGCCGGGCCGCCTTTCGCCGTACGCCCCGCCGGGGTCGTACAACCCTCGTGGTACTCAGCCCGGGTGCGCCAACTGCACCCCGTCCACGCTGCCGTTGGCGACCAGGTATCCCCGTCCCGGCAACGGCGCCATCCGGTCGTGCCGGGGCAGCACCACGCCCAGCAGGTCGCCGTCGAGGTCGTGGTCGGGGACGAGCAGCACCCCGCACCGCCCGTCCCGTACCCGTTGGGTCCAGTTGCCGTACGTGCGGCGGATGCCGTCGGCCCGTCCCGCCGCCACCAGGTGCCGCCCGGCACCCGCGGCGGACAGCCAGCGGTCCAGCGTGCCGAGGTCGTCCTCGACGGTCTCGGCGTCATCGACGAGCACCAGCATCCGGCCCGGTACGGCGTCGAGCGCGCCGTCGAGCTGCCCGTACTCGGTCACCACCGTCACCGGAGCCGGCAGGTCGCGTACCGGCGAACGTCTCGGCGCGAATGCCACCACGGCCGGCGGGTCGGACCCGGCGAGCACGGCGTGCGCGATGGCGCACAGCGCCGTGCTGCGCCCGGAGCGCGGCGGCCCGGTGATCAGCGCGTGTTCGTGCGGGTACAGGCTCAGCCCGACCGGAGCCAGGTCCCGATCCCCGATGCCGATGAGGATGTCCCACGGCTCGGCGCCCGTGCGTGCGCCCGCACCCGTCGCGCCCGCACCCGTCGCGGGCGCACCCATCGCGCCGGCACCCATCGCGCCGGTGCCCGGTGCGCCCCAGGCCAGCGAGCTGAGGCCGATCTCCGGCGGCAGCAGCCCCACGGTCGGGGCCGTGCGCGCCTCGCCGGGCCAGCGCGCCACCACGTCGCTCACCGCGGCCTTCAGGTCCGGGCCGGGGAAGGCGACCTGCACCACCTGCCGGGTCGCGGCCACCACCGCCCGGCCGGGCACGAAGCCCGGCACCGACCTGCGCGGCACGTCGAAGGCGCCGTACTCGTTCTGGTCGGCCAGGCGCATCAGCAGCTTCTGCTGGGTCAGCGCGGCCCACGAGGACGGCACGGCCCCGCCCCGGTCGGCGGTAGCCGCGAACCAGATGCGGACCGCCGGCCCGTCCGCGTAGACGCGGGCCAGGTCCTCGACCAGGGTCATCCCGGCCACGTCCTTGTCGTAGTCGGCCAGCAGCGCGCCGAGGTTGTCGATGAGCACGAGCCACGCGTCCTGCGGCCCACCCGCCTTACGGGCGTCGAGTTCACGGCGCATCATCCGGATGAACCGGACCTGCCGCTCCCGCTCGGCGGCGCCCAGGTACGCGCCGGTGTGTGCCAGGTCGGCCAGTGGCGCCAGGTCGCCGGCGCCCAGGTCGAGGACGAACAGGTGGTGGTGCGCGGGGGAGTGCGCCCCGGCCACTGACAGCGCGAGCGCGGCCAGCGCGGTGGACGTGCCGGCCCCCACCACGCCGTAGATGAGCACGTTGCCGGCCTCGGGGTCCCACCCGACCGGGTACTGCGTCTGCCGGTCCGGGTCGTCGGCCAGCGCGAACGCGGGGAGGCCGGCCGCGTCGCTCTGTAGGCCGCGCGCCACCCCGGGAAAGGCGTTGGGGGCGCTCGCCCGCGCCACAGACCGGCCCGGCTGCGCTTCCCCGGTCAGGCGTTCCAGGGCCACCACCGGCGGCAGCGGCTCCGGCCACGGGCGGCGCGGGGGGGCGATGCGGGACAGCTCACAGGCCTGCCGCGCGGCGTCGACCAGGCGCTGCAGGTCGGTCGGCCCGTCCGGGGCCCCGGTCGCGGCGCCATCCTCCGGCGCCTCCAGCCGGAACGGCGCCAGCGTCACCGGGGCGGTCGCGGCGGCCAGCGGGGTCACCGCGGTGGCCAGCGCGGTCTGCACCGGCAGCACCTCTCGGGCGCTGAGCCGGTAGTACCCGCGTCCCCACTGCCGGCTGCCGATCCCGGCGGCGGCCGGGTTGTCGATGACGTCGGTGGAGTCGCCGGTGCTCTCCAGGCGCAGGGCGATGCGCAGCTTGACGTTGTTCTTGATGGCGTCGCTGACCGAGCCGGCCGGCCGCTGCGTGGCCATGATGAGGTGCATGCCGAGGCTGCGCCCGCGCTGCGCGATGCTGACCAGCGAGTCCACGAAGTCCGGCAGCGCCTTGACCAGGGTGGCGAACTCGTCGATGATCACGACCAGGCGGGGCATCGGCTCCAGGTCCGGCCGCTGGGTGCGGCGCAGCCGCTGGTACTCGCGCACGTGGCCGAGGCCGACGTCGCGCAGCGCGTGCTCGCGGTGGCGCACCTCCGCCTCCAGGCAGCGCAGGGCCCGCTCGCCGAGCTGCTCGTCCAGGTCGGTGACCAGCCCGACAACGTGCGGCAGCCGGGCGCATTCGTCCAGCGCGCCGCCGCCCTTGTAGTCGACCAGCGCCAGGGTCAGGTGCTCCGGGTCGGTGTGCGTGGCCATGCTCGCGATCAGGGTGCGCAGCAGCTCGCTCTTGCCCGAGCCGGTGGTGCCCGCGATCAGCCCGTGCGGGCCGTCGTCGTCGAGATCGATCTCGAACAGCTCCCGCTCGGTGACCCCGAGCACGGCCCGTACCCGCAGGGCCTCGGCGCCGTCCCGCCAGCGGTGCGTGACCCCGGCCCCGGAGACCTCCGGCAGTTCCAGCAGCGGCAGCAGGTTCACCCGGTCGGGCAGCCCGGCGCCGTCCACCCGCAGTTCGGGGTCCTCGAACCGGGCCAGCGATCGGGCCAGCCGCCGGGCGTCGGGCTCGGCGATGCCGTCGACCAGGATGTCGGTGACCTCCTCGCCGGTGGTGACCCGCCGCAGCAGCCCGGTACCGTCGGCGCCCACCGACAGGATGGAGGTGCACAGGGCCGGCAGCCGTTGGGTCAGCACGACGCCGCCGCACGGCACCGAGGCACCGCCCAGCAGCTCGCGCAGCGGACACGGGCGCCCCTCCAGCAGCGTGGCGCCGTCGACCACCACCAGCGTGACCGGGGCACCGGCCCCGGCCGCCGGCGGCGCGGCCGAGAGCAGGGCGCGGGCCAGGGCCTGGGACTGCTCGTGCCCGACCGCCACGAAGCGCGCCGAGCCCGAGCGCGGATCCGCCCCGTGCGGCAGCCACTTCGTCCAGTCCCAGTCCGCCACCCGGTCGGCGTCGGCGAAGATGGCGACCCGTACGTCCGCCGGCCCGCTGCCCACCACCGCCTGGCACAGCATCGCCCGGGCCGCGGCCAGCGCCGCGCCCCGGTCGCCGTCGAGGCCCACCACGCCGCCCGGCGCGACCCGTACCAGCACCGGCACCTGCGGCAGCGTCGAGACCCGTGCCACCATGGCCACCGATTCCGGATCCGGCTCGCGGGCGTCGGAGGCGACCGGCGGCATCCAGGGCAGGTCGGCCGAGCCCACCGGAACGCGCAGGAAGTCGGGCGCGTCCGGGCGGCGCTCCCACAGCCGCAGACCCGGCGAGGTGGCCCGGAACACCGCCTCGGCCAGGTCGCCCGCCGACCGGCGGCGCGCGCGGATCTCGTCCGCGTGCAGCCGCTCCAACGCCGTGCGCGCCGCGGCCATCCGGGTGGCGTAGTCGCGCCGACCCCGGCGCAGGCTGAACCGGCCCCGGGTACGGCTCTCCAGGAACTCGAACACGAACACGATCGGGGTCAGCGCGGCGATCAGCGCGTACCGGGCGTCGCCCATCACGGCCACCATCACGCCGGCCAGCAGCAGCGGGCCCAGCAGGGCTGAGACGCTGAACGGGGTGCGGCCCATCCCGCGCGGCGGCTCCGGGACGGCGACCGGTGACGCCACGGCCGGGGAGGCGACCCGGGGCGCGCGGTTGAACGGCAGAGTGCCGCCGGGGCGTGCCTCGCGTACCGGGTTGACGTGCTGCACCGGGCCGGTCCGGTCCGGCGGCAGCACCCGCAGCAACACCTGCCCGGCCACGCAGATCAGGTCGTCCGGGCCGACGCGTACCGGCCCGGTCAGCCGCACGCCGTTGACGTCGGTACCGTTGAGCGACCTCAGGTCGGTCAGGGTCACGATGCCGTCGGGGCTCACGTCGACGGCGCAGTGCGCACGGGACACGTCCACCGCGTCCAGGCTCAGGTTCGCCTCCGGCCCGCGACCCACCACTATCCGGCCGGCCTGCAGCGGCAGGGACACGCCCGCGCACAGGCCGCCCACCACCCGCAGCAAGGCGATCGGCCTCAGGGGTACCGTCTGTGCCCCCGCCGCCGGGGTGACCTCGCAGCCCATGACCAGACCCGACTCGGCCAGCCCGGTCTCCGGCGGGAAACCCCGGCCGTCGATGAGCACCCCGTCCGGGGCACCGAGCGCGCGGGCCAGGTCGCCGACGGTGGAGTCGGGGCGACCCAGACGCAGTTCGAGTTCGTGCCCGGTCCCACCGACGCGGTAGACGAACCGCACGCCGACATCACCTCTTCCGCCGCCCGTCAGTGTGTCCGTGTGCGCGCCGCGGCCCGGCTCGGCGGGCACGCGAGCAGGAAGGCTACCATCGTCGCCGCGCCGTACACCCCACGTGGTATGCGCAGGTAAACCCTGGTTGGAGATGGGGGTCGGGGTACGGCGGACCGGGCCGCCGACCAGTAGGGTTCGTGGGTGCTGTTGACCGGGGGCGGCACCCGCACCGCCATCGTCGCGCTGTCCGCCGCGCTGGTGGCCGCGTGCCTCGTCGCCGGCGGTGCGTTGTGGCGTCTGCGGGCGTACCGGCGGGCCGCCGCGCAGAACGCGGCGCGTCAGCGGGACGAGCAGCGCGAGCGCGAGCAGCGCGCGGTGCTGATGGAGCGGGTACGCATCGCCCGCGAACTGCACGACGTCGTGGCGCACCACATGTCGGTGATCGCGGTACAGGCGGGCCTGGCCCGCTACGTGCTGACGTCCGACCCGCCGACGGCCGAGCGGGCGCTGCGCGCGGTCGCTGAGATGAGCAGCGATGGGCTGGCGGAGGTGCGGCGGCTGGTGACCGTGCTGCGCCCCGAGCGGGACAGCGACGAGTCGCGCGACCGGGACACCCCCGGCGTCGACGAGCTGCCCGCGATGATCGAACGGGTGGGGTTGACCGGAGTCGCCATCGAGTTCAGCGTGTCCGGGCGGACGCGATCCCTGCCGGCCGGCGTGGGCCTGTGCGTCTACCGGGTGGTGCAGGAGTCGCTCACCAACGCCATCAAACACGCCCGCGGCGCGCGGGTGGATGTCCTTCTATCCTATGAGGACGATCGGGTGCGGGTCAGGATCGCCAACGACGGACGGGGCGGTCCGCACCCTCGATCGTCCACAATGGCCGGCCCTGACGGGCAGGCCGGCGGTGGCAAGGGACTGACCGGGATGTACGAGCGGGCCATCCTGTACGGTGGCACGCTGTCCGCGGGCGGCCTGGCGGACGGTGGCTTCGAGGTGATACTCACTCTGCCGCTGCCCGTCGTGGACGAGCCACCGGTCGACGAGCGCGCACCGACGGAACTGGGCGCCCGACCATGACGATCGCCCGACCATGACGATCGCCCGACCATGACGATCGCCCGACCATGACGATCGCCCGACCATGACGATCGCCCGGCCATGATGAGAGACCGGCCATGACGAGAGACCGGCCATGACGAGAGAAGGGGGTCGACGCACGATGCGGCGACCGCAACAACCGATGCCGGAGCCACCGGTGATTTCGGGCTACCGGGACCTGGTGCGGCTGGCCGTGGGCGGCTTCAGCACGGTCTACACCGCGTACGAGGAGGCGCTCGGCCGCACGGTGGCCGTCAAGGTGCTGCCCGCAGACGCGCACGATCCGACCGCGCGGCAACGGTTTCAGCGCGAGTGCGAACTCACTGGGCGGCTGACCGGACGGGCGAACATCATCACCGTGTTCGCCGCCGGCCCGACCGCGGACGGCCGGTTCTACATCGCCATGCAGTACCTTCCGGGCGGGTCGCTCGCCGACCGGCTGGCCACCACGGGGCCCCTGCCGGTCGCGGAGGTGCTGCGCACCGGCGTGGCGATCGCGCGGGCGCTGGAGGCCGCGCACGCGGCCGGCATCCTGCACCGCGACATCAAGCCGGGCAACATCCTGCTCTCCGACCAGGGCGAGCCGGTACTCAGCGACTTCGGCATCGCCAGCCTGGTGCGTCCCGCCGACGGCTCGCGCGGCGTGGACGCCTTTACGCGCGGCCACGCCGCCCCCGAACTCATCGACGGCTACCCTCCATCGGTCCGGTCCGACCTGTACGCCCTGGGCTCCACGCTCTACACCCTGCTCACCGGCGCTCCGCCGGCCGACGGCGAGGCCAACTGGCCGGACGACCCGACCCGGCCCGACCTCCCGGCCAACCTTCCCGCCAACCTTCCCGCCGGCCTCCCGGCAGACCTCCCAGCCGGATTCGTCGGGCTGCTACGCCGCGCGCTCGCGGCCGACCCGGAGCGGCGACCGGCCAATGCCGTGGAGTTCGCCACCGAACTCACCGCGCTGCTCGGCGCCCCGGCCGCGTCCCCACCGGGCACGTCCTCGCCCGCCGCCTCTCTGCCCGCCGCGTCCTCGCCCGCCGCCTCTCTGCCCGCCGCGCCGTTTGACTCTCCACCGCCCGCCACGCCCCTGCCGGCCGCACCGTCGACCGCCACGCCCCTGTCCGCCGCATTCCCGCCCGCTGCGCCCCTGTCCGCCGCGTCGCCCGAATCTCCACTGGCCGCAGCCTCATTAGCCGCACCCTCGTCGGCCGCGGCTCCATCGGTATCGCCCGTGCCTCCGCCCGTCGGGTTGTCGGCAGTGCCGGCTGTTCCGGTCATGCCCGCTGTTCCGGTCGTGCCGGTCGTGCCGGCTGTGCCGGTCGTGCCGGCTGTGCCGGTCGTGCCGGCTGTGCCGGCGTCGGAGCCGACCCGGCTGCGCGAGGGCCGGATCGTGCGGCCCGGCGCCGTGCCGCCCGCGAAATCCGGCCGCCGGACGGTGGCGATCGTGGCCGGAGCCGTGGCCGCCGTCGTGCTGATCGGTGCGGGCACGGCGTTCGCCGTCACCAGGGGCGGCTCGCACCCCGCGCCGGGCGCCGTGGCGGCCGGAGGCCGATCGCCCGCCCCGACCTCGGCCGGCGGGTCACCCGCCGCCACCGCGACCCGCGCCGCGACGACCCGTACCACGGCGACCGGAGCCGCAGCGACCCGAGGCGCCGCCCCGACCGGAACCGGCCGGGCCGACGGTGGCCCCGGTGACGGCGGCTCCGGTGACGGTGGCTCTGGCGATGGGGGCTCCGGGGCGTCGGGCCCGGGAACGGGATCGGTCGCGACGCGACCCGCGACGCTCGCGCCGGCCCCACCGCCCGCCCCCGACCCCACCCCGACCAAGGAGGCGCCACCGCCCACCGTGTGTACCCCCGGCGACTGCGCCGGTAGGGCGTACTTCATGGCGTACGGCGAGCACCTGTTCGTCTGCGACGAGAAGTCGGACGGGTACTCGGCCGTCGCCGAGTACAGCAGGACCGACGCGTCGGGCAGCTACGAGGCGGCGGAGCGCAGCGGTACCGGCAAGTGCCTGGACCACAACATGAACATGGCCGAGGGAGCGAAGATAACCTTCAAGATCTGCCTCGAGGACGGGACCGGACCCATCTTCGGCTGCAGCGCGACGATCACGGCGAGCGCCTAGCGCCGATCGTTCAGCGGCGGTCAGCTAGCGGCGGTCAGCTAGGGGCTCAGCTAGGGGCGGTCAGCTAGGGGCGATCGTTGAGCGGCGATCGTCTGGCGGAAGCGCCTGCTCGACGCGGGCTGCGGGAACGGCGAGAACGCGCTTCACGTCGCCTCGCTCGAATTGCCGGTGTTGGGATTCGACGTGGCCGCCACGGCGCTGGCCATGGCCCGGGCGAGGGCCGAGGAGCGCGGGCTCGCCGCCGAGTTCATCGAGGCCGACGCGTTACGGCTGGGAAGTCTCGGGCGCAGATTCCAGACGGTGGTACTGGACTGCGGGCTGATCCATACCTTTGACGGCGAGGAGCGACCACGGTACGTGGCCGGCCTGGCGTCGGTGACGGAGCACGATGGGACCCTGCATGTGCTGTGCTTCAGCGACGAGGGCGCCGGAACCGGCCCGCATCCCGTGAGCCGGAAAGAGCTGACCACGGCGTTCAACCCGGATGCCGGCTGGGACGTCGTCGCTATCGAACCGGACCGGATTCAGACGCTGATCCACGACGGCGGCGCGCCGGCCTGGCTCGCGACAATCAGGTGGAGGTAGGCCGCGACCGTCAAGCGGTCCCGCGCGGCTCGACCATGGGTTGCGTGATCGACCGCCGCCGTGACGACCCGCGACGAGACGCTGGCGTGCTGCCAGCGGTGTGCCGCCAGCGGTGTGCCGCCAGCGGCGAGTCGGCGCCCGGCCGGCCCGCGTCCGCGGTGAATGGTTGCGCTCGTGGGTGTCATTGCCTGCGGTGATAGATGTTGCGGTGGTAGATGTTGCGGCGGGGTTGCTGGTCGGGGTCAAGGTATCGGGGTGGGATGAAATCGGGCAGCCCGTCGGAGGCGATTTTGACCTGCCAGTCGCCCTGGTGGATCACTCGGTGGTGGTGTGCGCACAGCAGGACCCCGTTGTCGAGGCTGGTGGGGCCGTCATCCAGCCAGCTGACGAGGTGGTGCCCGTCGCACCACCTCGGTGGGCGATCACAGCCCGGAAACGCGCAGCCTCGGTCGCGGAGCACCAGGGCGCGGCGGGTCGGGCCGGTGAACAGGCGCCGCTCCCGACCGAGGTCCAGGACCTGACCCGTGCTGCCCAGCACGGCGGGCACGATCCGGGCATCGCAGGCCAGGCGGCGGGCGGCGGCCGGGCTGAGCACGGTGCCGTCGTCCAGGGTGGCGGCGCCGATCTGCCCACGGAGGGTGTCCAGGTCGACGGTGACGGTCACCTGCGGCCGATCCCCACCGTTGTCGGGCAACTCCCCGCCGGCCAGGGCGAGTCGGCATACCTCCACCAGGGCGTCCGCGCGTCGCTGCTGCGGGCTACGCAACCCCGCCTCATCAACCGGTCTGGGTGCGCACAGCGGGTCGATCGCGGCCCGGACCACGGCGGCGGACTCCTGGTCCAGCCACCCGGTCAGCCGCACCCTCGCCTGGCCCGGCACGTCGGTCAGGTACAGGCACCGGTCGGCGTGGGCACGGTCCTCGTCCTTGGCTAACTGTTGCGCGGCTTGCTTCTCGGCGACCTCGGGGGCGACCACGTCCAGCAGTCGGCTGGTCAGCCGACCCAACTCCCTGGGCCCGAACACCGCACACTGCCCAACCAGAAACGCTTCCCCCTGGGTGCGGACCCCGGCGGGAAGAGTCGGGACAGCGGCCGCGATCACCTGCGCCTGCTCAAGATTGACCGTGCCGGCGGCCATCGCCTCCACCGTCTTCGGCAACCCGCCGTGCAACGCCGCAGCGAGCCTCACCTGACGCGCCGCCGTACCCCCGGACAACCGGTACCGGTCACGCAACCACGCGGTCGTCGTCGTGGCACCCTGCCGCCGGGCAAGGTCCCGCCCATCGATCTCCCGAATCAGGCCCAACCGCACCGCGTCCAACCGCGACGCTAACGCATACGCCTGATCCAAACAGTCAATCAACACCTGCGGGGACTGAGCCCAGACCGACGCGTGCGCGAGCGACCGCACCGCGTGCTCCAGCTCGATCAACGGATCCCCGTCCACGAACCAACGCTACCGATGGGGTACGACAGTTCTCGGGACGCGCGACCGCAACGGATCGACGATTCTGCGAATGGTGAACGGCTAGTACGGCAGCCGCACTGAGCCGTGGTCCAGGCCGAACTGGTCCTTGCCGACTTCAGGGTCCAAGCCTATGGTGGCAACCATTTCAGCGCCTGGCCGGCGCGGACCCGCCGGCCGGAGGTCAACGTGACGGTGAACGAATACGCCGGGCTAGTGCTCTGACCACCAACGTTCACGGTGTTGGATGACACGCCGTCCGACCTGCGGGTCGGGTGGCGTGGGTTGTCGCAGGCTGTGCGGATGGCAGAGCCCGTGAGTGTACGGCGGCTGAATGACCAGGAGGGTCAGCAGTTGCTGCGGATTATTCGAAGGGGAACCGGCTCGGCGATCAGGCTGCGCCGGGCGATCGTGGTCCTGGCCTCGGCCGGCGGCAACAGCGTGCCGGTGATCGCCCGATCTTCGCGCGGTGGCCATGGAATGAGTTCTGGCCCCAGGTCGTGGCATTGGCTGATCTCCGGCGGGCCAGATCAGGGCGGGGTAGGGCCGCGCGGCCCTCGCTGTGACCTGGTTGGATGTTGTCCATGTCGTGGTTGCATATCGGCCGGCTGTGGACCAACGGCGAGCCTTACCTGGCCGTCGACAGCGATCTTCGCCGGCATTGGCATGGCTCCGACGACGAGGTGTACGAGCAGCTGATCGTTGCCTTATCAGCGGAGCAGACGAGCATCTCCGTCGGCTCCGCTACCGCGGCCCTCCTCGGCGACGGGGTGGTCCGCGACGACAGTTGGATGGAAGTGTTCACCGCAGCCGACGGCCGCATCGCGGTAATCCAGGCCGGCGGCCCCGATTACCGCACCGCCGTCACCGCGGCCCTGTCCTATCCCATCGACGCCGACGATCTCGACGGCGACCTCGGTGTTCCCAGCGGCGAGATCGCGCTGTTCAGTTCCGCCTGTGATGGGGTGGGCGAGAACTCGATGGAGCTGATCGCGCCCCGGCCCGGCCCGATACCGGCCGAGCATGGCTGGCCGTCCCCGGAGCTGGACACCGGCCTCCTTCTGTCGGCATCCAGTCCCCGCTACCGGCTACGCTCACGTTCGTACACCGAACTCGACCACGTCGGCTGCTTCGCCCGATGGCTGCTCATCCCCGCCACGATCGACTAGTTTGACCACGAACGTTGGCGGTGTGGGGTCAGGCCGCAGTCCGGGTCGCGGCTTGGCCCCATCGTCGTTGGCGTTCTGAGCGGATGCGGGCGCGTTCGCGGCGTTGCGCGGTGAGGACGTCGGGGTGGCGGGCGTTGGCGTTGCGCCAGCGCAGGTACGCGTGGATGGCATTGGTGGAGGCTGCTGGGTGGTTGAGTCGGTTCGAGCCAGCGACGGTGAACATGCGCAGCGCGCCACAAGGCCGAGGCTAGCCGCGGCGGGTCATCCGCTGCCACCAGGTGGGTGGTATCAACGCGCCGGTTGTCTGCACGTCCGTGGTGACGGCCGTGTCCGAGGTGGTCAGCCTCAGCTTGCCGACGCCCACCGCGGCGGCGATGCGGTCCGGCACCGTGGCCTTGGTGTCCAGCCGGTAGCTCAGGCCGGGCCAGCCGATCACGTCCAGGTCCTTGGCCGCCACGAGGGTGGTACTGCTACCCAGCGGCCCTTGTACGGTCGCTACCAACTGGCCGGCGCGCACCGCCCGGTACTGCTTCAGCACGCCGAGCCCCACCTGCAGCAGGCGGCTGCTGGCCGCGAAGGCGTCGTCTAGCTGCGGGCCGGAACCGAGTACGGCACCGTAGACCCGTAGCCGGTGCCCGTCCACCACCGTGTCGGCCGCGAACACGAGGCAGCCGCCGGCCTGATCGGTGTTGCCGGTCTTGACGCCGACGATGCCGTCCTGGCCCAGCAGTGTATTGACGTTTTTCACCAGGCCGGCGACCGGGACGGTGGCCTGCGGCATCGCCACGATCTGGGCCAGTGCGGGCAGCGCCATCGCCGCGCGGGCCAGCGCCACCTGGTCGGCGGCCGTGCTCACGGTGCTGTCGAGGAACCCGGACGGGTCGGTGTAGTGGGTGTGGTCCATCCGCAGTTGCTTGGCGGTCTGGTTCATTTTCGCCACGAAGGTGGCCTGGTCGCCGGCGTCCCAGCGGGCCAGGATGTAGGCCATGTTGTTGGCGGAGGGCAGCAGCAGGGCCGTGAGCGCCTGCCGTTCGGTGAGCATCTCGCCGGCGTTGACCTGTACCAGCGACATGCCCTTGGCCAACTGATCCGGGTACGCGGCCGCCTCGTCGGCCGACACGGTCAGCTTGGGGCCGTCCTCGTTGGTGCGCAGCGGATGGTCCTTCAGGACCAGGTACGCGGTCATCACCTTGGTGACGCTGGCGATCGGTACCGGCTTGGTCCCGCCGGAGGAGCCCAGCGCGCCGAGCCCCTCGACCTGCAGCACCGCCTGCCCGGCGCCCGGCCACGGCAGCACCGGCGGGGTACCCGGGATCACGTACATCTGGGGTACCGCCTGGACGATGCGTGGCGCCGGCATCGGGGTGGCCAGCCGCAGCGCGACGAAGCCGCCCCCACCGCCGACCACGACCAGCGCGACGGCGAGTAGCCACAGTTTCCAACGACGAACCGGCCGCGCCTCGGCCGCCGGCTCAACGGTCTTGGTCAACTCGAACCCCCGCAGCGCGATCGTGGAAAGCGAAGCCGCGGCACGGGAGCGCGGCTCTCCGCACGCTTACCCCGATCGCGGACCGGCTAACGTCATATCACCTTGATTCGGGCATTTGCGTAGTAAACGGATGAAGAAACCCGATCGGGTGATGGTCCGCCCCGGCCGGGGCGCGTTCCCGGCGTGGGCGCGCGGCTACCATCGTTCGCGTGACTGGGACGATGATCATTAAGGGACTGGCCGCGGGGTACGGCGAGGAGGAGCTGTTCGGCGGGCTGGACCTGGTGATCGCCCCTGGCGACGTCATCGGCCTGGTCGGGTCCAACGGCGCGGGGAAGTCCACACTGCTGCGCACCCTGGCCGGCGGCCATGCCCCGGAGTCCGGCGCCATCGCGCTCAACCCGCCCACGGCCACCGTCGGGTACCTGCCGCAGGAGCCCGAGCCGCGCCCGGGCGAGACCCTCGCCGGGTACCTGGCCCGGCGCACCGGGGTCGCCGCCGCCCAGGCCGCCCTGGACGCCGCCACCGTCGCGCTGAGCGCCGCCGAGCCGGGCTCGGACGACGCGTACTCGGCCGCCCTGGAGCGCTGGCTCGACCTGGGCGGGGCGGACCTGGAGGCGCGGGCCGGGGCGGTGGCCGCGGAGCTCGGGCTCGGCGTCGCGCTGGAGCACCCGATGGCCGGCATGTCCGGCGGCCAGGCCGCCCGGGCCGGGCTGGCCGCGCTGCTGCTGTCCCGCTACGACATTTTCCTGCTCGACGAGCCCACCAACGACCTCGACCTGGACGGGCTGGCCCGGCTGGAGTCGTTCGTCACCGGCCTGCGCGCCGGTACCGTCGTGGTCAGCCACGACCGCGAGTTCCTCACCCGTACGGTCAACCGGGTGTTGGAACTGGACCGGGCGCAGCACCAGGTCCGGCACTACGGCGGCGGGTACGAGTCCTATCTGGAGGAGCGCGAGGTGGCCCGCCGGCACGCCCGCGCCGACTACGAGCAGTACGCGCAGACCAAGACCGACCTGGAGGCCCGGGCCCGCACCCAGCGCAACTGGATGGAGCAGGGGGTGCGCAACGCGCGCCGCAAGGCCACCGACCACGACAAGGTCGGCCGGAAGTTCCGGGCCGAGTCAACCGAGAAGCAGGCGGCCAAGGCACGGCAGACCGAGCGGCTCATCGAGCGGCTGGAGGTGATCGATGAGCCGCGCAAGGAGTGGCAGCTGCGGATGGAGATCGCCGCCGCGCCCCGGTCCGGCGCGGTCGTCGCGGCCCTGCGCGCGGCCGTGGTCCAGCGGGGCGACTTCACCCTCGGCCCGGTTGACCTGCAGGTCGACTGGGCCGACCGGGTAGCGATCACCGGACCGAACGGCGCGGGCAAGACCACGCTGCTCGGCGCGCTGCTGGGCCGGATCCCGGTCACCTCAGGTACGGCCACCCTCGGCGCCGGCGTCGTGGTCGGCGAGGTCGATCAGGCCCGCGGCCAGCTGCTGGGCGACGAGCCGCTGCTGGACGCGTTCCGGGCCGCGGTCGGTGACTGGGCCCCCGAGGAGGCCCGCACGCTGCTGGCCAAGTTCGGGCTGCGCGCCGACCACGTGCTGCGTCCGGCCGCCACGCTGTCGCCGGGGGAGCGGACCCGCTCCGCGCTCGCCCTGCTCCAAGCCCGCGGGGTCAACCTGCTGGTACTCGACGAGCCGACCAACCACCTCGACCTGCCGGCGATCGAGCAGCTGGAATCGGCGCTGGACGGCTACCCGGGCACGCTGCTGCTGGTCACGCACGATCGCCGGATGCTCGACGCGGTACGCGTCAACCGCCGGGTACACGTCGAGGCGGGCAAGGTCAGCGCGGACGGGTAGCACGGTCCAGCACCGACGCCGACCGACTCAGCCGGCGGACTGTGCGTTCTGCTGCTCGGCCCACTCGGCGACCCGCCGGGCGCTCTCCTCCTCGGAGAGATCCTCCACCCGCGTCATGATCGACCAGCGCACCCCGAACGGGTCGCGGATGCTCGCGAACCGGTCCCCGGACACGAAGGTGGACGGTGCCTCCCGGATGGTGGCTCCGGCGGCCTCCGCGCGCGCGGTCGTGGCATCGGCGTCGGGGCAGTAGAGCCCCAGGGAGTAACAGTCGTTGTCCCCCTCCGGCCCGGGTACGAGGCCGTAGGCGGGCATCGGCTCCCCGAGCTGCAGCAGGCCGTTGCCGAAGTCGAGCACGGCGTGCGCGACGGTACCGCCCATCTCGGTAACATCCACCACGCGCGCCCCGAACACGTCGCGGTAGAAATCGATCGCTCCGCGAGCGTCGGGGATGGCCAGAAACGGAGTCAGGCTCGTGACTCCGTGGGGCGTGCCGTTCGTGGTGTGCTCGCCGTCGGCGGCCTTGATCGTGTCGCTCATGAGAAGTGATGCTAGGAGCCGGGCGCGCCCCGGGGCTTGAAGATTCGCGACACTCTGTAGCCTGGGGCCGTGAGCACGGTGCACCGCGGGGTCCTGTATCCCGCGCGTCTACCGGAGTTCCACCGGCTCCCGGCACCCGATCGGGTGGCTGGGCTGGTGCGGTGGTTCTGGATCCCGGAGTGGCGGATCGCCCCGGGGCGGTCGTCGAGGCAGCAGGTGATCGCCTTCCCCGCCTCCAACCTGGTCGTCGAGTCGGGCCCGGTCGTCGAGTCGGGTCCGGTCGCTGAGTCGGGCCCGGTCGCTGAATCGGGTTCGGTCGTTGAGTCGGGCCGGGTCGGGCTCGCCGGCCCCACGACCCGCGTCTCGTACCGCGACCTGACCGGCACCGGTTGGGCGGTCGGGGCCCTGCTGCGGCCGGCCGCGGTTCCGCTGTTCACCGAGGACCCCGCGGCCCTGCGCGACGCCTACCGGACGGTCGACCTGCCCGCCCTGCGTGAACTGGTGTCCGGCGTGATGAACGGATCCTCCGACCGGGCGGCGCGGCGCCACCTCGCCGTCGAGGCGTTCACGGACTGGCTGGCCGGTGCCTTTCCCGCCCCGACGCCGGAGGCCCTGCTGGCGAACTCGATGGCGGACCTGATCGACTCTGACCCGGCGGTGCGGCGGGTCGAGGACGCGGCCGCGCGCCTGGGCGTGTCGGTCCGGACGCTCCAGCGGCTCGCCCGCCGCTACGTCGGGTTGCCGCCGCTGGCCATGATCCGCCGGCGCCGGCTCCAGGAGGCCGCCGAGCGCCTCCGTACCGGCCAGGACACGAGCCTGGCGGCGGTCGCCGCCGACCTCGGCTACGCCGACCACGCCCACCTCGCCAACGAGTTCAGGTCGGTGCTCGGATTCACCCTCAGCGCCTACCGGCAGGGGGCATCCCCAGCCGAGCCAAGCTGACGGCTGAGCTGACGGCCGGGCTGACGGCCGGGCTGACTTCGCTCGGGGAAAACCCGGATTCGCGCGGCGCGACGATCAGGGTTTTCTGGATGGACTTCCCGATGGGTCGGTCGGGCCGACCCCCCGAGACTGGATGCCATGCGCCCTCACCCACGGTCGTACCTGCTGCCGGTCGTCGCGGTGGCCGGCCTCGCGTTGGCGGCCGGCTGCTCCTCGGCCCCCACGAGGCGCCCGGCCCATGGCGGCGCCGCCACGGCCAGCACCTCGACGGCCAGCACCTCGACGGCCAGCACCTCGACGGCCAGCACCTCGACGGCCGGCGGTACGACGTCCGCGGCGGCCCTGACCGCCGGCGGCAACGTCCACCTGACCGACTACACCGACGACGACGGCCCCACGTCCACCGTGATCCTCGCCGGCGCTGTCGGCGACTACGGCAAGGCGGAGAGCGTCAACCCCGACGGCTCGCCGACCCGGAACACGGCGGCCAACTCGCCCTGATGCTCGCCCACGGCACGTTCCGGCTGGACATCGCGGGGCTCGACAAGGAGTTCGTCGCCACCCTGGCCGACCTTCGGATCAACACCACGACCTGCTCCGGCACGACGAGCGTGAGCGGCGCCGTACCGGTCGTGGCGGGCTCGGGAACCGGTGCGTACCGGGGGATCAGGGGGAGCTTCCACCTCACCATCACCCTCGACGAGGTCTACCGGCCCGGCGCCTGCAGCGAGCAGAGCGCGTACCTGTCGCAGACCATCGTCACCACCGGGTCCGGCCGCGTCGCGTTCGGCTGACGCGCAACCGCCGGCTCAGCCGGTCACGTGAGGTTTTCGGCGCGCCACGTGCTGCAGCCGATCTTTGTGTTGCCTTTCATCGAGCACACCTCGCCGCAGATGTTTCCGCACGCGGGAAGCGGGTACGTCAGCGTGCTCGTGGCGCCGTCGAACCGCGGGTCGGTGAACTCGACGAGCGCCTCGGAGCGGCGACCGGCCACCGAGTTCGGCCCTTCGATGTCGCCGAGGAGCACCCGCGTGCCCCCGTCGGGCGCGTTGATGGTCACCTGGCTGTCGTCGCAAGTCTCATCTGGAGGCCGGTCCCTCCTGTTGTCGCGATGCCCAGTCGCGGCGTGGAAAACGAGAGCTCGCCACGTTGGGTTCGTCTCCGTTGCCCCTGAAATCCCGGCGTTGGTTCTGATCAGGTGAGTCGCTCGAACGCCGGGTGGTGAACCGTCGGCCGGGCGCGTTGCGCGACTGCCCCGCCACGGCCGGGCGGCATGCGCGACGGCCGTGGCGGGGCGACCCTTACGGGCCGAAGGGAAGTGGCTTGCGGGTGTGGCTCAGCGGTGGCCGCCGTCCGAGCGCTTGCGCTGCAGGGTGAACGTTTCCAGCGGAACGATCTCGCCGGTCGGGATGGTCACGTTGTAGTACGTGACATAGATGCTCGTGGTCGAGCCCGGCCCCTTGCCCGGGTCCACCATGAACGCGGCGAACCCGTACGGGTGCTCGATGTCGCGCACGCCCTGCCACGGGGTGTCCTCGAAGACGTACACCGACCCGTGCTTGGCGCCCGCGGTGGGCGGCGGGGTCACCGCGGTGATGACCTTCGCCTTGCCCGGCGCGAAGAAGCTGCCGTTGGTCGTCCCGCTCACGCCGCCGCCGCCGAGCACCATGTGGGTCGTGCCCTTGCTGGAGTCGACCACCGAGGTGTTGGTGGACACCGGCCTCGGGGTCAGCGTCTCGCTGCCCGACACCACGCCGCGCACTGGCAGCGACCGCTCGTAGTCGTGCTCGTGGCCGCACAGTACGAGGTCCACCTCGTACTTGTCGAACAGCGGCCCCCACTGCTCGCGGATGCCGAGGTCGGCGCCGTTGGCGTCGGACGAGCTGATCATCACCTGGTGCATGCAGACGACGATCCAGTCGATGTCCTTGGACGCCCGCGAGGTGGCCAGCTCCTTCTCCAGCCACTTGCGCTGGGCGCCGCCGGAGTAGCCGAACACGTAGTTGTCGCCGCCGTCCTGCAGCGCGACGTCGTCGTTCTGCAGCACGACCACGCGCACCGAGCCGGCGGTGAACGCGTACCAGAGGCCGGCCAGTTCCTTGTCGCTGCCGCTCGAGGGCAGCTTGAAGTAGGTCTGGTAGGCGCCGTACCCGATCGGGCCGTTGCCCTTCTCGTCCTCGTGGTTGCCGGCCGCCGGCATCCACGCCCGGTACCGGGCCGAGCGGGTGTTGTTGGCGAAGAACCCGTTCCAGGTGCGCACCCGGTCGGGGTCGAGGTTGGCGTAGCACAGGTCGCCGTTGACCAGGTGGAACAGCGGGTCCACCTGCTCGATGCCGGTCACGATGTCGGCGTTGGCCGGAGTGTTGTTGGCGTTGAGCGCGACGGTGTAGCCGCCCTTGCCGTCCGGCTGCCAGGTCACCTGCGGCACGGCCTGGTCGCCGAAGCTGGTGAAGGTGAACGCGGCGCGGCCGCGCGGCGAGGTGCCGAACGTACCGGCATCGGGCCGCCCGCCGTCGTGCATCGCGGCGTACGTGTAGTAGGTGTTCGGGCGCAGCCCGGCCAGGGTCGCGTGGTGGGAGTACACCGTCTTGCCGGACAGCCCGTCGACGTAGGTGCGCGTCTCGGCCTGGATGGTGTGGCCGAAGCCGCCCTCCATGGTGCCGTAGCTGACCCGCGGGTGGGAGACCGACGACTCAGTGGTCCAGGAGACGACCATCTGGCTGCTCGGGTCCGCGCCGAACGTGAGGTGGAGGCCTTCGATCGGCGGCGCGCCGAGCTTCTCGGGGCGGGACAGCAGCAGCGGTGAGGGTGAGGTGGGGGCGGCCTCGGCCGCCGTGCCGCCCAGCAGAGCGGCCCCGGTGGCCGCGGCACCAGTGGTACCCAGGGCGATCAATGCCGACCGCCGGCTCAGTACATGCTTGTTCTCGTCCTCGTGCATGGTCGAAGACGGTAAGAGCGTGGGCTTTACACATGCGATACGGCGCATGAACGGCTCGTTGCGCCCGAGGCGAACATCAGGCACAACGAACCGTCGATCAGTCAGCCGAGAAGCCGCTCAGCCGGTCGAGAGGCCGTTCAGCCGGTCGAGGAGCGATTCAGCCGGTCGAGAAGCGGGCCACGAAGCGGCGCTGCCACAGGGTCTCCACGGCGCGGGGCGCGTAGTGTTTCCGCACGTAGCCGACCGCCTCCTGGTTCGGCACCCCGTCCAGCACGGCGAGGCAGGCAAGCGCCGTACCGGTGCGCCCGCGGCCGCCGGCGCAGGCTACCTCGACGCGTTCGGAGTCGGCGCGCTCCCACACCTCGCGCAGGGCCGCCCGGGCATCTTCGCGGTCGGTGGGCAGCCAGAAGTCCGGCCAACGCAGCCAGCGGGTCGGCCAGGACATCGCCGGCGGCTCCTGCCCCAGCAGGTAGAGCCCGAAGGTGGGCGGTGGTCCGTCCGGGACGGGCCGGAGCAGGCCCCGACCCCGCACCAACCGGCCCGAGGGCAGGCGCAGCACGCCCGCCGCCGTGGGCTCCCAGGACACGCTCATCGCCCCGAGCCTAGAGGTTCGCGCACACGGTTCGCACACCCAAATCCATCTCTGGATCGCACAACTCGGCGTGCCGGACGACGTTGCCTGTCGTCCACCCAATGATCGAGGAGTGTTCGGCGACGTGTCAGTCGCATGGTGGGGGCCAGTCAGGCGGCGCGGCGAGCATGGGTGCGTGCGGGACGCGACTGCGTCCGTGCCACGACAGTAAGGAATCGCATGACTGACGCACCAATGAACTCCGGAACGACCCGCCGGCGCCTGCTGCGCGGCGGCGCGACGGTCGCCGGGGCGGCTGCCGCCTCGCTGGCGCTCCCGGTCAACGTCCGCAAGGCCCTCGCGGCGGCCCCTCAGGGCAAGAAGGGCCGCATCGAGGACATCGAGCACGTGGTCCTGCTCATGCAGGAGAACCGCAGCTTCGACCACTACTTCGGCAGCCTCTCCGGAGTGCGCGGGTTCAGCGACCCGGACGCCATGAGGATCTCGAACGGCAAGTCGGTGTTCTTCCAGCCCGACCCTTCGAACCCGGACGGCTACCTGCTGCCGTACCACCTGGACTCGCACGTCAGCGCGGCGCAGACCATCCCGTCGCTCAGCCACGCCTGGGACGTGCAGCACAACGCGTGGAACAACGGCAAGATGGACAACTTCGTGCCCGCCCGGGTCGCCTCCAACGGCGCCGTCAACGGCCGGTACACGATGGGCTACTTCACCCGCGCCGACCTCCCGTTCCACTACGCGCTGGCCGATGCCTTCACGATCTGCGACAACTACCACTGCAGCGTGCTCGGCCCCACGCACCCCAACCGGTACATGTACATGACCGGCACCATCGACCCGAACGGTGAGCACGGCGGGCCGGCGCTGGACAACGGCGAGGCGAAGGGCGCGTACACCTGGCCCACCTACGCCGAGCAGCTGCAGGCCGCCGGGGTGAGCTGGAAGTTCTACCACGAGACCGTGGGCAACACCGGCCTCGCGCTGATCGCGAACATGAAGGCGTACCAGGACGCGGCCAAGGACACCTCCTCGCCGCTGTACATCAACGGGCTCGCCCCGGTGGAGACCGGCCAGTTCGAGTACGACGCGCTCAACGACAAGCTGCCCACCGTGAGCTGGCTGATGCCGCCGGTGGCCAACGACGAGCACCCGGCGCGGATGCCCGCGGCCGGCGCGCAGTACATCGCCAGCAAGATCGACGCTATCGCGGCCAACCCCGACGTGTGGGCCAAGACCGTGTTCATCCTGATGTACGACGAGAACGATGGCCTGTTCGACCACGTCGCGCCGCCTATCCCGCCGGCCGGCACCCCGGACGAGTTCGTCACCAAGAACTCGGCGACCGGCGTGGCCGGCAACGGCCTGCCCGTCGGCCCCGGTCTGCGGGTGCCGTGCATCATCGTCTCGCCCTGGACCGTCGGTGGCTACGTGGCCTCCGAGGTGTTCGACCACACCTCGAACCTGAGGTTCCTGGAGCGGATCACCGGTGTGGAGGCGACCAACATCAGCCAGTGGCGCCGCACCCACATGGGCGACCTGACCTCGGCGTTCAACTTCGGCAAGGCCCACGACTACCCGGGCCTGCCGGACACCAACCGGGACTTCAACCTCGCCCAGTACGAGGCGTCGCAGTTCCCGCTGCCGGTACAGCCCACCAGCAACCAGGTGGTGCCGAAGCAGGAGCCTGGCAAGCGCAAGCAGGCCCGCTAACCGCGGCCGACCGGGCGGGGTCGGCGGAGGCCACGAGCCTTCGCCGACCCCGCTCCCGGTGCCCAGGGCCGGGCATACGGCAGCCGGGCACACGGCGGCACGGTGCCCAGGGCCGGGCACACGGCAGCCGGGCACACGGCGGCACGGTGCCCGAGCGGGCAACTGCGGCACGGTGCCCGGGCGGGCATACTGCGATACATGCCCACGGTGACTGTCGATGAGCTGTGCGTGTACTACGAGTGGCACGGATCCGACGACTCCCCGCCCCTGGTGCTCATTTGCGGGCTGGGGCTGGACATCTCCGTGATCGCTTCGCTGATCGACGACCTGGCCGCCCGGTACCGGGTGCTGGCGTTCGACAACCGGGGTGCCGGGCGCACCGACAAGCCGGACGCGCCGTACTCGGTGGAGCGGATGGCCGCCGACACCGCCGGGCTCATGCGGGCGGTCGGCCTGTCGCACGCCGCGGTGCTGGGCATCTCGCTGGGCGGCCGGATCGCGCTGGCGCTCGCCCTGGCCGAGCCGGACCTGGTCGACCGGCTGATCCTGGCGTCGTCCGGTGCGCGGGTGGTGCGCTCGCTGCGCCGTTGGGTGAAGATGCTCCTGGCGCCGGCCCTGCCGGTGAGCGGCGGCCCGTACCCGCAGCCGTCGTACGCGTTCCGCCGCCAGGTGGCGGCCTCGACCGCCTATGACGCGAGCGGCCGGCTCGGTGAGATCGGGGTACCCGCGTTGATCCTGCACGGGATCGACGACCGCAGCATGCCGGTGGGGCTGGCCGAGGAGTTGCACGCCGGCCTGGCGGGCTCCATCCTGCGTACGTTTCCGGGCGGCCACGGGTTCCTCCTGCGCGACGGGCGGCGGCAGTTCCTGGACGCGCTGTTCGCCTGGTACTGAGTTGCTGCACTGAGTTGCTGCACTGAGTTGCTGCACTGAGTTACCCGAACGGCACGCGGCCCGTCGGTCGGGCTCGTGGCGCGGGGGGCTCGCGGCGCGGGATCGCGGCGCGGGATCGCGGCGCGGGATCGCGGCGGGGGTCGCGGCGCGGGAGAGCGTCGGCCGTTCTGACCGAAATGCGGTTGACCGGAGGGTCTCACCGCTATCGTTGCCATATGCCGACTATGGCCAGAAAGATGAATTCCGGTCGGGTTGGCGCGAGAGAGCCGGCCGGGGCGGGCGCCTGACCGTGGAGCTCGCGTACCTGCTCATCGGCTGCTCCGTGCTGTTCGTCGCGGCCTGGCGGCGCGGCTGGACGGTGCCGCTGTGGGCGGCGCTGCTGATCGCGCTGGGGGCCAGGGCCGTGGTGGCGGTGCTGGCCAGCGGGTACACGCCCCAGGACGTCGCCGAGTGCTTCCGGGACGCGGGCAACCTGGTGCTGGCCGGCCGCGATCCGATGACCCAGCTGCCCAGGTACGAGTGGAATTTCCTGCCGGTGATGCCGTACGTCTTCGCCGGCGAGGTGCGCAGCGGGCTGCCCTGGCCGCTGGCCGCGAAGGTGGCACCCATCGCCGCCGACCTGGTCACCACCGCGCTGCTGAGCCGATTCCGGCCGGCCCCGACGGCGGGCGGTGGTGGCTGGTCGCGCTCCGCCCAGCGCGGTGGTGGTGGTTGGCCGCGCTTTCCGCGGACCCCCGGGGCGCCGGGCGCGCCGCTGCTGTACGCGCTGTGCCCGCTGGCGATCCTGATCAGCGCGGTACACGGTCAGGTCGAGCCGGTCGCCCTGGCGATGGGGACCTGGGCGCTGCTGCTCGCCCGTCGCGGAGCGGCCGGCCGCACCGGCCTGCTCGCCGGGCTCGCCATCGCCACCAAGACCTGGCCGGTGCTGCTGGTGCTGGGCATGCTGCGGGACACCCCGGTGTCGCGGTGGTGGCGCCTGCTGGCGTCGCTGGCGGTCGCGCCGCTGGCCGCGTTGCTGACGGTGCGGCTGTTCCTGCACGACTCGATGCGCGCCGCGCTGGGCGTGCTCGTCTCGTACCGCTCCATGTTCGGCTGGTGGGGATGGTCCGGGATGCTGCACCTGCTCGGGCTCGCCGGGACCGGATACACCGGACCCGGCGTGGCGGAGTTCCAGCGCGTCGGCACCGTGATCGTGATCGCGGCGATGGGCGCGGTGCTGCTGGCACGGTGGGCCGACGGGGTCGCCCTGACCGCCGCGGTACTGCTGGCGTTCCTCGCGGTCACGGCGGGATTCGGGCCGCAGTACCTGGTGTGGCCGGTGCCCTGTCTCATCCTGCTGCGGTGGTCGTGGGGCCTGGCCTTCACCGTGCTGGCCGGCTGCTACGGCATGTTCGTCTACCTGGTGGCCATCCCGTACCCGGGGCTGACCTGGGCGGGCGACGTCGAGCGGTGGGCGTGCCTGCCGGTGATCATGGCCGCCGTGCTGGCCGTGCGGGACGGGGTGCGCGCCATCCCGGCGACGGCCCGGCACGCCCGGGTGGGTCGGGCCGGGCGCCCCGGTTGGCGGTCGCCCCTACCGGTCCCCGCGTCGCCGGCGCGCACCGCCCCCCGGCACGGCCGCGTCTAGTGCATCACCACGGGTACGGCGACCTCGTCCTGCGGCTGCTCGGCCCGCTCCAGCTTGCGCCGGGGCAGGAACAGCGACGGCACGATACAGAGAACGATGAGGATCAGCGCCACGATGTACGTGTTGCCGAACGCGCTGGCCAGCGATGACCGCCCCTGCGACAGGACGGCACCGGAGACCTGTGAGGCCGGCACGGTGCCCTGCATGACGGCGCTGTACACGGTGGCGGCCGGGTTGCCCTGGACCTGGTTGGTCAGGACGACCGACATGACGGCGGTGCCGATCGAGCCGGCCGTCTGCTGAACGATGTTCATCATCGTCGAGCCGCGTGCGATCTGCTGATCGCCCAGGCTGGCCAGCGCGCCCGACATGATCGGCATCATGGTCATCCCCATGCCCATGCCCATCACGAACAGCGCGCCGAGCAGCAGCACATACGACGAGTCGGCGGTGATCTGCGTGAACACGGCCATGCCGGCGGCGATCAACACTATGCCGCCGAGGACCAGCTTGCCCGGCCCCATCCGGTCGGTGAGCCGGCCGCTGGCGGGCATGGTGAGCATGGCGCCGATGCCCTGCGGCGCGAGCAGCAGGCCGGCGTTGAGCGTGTCCTCGCCACGTACCTGCAGGAAGTAGCTCGGGAACAGCAGCATGGCGCCCATGAAGGCCACCGAGAACAGGGTCAGGGTGATGACCGCGACGCTGAGGTTCCGGTTGCCGAACAGGCGCAGGTCGATCAGCGCGTGGGCCTTGCGCCGGGCGTGCAGGACGAAGCCGATGACCAGCGCGAGCCCCACGAGCGCGGGGACGAGCACCTTGGCGTCGGCAACGGTGCCGGCGCCCGGGATCGAGGACACGCCGTAGAGCAGCAGCGCCAGGCCGGGGGAGAGCAGCAGCATGCCGAGGAAGTCGAACGACTCCGACACGTGCGGCTGGTCCTTGGGCAGCACCCGCAGCGAGGTGATGAACGCGACGGCGCCGATCGGTACGTTGATCAGGAAGATCCAATGCCAGCTGGCGGCCTGGATCAGCCACCCGCCCAGGATCGGCCCGCCGATCGGTCCGAGCAGCATCGGCACGCCCAGCACGGCCATCACCCGGCCGATCCGCTGGGGTCCGGCGGCCCGCGTCATGATCGTCATGCCGAGCGGCATCAGCATGCCACCGCCCAGACCCTGCACGGTCCGGAACGCGATCAGCGGACCGATGTCCCACGCGACGCTGCACAGCGCCGAGCCGGCGACGAACAGCGCGATGGAGGTCAGGTAGAGGCGCTTGGTGCCGAACCGGTCGGCGGCCCAGCCGGTCACCGGAATCACGGTGGCCAACGCCAGCGTGTACGCCGTCATGGTCCACGCGACGGTGGCGTAGCTGGCGTGGAACTCGCGCTGGAAGGTCGGCAGCGCGACGCTGACCACCGTCACGTCGAGGATCGCCATGATGGCGCCGAGCACCACGACCCCGGCTACCTTGAGAACGCCGCTATCCAGCTTGTCGGTGGTCGCCTCCGGCGCGGTCGTCATGGTCATGCGGATTGCTCCTCCGTGTGGCGGAAACGTCGGGCGGCGGTGAACGTCGTGCGGCGGCAACTTCGCCATCGGGTCGGCAGGGACAAGTCGTCGTACAAGCCCTTGAATTCTACGTTGACTCGGTGAATCACCCGGCGGCGACCGGCGTCGTCGACACGACCGATCGTTGCGACCGGACCGAACGTATCGTCGGCGACCCTCCGAGCGGTCAGGCCGGGCCTCGGCCGGGTACCGCGGCGATGCGCCGATCCACGCCGGTGCGACGGTCCACACCGGTGCGGGCCCCTTGCCCGCGCGGCGCCCACCCGAACAAGATGGACGCATGCCGAGCCTGCTGTTCGTGGGGGTCGACACCGCGAACTCCTTTATTCATCGGGCGTTCCCGATCTGGTCGCGAACCCTTGGCGTGCGCGCCGAAGTCGTGGGCGTCGATCTCCCGCCGGGGTCCGCGCCGCGCGAGTACCGGCGTGTCGTCGAGCGCGTGCGGGCCGACCCGGACTGCGTCGGCGCGGTGGTCACTAGCCACAAGGTCGCCGTGTACGCGGCCGCGTCGGACCTGTTCGACTTCCTCGATCCGCACGCCGTGGCGTGCGGCGAGATCAGCGCTATCCGACGGCGGGGCGCGGGCCTGGCCGGCTTCGCCCGTGATCCGGTCTCGGTCGGCCGGGTGGTCGACGGGATCTGGCCGGGTCGCGAGGGTGACCTGCTGTGCCTGGGCAGCGGCGGAACCGCCATCGCGCTCGGCCGCCACCTGCTCACCAGTACCCGGCCGGACGGCGAGCCGAAGCTCATGCGCTTCGTGGACGTCGACCCGGTCGCCGGTGTCCGGCTGCGCCAGGCCCTGCGGTCCGACCGGGTCGAGGCCGTGCGTGGCGAGGGCCCGTGGGACGCGACGATCGAGGCCGCGCGCCCGGGCTCGTTGATCGTCAACGCGACCGGGCTGGGCAAGGACCGGCCGGGCTCGCCGGTCACCCCGGCCGTCCAGTTTCCGGACGGCGCGGTGGTCTGGGAGCTCAACTACCGGGGAGACCTGCGGCTGCTGGCGCACGCGCGGGCGCGGCGGGGGGACGGCCGGCTGACCGTGCACGACGGCTGGTCGCTGTTCTGCCACGGCTGGGCGTCGGCGCTGGCCGCGGTGTTCGACCTGGACGACGACGAGGCCGTCGCGCGGCGGCTGGCGGCCGACGCCGAGCACCTGCGGGCGTGAGGGCGCCACGAAGTGTCGTACCGGGCGGTTAGTCTGCCCGGATGGACGAGCGTGAGTTTTACCGCGGTCAGAGCCGGGTGACCGACCCGGGCTCGTGGCGCTCGCTGCTGCGCGACCTCCCCCGCGACCTTCCCGGCATGGGCGAAGTCATCGAGGGAGTGATCGTGCACCGCGACGAGACCCGGCGGTTCGGCTTCGAACTGCCGGCCGAGCGACGCGACGAGGCGAACACCCGATACCTGGAGGCGATCCTTGGCCGCCTCGGCAGCCTGTCGTGGCGCCCACCCCGGGACCGCTTCGCCGGCACCTGCCGGGACTTCGCCGTGCTGCTGTGCGCGATGCTGCGCGAGGCCGGCGTGCCGGCGCGGGTGCGCTGCGGCTTCGCCGGGTACTTCGCCGAGGGCTTCTTCGACGACCACTGGGTGGTCGAGGTCCACGACGACGACGGCGACGGTGGCGGTATCGGTTGGCGGCTGGTCGACGCGCAGCTCATCGCCTCTGCGAAGGACACTTATCGGATCGACTTCGACCCGATGGACGTGCCACGCGACGCGTTCCTGGTGGCGGGCGACGCCTGGCTCGCGTGCCGCGAGGGACGGCGGGATCCGGAGCGCATCGGCACCAGCGCGGCCGGCCTGACCGGGATGTGGGAGATCCAGGGCAGCGTCGTGCGCGACCTGGCCAACCTCAACGGGATCGAGACCCTCCCGTGGGACGGCTGGGGATTGATCCCCACTCACTACGACGAGCTGGACCGCTCCGACGTGGACCTGCTCGACCGGGTCGCCGCGGTGAGCGCGGCCGGCGGTCCGCTGCCCCGTGCGGCCGAGGCGTACCGGTCCGATCCGCGCCTGGCGGTCCCGGCACCGTTCGCGGGCTGACCGGTCGGGTCGCGAGCTTTTGCCGACCATGATCTATTACGGCGGCGTTCAGTGCGACTTTGTCTCGGGATCGACCTGTGCCCATATTTTCTGACCTCGGTGTAACTACCGGAGGTTAGCTATGTCAGATCTTTCGCGCAGGGGTTCCTGGGCGCCGCCGCGGCGGTCACGGGTGCCGTGGCCGCGGGCGCGGTCCTGCCGTCCGCCGCGCAGGCCAACGGGCCCGGCAAGCCGTCCAAGCCCTGCCTGTACGGGGACATCCGCGACGTGAAGCACGTGGTGATCCTGATGCAGGAGAACCGCAGCTTCGACCACTACTTCGGCTCGCTGTCGGGAGTTCGGGGCTTCGACGACCGATCCACCATCACGCTGCCCGGCGGCGCCCCGGTGTTCCGGCAGCCGACCACCATCGGGGGCCAGAGCCAGTACCCGTGGCATCTGAGCGACACGCCGCCGGAGGGGTCGGAGGACCCGGAGACCGTCGCGCAGACCAGCGCCGGCCTGGGCCACTCCTGGGAGGACCAGCACGGGGCGTGGTACGGCGGCCTGATGAACGGCTGGATGTCTCGGCCAACAACTACTCGTCGGACCGTCCGCACACGTACCACGTGCCGGCGCACGGCAGCACCACGCACTCGGTGGACCCGCTCCAGCACGGCCCCGGCTGGTACGACCTGTCGGTCGGGCTGGCCGGCGACGCCTCCTGGTCGCGGCGCTACGTCGGGCACCTGGAGAACGGCGAGCACAGCATCACCGGCTGAGCTACAGCCGCGCGCTCATCGCCCGAGCCGTCATCCCGCGAACGCCGTCCGCGGCGCCGGTGTGAAACGCACCGGCGCCGCGGGCCCGCGCCTATCCGCGGCCAAATGGATGATGATGTTTTTCGGCCGCGCGTATTCGGAGTGGGGCTCGATCCCGTCGGGCACCGTAATGGGAATCGGGCCGCGCGTCCTCGCTTTGCTCACCCCCGATGCGACGCCCGCGTGAAATGGCGAAATCATGGTGGCTTCCACCCTCTGGGCGGGGGGAAGCCGCCATGATCTGAGAGGTATTCGCGCGGCGCATCCGCGGTCCGTAGCAAAGGCCCGATTTGCACGTTCGTCCCGGTGGCGGCCCTCACACCGGACCCGGCCGGTCGGGCCCAACGGGTGCGGTCGCTCACTCAGCTCCCCGGCGGTTCGTGGAAAATGGCTGATTCGGCCCGGTGGCGAGCCCGTGTAATTACGTTGGGTAGGCGAGGAATCGCGTTCCGATCGTGCCCTTGAAATCGGGCGCCACGGGGTCGTAACTATCGGCGGGTACAGTCTCGCCGTGCCAGAGATACAGCGGCCGGATGTTACCGATAGGTACGTTCTCAGCGAGGTTATCGGTCAGGGTGGAATGGGTCGCGTATGGCGGGCCTGGGACACGATGCTGCAGCGGGACGTGGCAATCAAAGAAATCGTTCCGCCGCCCGGCCTGACCGAGGAGAAGCGCCAGGAATTGCGGGTTCGGTCGCTGCGTGAGGCGCGGGCGATCGCCCGGATCGACCACGTCAACGCGGTCCGGGTGTTCGACGTGCTGTCCGGCCGCGACGGCGAACCGTGGATAGTCATGGAGTACGTGCCGTCGCGTTCGCTGGAGGATGTCCTCGTCACGGACGGCCCCATCTCCCCGAGCCGGGCGGCCAAACTCGGGCTGGGCGTGCTCGCCGCGCTGCGGGCGGCCCACCGCGCCGGAATCCTGCACCGGGACGTCAAACCGGCCAACGTCCTCATCGGTCACGACGGGCGGATAGTGCTCACCGACTTCGGCCTGGCCACCGCCGCCGAGGAGCCGAGCATGACCGCCACGGGGATAGTCCTCGGCTCGCCCGCGTACGTGTCGCCGGAGCGGGCCATGCGTGGGATCCTGGGGCCGGAGGGGGATCTCTGGTCGCTGGGCGCCACCCTGTTCGCCGCCGTGGAGGGGCGCTCGCCGTACGCCCGCCCGTCCGCGTTCATGAGCCTCACCGCGCTCGCCACCGAGCCGCCGCCGCCCGCCGAGCACGCCGGCCCGCTGGGGCTGGTGCTCCACGGTCTGCTCCGCAAGGACCCGGTCGAACGGATCGACGCCGACGCCGCCGAGCGGCTGCTGCTCCGGGTGGTGACCGAGTGGCCGGAGGAGACGCCGGCGCGCCACGAGGTCGAGCCCGCCCCGCCTCGAGCCGAAACCCCGGAGACTCCGGTCCTCGGCGCCATCGGGGCGGGTGGTGTGGGCTCTATCGGCGCGGGTTCGGGTGGCGCGGGGACGGGGGGCGCGGGCTCGGGGGGCGCGGGCTCGGGGGGCGCGGATACCGGCGGCGCGCGGATCGAACCGGCGCGGACCGTGGGGCGCGCGGCCCCTCGTGGGCTGCCGCGCCGGGCCTACCTGGTCGGCGGCCTGGCCGCCCTGCTCCTGGTCGGACTCGGGATCGGCATCCCGCTGTTCGTCCGCCAACCGGCCGGCAAGGCCACCGCCGCGGCGGCCAACGCGACCAGCCTGCCCCGCGTGGCCGGCCGGCCGGCGACGCGGCTGTCGGCCTCGGCCACGCCCATGCCGCAGGGATGGTCGCTGTACCGGGACGGGAGCGGGTTCTCGCTACCGGCACCGGCCGGCTGGCAGATCACCCGGCGTGGCGGCCAGGTCGAGTTCCAGGAGCCGGGCGGTGCGCGGTTCCTGCTGGTCAGCCAGACCGATACCCCCGATCCCGACCCGCTGGCCCAGCTCACGTCGCAGGAGAGGTCCGGGCTGACCACCCAGCGGTACCCCGACTACCGGCGCGTCGCGCTGCGCGCCGTGAATTATCAGCTCGCCGCCGCCGACTGGGAGTGGACCTATGAGTCCGCCAGCGGCGCGCCGATGCACGCGGGTCAGCGCACCTTCGTGGCGCCCGGGAAGAAGGGGTACACGATTCTCTGGGCGACGCCCGAGGCCGAATGGGCGGCCGGCGAGGAGTCCTTCCGGCAGATCACCTCGGGGTTCCGGCCAGCGGCGCCACCCGAACCCACCCCGAGCGCCAGCCGCGCCGCGACCCCGAGCACGGCACCAACCACGGCCCGACCGCCGTCCGCGCTGTCGCCGACTCCGACCCCGAAGCAGAGCAGCCCGGGCGTACCCGACGTGCCCGGCACGCAGCTGGTGGGGCGGGCGAGCGCGCGGTGTGTCGACGTCGCCGACCCCGACTCGCCGGATCCAGTCGCGCTGCGCATCTGGGACTGCGGCGCCAGCCGGGCCCGCGACCAGACCTGGACCTTCCAGCCCGACGGCAGCATCACGCTGCTCGGCCGGTGCATGGACGTGCTCAACGCGTCGGACGTGGACGGGGCGACGATCCAACTCACCACGTGCAACACCACCCCGGCGCAGAAGTTCATTCTCGACGGCGAGCAGCACCTGGTCAACGCCAGCAGCGGCAAGTGCGTGGGCGTGGCCGAGTCCGGCACCGAGAACGGGGCGCTGCTTCAGCAGTTCACCTGCGGCTCGGCGAGCGATCAGGCCTGGTCGAAGGAGTAGGGAGCGGGGCGGCGCGCGTCATTCCGGCGTTCGAGCACGTCCTGGACGCGCCCCGCGATCGGAATGACGGCCCACACGGCGTACGCCCAGTGGGTGGCGAAGGCGACCGGGATGGAGATCATGAACGCGGCGAAGACGGTCGCGCTGCCGAGGTACGCGTGGCGGAACACGCCGGGCGCGGTGCCCTCGCGCGCCAGGCCCCGGCGGTGGATCTCCCAGATGGCCAGCATGAAGGACAGCGCGGCGATCGCCTGGGTCAGCGCGTACACGGTGAACCGCGAGGCGAACGCCCCGTCGGCCACGATCACCCGGGTGGCGAACGGGGTCAGCACGATCATCAGCAGCCAGAGCAGGTTCCACCGGACCAGCGCCGGCGTGGCCCTGGATACCAGCCCGTAGAGCCGGTGGTGCGCCAACCAGTGGTTGCCGATGACTAGGAAACTGATCACGAACCCGAGATAGTCCTGGTAATTGTGGCTGAGGTCCCGCCAGAAACCGCCATTGCTTAACTGCTCGGGGACGTGCAGATCGAGCGCCAGCAACGTGATCGCGATGGCCACCACCGCGTCGGAGAAGAAGATCACGCGTTCCGCGCCGCCGACCGTCGGATCCGTCGAGGCCGGGGCGGCGCCGGCTGGTGGCGTCGTGTCTGCGTCAACCATCGCAAGAGTCAACCATATCGGCGGTTCGCGTCGCGCCACGCCCCGCGTGCGGCGCCACCAGACCTGTCCTGACATGCCCCGACGCGACGGACAGGCCCGTTGGGCGCGGTACGTCGTGGACACGCCTGACCGGCGTGAAGACTCGCCGAACGGTACCGGGTGAGTCGTTGAGATCTATTGACGTCCATGCGAGTACTGGGTAAGAGTGGGGCGGTTTTCCCGGCTACCTCTCAGGTGAAGGTGCGAGATGACCGTCTTCGATCACCGCAAGCCTTTCGTCCGACGCTTATCCCGTCCGCCCCGCCGGAGCACCGCGCTCGCGGTCGCGGCGCTGACCGTCGCCGGGCTGGTGGCCACCGTGCCGTCCGGCGCCGCGGCGGCGCCGAAATCCGGCGGCCACGGGCGGAATGACCAACCGCCGGTCGTGCTGTTCAGCTCGGACGGCATGCGCCCCGATCTCATGCAGCGCTACGCCGGTCAGGGCCTGATGCCGACCTACGCGTCGCTGGTGCGCTCCGGCGCCACCGGCGACAACGGGCTGACCCAGGGTTTCCCGCCGAACACCGGACAGGGCTGGTACACGATGGCCACCGGTGCGGGGCCCGGGGTGCACGGCAGCACCAACAACACGTTCTTCGATACCCGCCAGCCGTTCACCACCTCGACGTCGTTCTCCTTCCACGGCAACGGCGCCAGCCCCGGCACCGACCCGACCAACGTGCTGGAGGCGCAGTCGGTGGCGTCGGCCGCCGAGTTGGCCGGCAAGAAGGTCGCGCAGCTCGAGTGGACCGGCGGCGTGAACGCCAACATCAACGGGCCGACCGTTGACTACGCGACGTTCTACTCCACCCGCGGCCTGCTGGAGTACCCGGCCAACGCGACCAAGCAGTCCTCGGCGGCCAGCTTCGGACTGTCGTACCAGGTGGCCGCGTTCACCCCGGCCAGCGGCTGGACCCACGTGCCGGCGAGCAAGCGGGTGCCGGCCCGGCAGACGGTGCTCACCGTCGCCTCCACCTCGGCGAGTCTGAACCCGACCCGCACCTACGACCTGTACGTCTATGCCAGCGGCAGGTCCGGCTACGACCGGGTGGTGATGGTGCCCACCGGCGCCGGCAAGGACGGCTCGAAGGCGGCGGCCAACCTGACCCCGCGCAGCTACAGCGCGGTCAAGCTGAAGGGCGCGGACGGCCTGATCGGGGCCGCGGCGGGGGAGAGCGCCGGCTTCTACGCCGACGTCACCAACCTGGCGCCCGACCTGTCCAGCTTCGGGCTGTACTTCACCTCGGTCACCCGGCCCAACGCGCACTGCGCGACGGCCGCCTGCGCCGCGCTGCCCGCCGGTGCGCCCGGCGAGGATCGGCTGGCCAAGTACATCGCCGACAACCTGCCGCCGGCCATCTTCGGTGACTTCGCGCCGGAGGAGGCCGGGCTGATCGACGAGGACACCTGGTACGCCCAGACCGTCGGGCTCAACCAGGCGTACGACGTGGCGGTGTTCAACTACGTGCTGAAGAAGCTCCAGCCCGACACCGAGGTGCTGCTCGCCGGCACCGACCAGACCGACGAGGTCAGCCACCAGATCCTCGGCCTGCTCACGCCGACCGCACCGGACGGCAGCCCGAACCCGTACTACGACCGGGTGGCCGGCACCGGCCCGCGCGACCACCGGCTGAGCCAGCGCGAGGGCTACGTCAGCGGCGCGTACCACTCGGCGGACGCCCGGCTCGGGCTGATCCGGTCGATCCTCGGTGATCCCGACGTGCTGGCCTCCAGCGACCACGGCTTCGCGCCGCAGTGGGAGGCCGTCGACGCGCCGCTCGTGCTCAAGCAACTGGGGCTGCAGGACGTCGAGCAGACCGGCAACTGCCGGCCGGCGGCGGCCAGCGCGCCCGGCGGCACCGTCGCGAAGGCGTGCTGGGCGGGGGCCACCGCGCAGATCTACCTCAACCTCAAGGGCCGCGATCCCGACGGCGTGCTCGACCCCGCCGACTACCAGTCCACGGTCGACAAGATCGTGCACGCGTACCAGGGACTGAAGGACCCGGCCACCGGTAAGCCGCTGGTCGAGGAGGTGATGACCAAGGCGCAGCTGGCCGACGTCGAGGGCGGCGACTCGCTCAACCCGACCCGCTCCGGCGACGTGGTGGTCGTGACCAAGGTGCCGTACGAGTTCGACAGCAACACCGTGGGCACCCTGGTGGCGCCGTCGAAGTTCTTCGGGCAGCACGGCTACCTGCCCGACGACGTGGACCTGGCGCACAACATCAACATGCATGCCACGTTCGTGGCCGGCGGGCCGGACATCGCGCACGCCCGCTCGGTACGCGGGGTGCGGGCCATCGACCTGGCGCCGACGCTGGCCATCCTGGGCGGGTTCGACCCGCCGTTGCAGGCACAGGGCAGAGTGCTGACGGGCATCCTCAGGGACGGCTCCCGGTTCTCCACGGGACAGGTGCTGGGCATCAACGACGTACACGGCAACCTGACCGACGACGGGCTGACCTACGCCGACCCGTACACCGGGGCCAAGGACGTGGCCGGTGGGCTCGGCACGCTGGCGACCTACCTGAAGAAGGCGAAGGCCGCCGACCCGGCCGACACCGTCACGGTCGAGGCCGGTGACATGGTCGGTGCCAGCCCGCCGGCGTCCGGCCTGCTGCGCGACAAGCCGACGCTGGACGCCCTGAACGCGATGGGCATCGACGTCGGGATTCCCGGCAACCACGAGTTCGACCGGGGCGTCGCCGAGATGCTGCGCCAGATCAACGGCGGCCAGTCCACGGTGACCCCGAACATCGGGTTCAACAAGCTGAACTTCCCGGTCGTGGACGCCAACGTGATCAGCGACGCCACCGGCAAGCCGCTGCTGAACCCGTACACCATCAAGAAGGTCGGCGGCGTGCCCGTCGCGTTCATCGGTGCCACCACCATCACCACGCCGAGCATCGTCACCACCGGCGGCACCACGGGCGTGCACTTCATCGACGAGGCGACCGCCATCAACGGCGTGGTCAGGCAGCTCGAACACGCCGGGGTGCACGCGTTCGTGGCGGTGGTGCACGAGGGCGGCACCCAGTCGAACTACCCGGTGGGTACGCTCAGCGACCGGATCAACACGATCGCCGCGCACCTCGACCCGGCGGTGTCGGTGGTCATCAGCGGGCACAGCCACACGGTGATGGACTCCAGGGTGGGGCACGCGCTGGTGATCCAGGCGTCCTCGTTCGGCCGCGCGTACGACGACGTCCAGCTGCTGATGGACCGCCGATCGGGCACCATCGCGGCGGCCTGGGGATCGGTCCAGCCGGTGTGGGAGAACACCACGCCCGCCTCGACCGATCCGGCGGCGCCGGCGGTCACGCCGGACCCGAAGGTGCAGGCGATAGTCGACGCCGCGGTGACCGCCACCAACCCGGTGACGCGGCAGGTCATCAACGCCGCCGCGGCCGACGTGCCGTCGCAGCGCGACGGCGGCGCCACCGCGGCCGGCGAGTCGCCGGCGGGTGACCTGATCGCCGATTCCCAACTGTGGTACACGCACACCCAGCTGGCGTTCGTGAACACCGGCAGCGTGCGCGCGGGCCTGCAGGCGGGGCCCGTGACCTACGGCGACCTGTTCACCATGCAGCCGTTCCAGGACGACTACGTGGACACGTTCACCCTGACCGGTGCTCAGGTGTGGGCGCTGCTGCGGCAGCAGCTCGCCGCCGGTACCGGCGGGATCATGCAGGTCGCCGGGCTGCACTTCACGTACACCGGAAGCCAGGGCACGGGCACCATCACCGGGGTCTGGCTCGGGGCGGCGGGGAACAACAGTACGCCCATACCGGACGATGCGAGCGTGAGCTATTCGGCCACCGCGAACTCGTTCATGGTCGGCGGCGGTGACGGGTTCACCGTGCTGGAGGGGGCGAGCGACATCGTCCAAACCCCGGACGCCGAGCTGGTGCCGTTGACCACCTACGTGTCCACCCTGCCCAACCCGTTCACGTACGGCACCGACGGCCGGATCGCGATCGGATGACCGTCCGGCCCGACCCGGGTGTGGCGCCCGGGTCGGGCCGGCGGCCCGCCGGCCGGGCCGGGGCGGCCCATCGGGGGTTGGGCAGCGGCATCGGTGTCCGGCCGGTCGGGGGGTAGGTCGTGCGGGGCCGGGCCGGGCCGTGCGGGGTCGGGCCGCGCGGTCGGTCATCCGGTCGACGAGGCCGCCCGGGACAGCAGGCGGCGCGCCTGGCGGATCAGGGGTTCGTCGACCATCCGCCCGTCGAGCGCGAAGACGCCGACGCCGGGGCGGGAGCCGGCCGCCTCAACGATCCGCCGCGCCGCCTCCAACTGCTGGGCAGTGGGCGCGAAGGCGCGGCGTACCACCGGCACCTGCCTCGGGTGGACGCAGACCTTCGCCGCGAACCCCGATTCGACGGCGTCGGTCGCCTCGGCGGCCAGCCCGTCCAGGTCGTCGAGGTCGAGATACACCGAGTCCAGAGCCGGGATGCCGGCCGCACCGGCGGCGATGAGGGCCACCGCTCGGGCGTGCCGGGCGACGTCCCGGTACCGGCCGTCGGGGCGCCGGCTGGACGAGCCGCCGAGCCCGGCGATCAGGTCCTCCGCCCCCCACATCAGCGCGTCGCTCACCTCGGCGATGGCCGCCGCCTCCCGCACCCCGGCCGGCGTCTCGCACAGCGCGACGACCCTCAGCCCGGAGAGCGTCGCGACCTGGGCCGCGGACTCGGTCTTCGCGAGCATGACGGTGCGCAGCGGCAGGTCGCGCAGCGCCGCCCGATCGGCGTCGTGATCCGGGGTGCCGAGCGGGCTGATCCGCACCACGGTCCGCGCCGGGTCGAGCCGGACGGCGGCGTGTCGCAGCGCCCGCCGGGCTTCGGGCCGGGCACCGGGGGCCACGCCGTCCTCGAGGTCGAGGATCACCACGTCCGCGGCCGCGGCGGCCTTGTCGAACCGCTCGGGCCGGTCGGCCGGGCAGAACAGCCACGCGGGCCCGTCCGGCAGCGGCGCGTCCTGGCCGGCGGGGACCGGCCCGCCGGCGGCGTCGGGTCCGGTCATGGCGTGGGCTCGCGCCGCACCAGGGTCGTGCGCACCACGACCGCCACCACCACGCCGTCCTGGTTGCGGGCGGTGTGCTCGAAGCGCACCACACCCGCCTCCGGCCGGGACCGCGACACGCGCTTGTCCAGCACCGTGGTCTCGGCGTAGAGCGTGTCGCCGTGGAACACCGGATGCGGGAAGCGCACCTCGCTGAAGCCGAGGTTCGCCACGATCGTGCCCTGGGTCAGGTGCCCGACCGACAGGCCCACCAGGATCGACATGGTGAGCAGGCTGTTGACCAGCCGCTGCCCGAACTCCTGCCCCCGGCTGAACTCCGCGTCCAGGTGCAGCGACTGCGGGTTCATCGTCATCGTGCTGAACAGCGTGTTGTCCGCCTCGGTCACGGTGCGCCCGGGCGCGTGGCGGTACACGGTGTCCGGCCGGAGCTCCTCATACCACAGCCCACGCTGGGTGACGACGTCGCTCACGACGCCGCCGAGGGCTCGGCGAGGGCGAAGGACTTCTCCAGGATCAGGTCGGCGTCCAGCTCGCCCGCCAGCTCGTGGGCGACCGCGCCGCCGTCGAGAACCAGCACGCGGTCGCAGACACTGGCCAGGTCCTCGGCCTCGATGCTGGAGATGAGCACCGCCATCCCGGTCTCGTCGGCCGCCCGGCGCAGGGCGAGCAGCAGCTCGCGGCGCGCGCCCACGTCCACCGCCTGGGTCGGCTCGTGCAGCACCAGTACCGCCGGATTCTGCAGCAGCCACTTGGAGACCAGCAGCTTCTGCTGGTTGCCCCCGGACAGTTGCCCGGCGGCCAGGTCGGGCCGGGGCGGGACGATGCCGAGCAGCTCGACCGCCCGGGAGAACTCCCGGCGCTGCCACGAGCGGCCGAGCCAGAACCGCCACCGGCGGCCGTGGATTCGGGGAACGGTGAGGTTCTCCAGCAGTGACAGGGTCATCGCCAGCCCCTCGCCGGACCGGTCGCGGGGAACCAGCGCGATGCCGAGCCGGCTGGCCCGTGCCACGTCCAGCGCCCGGGCCGCCAGCGACTCGTCGTTGACGCTGATCCGGCCGGCGCTGGCGGGGCGCGCGCCGGCGATGACGTACGGCAGTTCGTCGTGCCCGGCGTCGACCGCGCCGGTGACCCCGACGATCTCGCCGCGCCGCACCGTGAACGACGCCGAGCGCAGCGTGCCGGCAAACAGATCCTCGCAGGTCAACGCGGGCGGCTGCGACGAGTCGCGGTCCGGCCGGTCGATGCGGTCGCGCTCGACCTCGTAACCGAGCATCAGCTCCATCAGTTCACCCTCGGAGCTCTCGGCGGTGCGGATCCCGCCGCCGACCACGCGCCCGTCGCGCAGCACGGTGACCCGATCGGTGAGGTCGAGGATCTCGTCGAGGCGGTGGCTGACGAGCACGATCGACGTGCCCTCGGCGGTGAGCCTGCGAATGATCTGGTAGAACTCGGGCAGGACCTCCTTCGGCAGGTTCTGGGTCGCCTCGTCGAGCACCACGCAGCTGCGCTCGCGGTCGCGTCCCTGCAGCGCGCGGGCGATGGCCACCACGCCGCGCTGCGGCAGGGTCAGCTGCGCCACCGGCGTCCAGGGGTCGATGTCGCTGCCCAGAAACGCGAGGCTCTCGGCCACCAGCGCGGCCTCGTGCTGCCATCGCACCCGCCGGCTGAACCGGCCATGCCGCAGCCGGCCGACCCGGACGTTTTCCACCACCGACAGCCGTGGCACCAGCCCGAGATCCTGGTGCACGAACGTCAGCCCGGCGTCGGCGAGTCGCTTCGGGCGCATCGGCGGACCGAGTCGCGCGCCGTTGAAGCGGATTTCGGCACCGCCGTCCGGTGTGTGGAAGCCGGACAGGATTTTTATCAGAGTCGACTTCCCCGAACCGTTCTGCCCGATGAGCCCGTGCACCTCGCCCGGCGCGACGGTCAGTTCGGCCCGGTCGAGCACCCTCGCGCTGCCGAACGTCTTGGACGTGTTGTGGACTTCGAGGCGGGCACTATCCATTCGCTCCTCCGGAGACTATGGACTAACCGATATAACGGACAGGCCCGGCCATCGAACCCGCTGGCGCCGCGCCTGGTGTGTGTCATTTGTGTTTCGGCATCGTAAGCACCTTCCCGGCAGAAGTACAGGGATCTAGGGACGGATTCGTTGCCCTGTCAGGGCCCGCGACGAGCCATGCGGGTCGTGCGGTTACACGCAGCGAAACAGATCTTGACAGTGATCGGACCGGGTTCTACGTTCCGTTCAGCCCCGAGACGACGTGGGGGAACGTTCACGACACACGTGGTTGTGCCGATCAGAAGTGCTGAGTCTTTCTAGGGAGCACGTTCATGAAAATCACCGGGATAGGTCACGTCGTGCTGCCTTCGCACGATGTCGAGGCGGGGTTGGCGTTCTACGAGCGGGTACTCGGCCTGGAGAAGGTCGCCTACCTGCCGGCCGCGAGGATGGGTTTCCTGTCCTTCGGCCGCACGCACCACGACATCGCGCTGTGCAAGGTGGACGAGAGCGTCCCGGTGGGCAGCCAGGGCAACGCGCACACCGGCATCCACGTCGACGGCGGCCCGGAGGCGCTGGTGGAGATCCGAGAACGCCTCGCGGCGGAGGGCATCGACGTCGAACCCGTGCACGACTTCGGGTTCATGAATGGCTTCTACTTCAAGGACCCGGACGGCAACCGGATCGAACTGTTCTGCGACATCATGGCCGACGGCGAGGCGCTCGACGTGTTGCGTGCCAAGCAACAGCGCGCGTCCCGGGCGTCGGCCGGCGGGGCCTGATCCCGGCTCGCGCCGAGTCCGGCGGGGTATGACTCCGGTCCCCGCCGAACCCGATCCTCCCTCCGCCGTCGGGTAGCCACCCGCGCTTCCCGGCGGTGGCCCGGCGCGGCGGTGCCGCGCCGACCCCAACCCCGTCCGGCCGTCGGGTCGCGGGTCGCCGCAGTTGGTCGCACGGCAGGTGCCCGGCGCGCGCGGGTGGCGCCGCGGCCGGGCCTCGACGCATCAACCGGTCCCGACGCACAACCACCGTCCCGACGCACAACCACTGTCCCGACGGGCTCACGCATCGGTCGGGCCCGCCGCGGCGCATCGAACGCCACCCCAAACCCTCAACCCCCGACCTCCGGGCGGTTCCGCGTACCCATCGACGGCCGGCGGGCGGCTCGACCCGGCGCAAGCGGCCGGCCCGTCCCGCGACGAGCAAACAGATACTGGCTCACCGAAAGGGTTTCAGAAGCGATGGCTTCCTATAGCTTGGTTACCTTCGAGGTCTCCGGCGTGCCGCGCCCCGGGCTGCGGATCGGCGACGACATCCTGGCGCTGGACGCGCGGCTGGGCTCCCGGCTGCCCGGCGTCGACACGGGCTCGGTGATCGGGTTGCTGGAGTCCTGGTCGACCGTCGAGCCGGTGCTCGACGAGCTGGCCGGCGCGCACACCGGCGACGATCCCGAGGCGTACCAGGTCGGCTCCGTCACCCTGCTGCCGCCGGTGCGCTGGCCCCGGGCAATCTTCTGCGCGTCGGCCAACTACAACGACCACGTGCAGGAGTGGACCGGAAGCGGACTGCCGGACAAGGCCACGACCCGCCCGTGCTTCTTCTTCAAGGCCCCACACCACACTCTGGTCGGCCCGGACGACGTGGTGCATCTGCCCCGGCCGGACGCCAAGATGTTCAACGAGATCGAGCTGGCCGTCATCATCGGCCGGCGCACCCGCCTCGTGTCCGAGGCCAGTGCCATGGACAGCGTCGCCGGGTACGCGATCTTCAACGACGTGTCGGACTACTCCCAGTCGCAGCGCAAGGACTGGTACGGGCAGCGCTTCGGCATGGCCGACTGGATGCGCATCAAGTCCTTCGACAACTCGTCCGTCCTCGGCCCCGATCTGGTGCCCGCCAGCCAGGTCGAAGACCCGTACAAGCTGGCGATGAACCTGTACGTCAACGACGAACTGGTGCAGGAGTCCTCCACGGAGCTGATGCACTACTCGATCGCCGAGCAGATCTCCTACCTGTCCGAGCAGCTGACGCTGCTGCCCGGCGACGTGGTGTCCACCGGCAGCATCCGCGGCATCGGTGCGGTGAAGGGCGTCTTCCTCAACGTGGGCGACCGGGTACGCGCCGAAATCGACGGCCTCGGTGCGCAGCACAACGTGATAGGCGCGCCGCCGGCCGCGGACGCGGGGGAGTGAGCCCGATGACGACCGTGCACCCGGGTACCCGAACCGGAGGACTGGACGCGCTGCTGTCGCGGGTACGGGAATCGCTGGCGGACGGCTTCCTGCCGCTACAGGTCTTCAACGACGCGGACGTCTACGACGCCGAACTCGAACGCGTCTTCGGCCGCAGCTGGGTCTTCCTCGCGCACGAGACCGAGATCCCCAACCCCGGCGACTACGTGCTGCGCCGCATCGGCGAGGACCCGTTCATCGTCTCGCGCGGCAACGACGGGCAGATCCGGGCCTTCTTCAACAGCTGCCGGCACCGGGGCACCCAGGTGTGCCGGTACGAGAAGGGCAACTCGAACTCGTTTCGCTGCCCGTTCCACGGCTGGACCTACAACAACCTCGGCAACCTGACCGGGGTGCCGAGCCGGGCGCAGGCGTACCCGCAGATGGACCTGGCGGACTGGTCGCTGCACCAGGCGCCGAAGGTCGACACCTACCACGGTCTGGTGTTCGCCTGCCTGGACCCCGAGGCGGTACCGCTGTCCGAGTACATCGGCGACATGGGTTGGTACCTGGACACCAACCTGCTGGCGCACCCGGACGGCCTGGAGGTCATCGGCGAGCCGCTGCGGTGGAACATCGAGGCGAACTGGAAGCTGGGCGCGGAGACCTTCTGCGGAGACAGCTACCACCTGCAGCACCTGCACCGGTCGGTGTTCGAGGTCGGGCTCGTCCCGCAGTTCCGGGGCAAGGCCGAGACGCGCCGCGGCCTGGACGTGCACGTGTCCGAGTGCAGCGGCCACGCCACCGTCATCATCCGGGGCCCCGAGGAGGCGCGCATCTTCTGGGGCTCGCCGGACGAGCTCAAGGCGCAGTACCGGCAGGGTGAGCTGTCCGACGCGCAGTTCAGCCTGGCCCGGCGCTCCATCTTCCAGGTCGGCACGGTGTTCCCGAACTTCAGCTTCATGCACACCAGCACGGCGTTCAGCGTGGGCGGCGTGGCCGGTTCGTACTTCATCATCCGGCAGTGGCAGCCCAAGGGACCGAACCGCGTCGAGGCGTGGAACTGGACGCTGGTGCCGCGCGGGCTGAGCGAAGAGGCCAAGCAGATCGCGCACCGGGCCGCGCTGTCCCAGGTCGGCCCCTCGGGCAACTTCGAGGCCGAGGACTCGGTGGTGTGGGAGGGGATCACCCGGGTGGCGGGCAGCGCCTTCGCTCGGCGCATCGGCGCCAAGCTGCACTACGCCATGGGCCTGGACGACGGCAGCGCGCAGGTGATGGAGGACTTCGAGGGCCCCGGCACCGTGTATGACACGCGGCTGGAGGACGGCGTGCAGCGCACGCTGTACCGGCGCTGGCTGCAGGAGATCTCGCGCGGCGACGGGACGGCGGTGTGACGATGGACAGCCAACTCCACGGCATCGAGGCGGCCGACGCGGCCCGGTACGGCGAGCACGCGGCCATCCGCGACTTCTACTCGCTCGAGGCCCGGCTGCTGGACGACAACCTGCTCACCGACTGGCTCGGCCTGCTGCACGAGAACGTCGCTTACCTGGTGCCCAACCGCACCTTCAAGCCACTGGTCGAGGACGACTTCTCGGTGGCGTCCGGAGTGATGGTCGACGACCACGACTCGGTCGCCGCCAAGGTGGCGCGGTACGAGACGTTGCACGCGTGGTCGGAGGACCCGCCGTCGATGACGCGCCGGTTCGTCACCAACGTCGAGATCGGCGTCGATCCGGTGAGCGAAACGCCCCCCGGTCGCGCCTGGACGGCGAGAACCAACGTGCTGGTGTACCACGCGAGACGTGACCAGCAGCCGGCGCTGATCTCCGCCGGGCGTCGCGACGTCCTCGTCGACGGCGGTAACGGGCTGCGGGTGTGGCGGAGGCTCGTACACCTCGACCACAACACGCTGCCGGTCCAGGATCTGGCGATCTTCCTTTAGCCGGTGCGGCGAAGGCGCCGCGCCGGGGGCAGGTTGGTGACATCGTGAGTGGCGAAAAGGGTGGTGCGCCCGTGGGCACACCCAAGCAGAGCGCCGGCGCCGTGGCGACCGGTGCGCTGCCGGGCGGCGTCCCGGCCGGCGGCGCGCCGGGCGGCAGGTCCGCCGGTGCGCCGGCACCGCGGCCCGCGGCGTCCGCGGGCCTGGCGCGGGCGGGACGCTACGTCGGCACCCGGTACGCGGTGGTGCTGGTGTGGCTGGCCATGGCTGTCATCTACGCGAGCGTCGAGCCGCAGTCGTTTCTGCGGCACGGCACCTTCCAGGCCATCTTCAGCGGCCAGCAGCCGCTGGTCTTCATGGCGATGGCGCTGATCTGCACCTTCTCGGTATCCGAGTTCGACCTCGCGGTGCCATCGGTGTTCGGCCTGGCCGCGACGCTGGTACCGGTGATGAACGTGCTGTACCACGTCAACCTGGTGCTCGCGATCGTGATAGCGATCGCCGGGGCGGTCGCGGCCGAGGGAGTCAACGCCGTCCTCATCGTGCTCATCGGGGTCGACCCGTTCGTGGTCACGCTCGGCATGAGCACGCTGCTGGTGGGCGTGGCGCTGGCACTGTCCCGGCTGACCACCGTGACCGGTCTGCCGGCGGGCTTCGCCAAGGTGTCGCAGACCGACCTGCTGGGCCTGCCTCTGTCGTTCTACTACGGCGTCGCCCTGGTGGCCATCTTCGCGTACGTGCAGACGTGCACGAGGCTGGGCCGGAACATGATTTTCGTGGGCGCCAACCGCGAGGTGGCCCGGCTGGCCGGGGTACCGGTGCGGCGCATCAGGATGGGCGCCTACCTCACCTCGGGCCTGATCTCCGGTATCGGCGGGGTGATCGCGGTGGCCGGGCTGGGCAGCTACGACCCGACCAGTTCGGCGACCTACCTGCTGCCGGTGTTCGCTTCCGGCCTGCTGGGCACCGCGATAGTGATTCCCGGACGGTTCAACGCGATCGGCTCCTTCATCGCCGTGTACTTCCTCGAAACCGGGGTCATCGGGCTGGACCTGCTCGGGTTCAGCGGGTGGATCACCGACGTGTTCTTCGGTGCCGCCCTCATCATCGCCGTGGCCGTGTCGACCATCGTACGGCGGCGGGGCACCGGAACCATGAGCCTGCCGCGGGCGGCCGGCTTCCAGCGGTAGCGCGCACCGATCCCGCGCAGCCGACTCATCACACCCCTCATCGTTCAAGGACAGGGAGTCGTCGAGTGAACGCGTCGATGGACTTACATACGCAAGGTCGTACCCGTACCAGTACCCGTACCCGCAGCCGTGGCCGTGGCCGGCTTGCCGTCGTGGCGGTCGGCGCCGCGGCACTGCTGCTGGCCGCCGGCTGCTCGTCGTCGTCGAGCTCGGCATCCAGCGGCGGCTCCGCCGACAGTGGAGTGTCGGCCTCCTCGGGCGTCGCGTACGCCACCGCGCAGATCGCCAAGTACAGCGTCGACCCGGCCAAGCTCGCCGCGCCCGGCCCGGCGATCAAGGGTGCCCGAGCGGCGCTGCAGGGCAAGAAGATCTACTACATCCCGCTGCTGCAATCCATCCCGAACTTCAACATCATCGGCCAGGGCTTCGCCGCGGGCGCCAAGGCCCTGGGCGCGAGCACCACCGTGTGCGACGGCGGAGCGAACCCGACGTCGGTCAGCAACTGCATCAACCAGGCCATCAACACCGACGCGGCGGCGATAGTCATCTGCGGCTTCCCGACCTCGTTCGCGCCGACCGCGCTGGCCTCCGCGAAGTCCCACAACGTGCCGGTGCTGGTGATGGGTGAGGAAGGCGGGCTCGGCGACGACCAGATGTCCTACCTGCCCAACCAGCAGACCATGCAGGAGGCGCTGGCCGCCGACACCATCATCAAGCAGTCCAACGGTGCGGCGCATGTGATCATCGCCGAGGCGGACGACAACTCGCAGAGCATCGGCTGGGTGCAGAACGGCGCCGTCCCCGAGTTCAAGAAGTACTGCCCCAAGTGCGACGTCACCGTCATGCCGTTCAACTCCACCAAGCTGCAGACCGACGTGCCGCCCCAGGTGAGCACGGAGTTGCTCCAGCACCCCGGGACCGACTACATCCTGTCGGAGTTCGACACCTACATCCCGGCGATCCTGCAGGGCGTCCAGAGTTCGCACGCCACCGGCATCAAAATCACCGGAACCACCGGCATCCTGTCCGGCCTGCAGCGGATGAAGGCCGGCCAGCTGGAGACGGCGGACGTGGGCTCGAACTTCTACGAGTACGGCTGGCTCGGCACCGATCAGCTCGCCCGCATGATGACCAAGAACCCGCCGACCGAGCACCCGATGGGCATCAAGGTGTTCACCCCGGACAACATCAAGGGCCTCAACCTCACCACCCAGGACCAGAACGACGGTTCGTGGTTCGGCAGCTCGGCCGAGTGGAAGACGACGCTGACCCAGCTCTGGCAGTAGTTTCCGGTCCTCCGTAGTAGCCTCCGGCCCCCTGACCGCCTCCGGTTCGACATAGAGAGAAGGCCCACGTGATTATCGATGTGCACGCTCACCTGTATCCCGAGAGTTATCTGGCGATGATTGGTCGTCCGGAGATTCCGCCGCGGCGGGCGGCGGCGCTTGCGGACCAGTCGTTGGAGCAGCGGTTGGAGTTGATGGATCGGGCTGGAGTGACGGCGCAGGTGTTGTCGGTGGCGCAGGCGCAGCCGTATTTGGCGTCGGATGAGGCGTCGGTGGCGGCGGCGGTGGCAGTGAATGATATTTACGCGGGTGTGGTGGGTGAGTTTCCGGGTCGGTTTTATGCGTTTGGTGCGTTGCCGATGACGGTGCCGGGTGCGGCGGTGGTGGAGGCTGGTCGGGTGTTTGAGGAGTTGGGGATGTTGGGGGTGACGGTTGGTTGCAGTGTGGCGGGTCGGGCTTTGGATGATGAGCTGTTCGCGCCCGTGTTCGCGGAGTTGGACCGGCGGGAGGCGGTGGTGTTTTTGCATCCGATTGGGGATGCGTTTGTGTGCGGGATGGGGGATTTCGGGTTGGATTGGTTGATCGGTGCGCCGATCGAGGATTCGGTGGCGGCGATGCGGTTGGTGTTGTCGGGGATGGCGGAGCGGTATGCGGGGATCCAGTGGATCGTGCCGCATCTCGGCGGGGTGTTTCCGTTCATGTGGGGGCGGGTGACGCGGACGACGGGTGGCCGGTTGGAGGCGTTGCGGCGGATGTGGTTTGACACGGTGGCGGGTGCTGAGGCGGCGTTCGCGTGTACGACGGCGGCGTTGGGTTCGGAGCGGTTGTTGTATGGGACGGATTATCCGTACGCGGATGAGCGGGGTTTTCTGCGGCGGTTGAGCTATCTGGACGAGCAGGGGTGGTCGGAGCAGGAGGTGCGTGAGATCAAGGGTGAGCGGTTGGCTCGCCTGCTCAAGCTCGACCTGACCGCCGACACCGCGCACTGACGTCTCCATCGCACGCCCCCATCGAGAGTCCACTTTGGACGTCTCTGTCGGATGATCCCCATTGGACGATCCCGTGGCGCCTCCCATGGGGCGTCTCCACCGACCCGACCGGTAACCGAACCACGCAGGCGACGATTTCCCCGATTCGACGGCAGGTGAGACTGTGCGGTCAAGCGATCGGCTGCTGGACTTGCTCGAGGAGCTGTCCGCCGCGAACGGCGCGACGCTCACCGCGCTGAGCAGCAAGCTGCAACTTCCGAAACCGACCGTGCTGCGGTTCCTGCGTTCCCTGGAGGAGCGCGCCTGGGTCATCCGGCTACCGGACGGCGGCTACGCCCTGGGCCCGCACTTCCTGGCGACCGCGCAGAAGGCGATCGGGGACGACGCCGTGCTGCGTTGCGCGGCGCCGCACATGCTCAGCCTGCGCGACCTGCTCGACGAGACGGTGAGCCTGCTCAGCGTGGCCGGCACCAGCCGGGTGTGCACCATCGAATACCGCAGCTCCCAACCGCTGCGCTTCGTCCACGAGATCGGCATGCGGGCCCCGCTGCACGCCGGCGCCAGCGGCAAGGTGCTGCTGGCCTTCGGCCCGGCGGCGCTACGCAAGGCGGTGCTCGCCGAGCCGCTGGAGCGGTTCACCGGGCACACCTTCACCGACGTGGCCCACCTGGAAAACGAACTGCGCAAGGTGCGCGGCGCCGGCTGGGCGATGAGCCGGGGCGAGCGCAGCGAGGGCGGGCTGGCGTTCGCCGTGCCGGTACGCGACCCGCAGTCCGGCCGGGTGCACTCGCTGACCATCTTCGCCCCGGAGGCCCGGTACCGGGCGGCCGAACGGGCCACCTGGGTACGGCAGCTGACGGCGTGCGCCCGGGCCATCGAGACGGCCGCCGGCGTATCCAGAGGGGATCACTGTGCCTGAGTCCAGCGTCTTCGACGTCCACTGCCACTTCGTACCTTCGGCCACCCGGGAATACCTGGCGGAGCACCCGGACATCGAGCTCACCGAGCGGGGCGTGGTACGCGGCCCGGCGGTGCTGCCGCTGCCGCCCCGGCTGTCCGACCGCGACGCGTTCGACGCCCACCTCGCGCCCCTGGCCGGTGCGGTGGTGGCCCCGCCGCCCGCCCTGTACCTCGAGGACGTGCCGGGGCTCGCGCCGCGGCTCAACACCGACCTGGCCGACTTCGCCCGGGGCAGGCCCGGGTGCGGCGTGCTCGGCTGGCTGCCGCTGTCCAGCCCGGACGCGGCGGTGGCCGAGGCGCGCCGGTTGGCCGCCGATCCCACCGTGGTCGGGGTGGTCATCGGCACCGCGATCGGTGCCGCCGTGGCCGACCCGGCGCTCGACCCGGTCTGGTCGGCGCTGGCGGACGCGCGGTTCGGCCTGTTCGTCCATCCGGACGGCGACCCGTTCGACGCCCGGTTCCGACCGCTGCCCAACCCTTCCACGGTCGGCTTCCCGGCCTCGACCACCGCGGTCGCGGTGGCCCTGCTGGCCGGGGCCGACGGCTTCTGGCGCTCCGGCGTGGGGGTGTGCCTGCCGCACGGCGGCGGGTTCCTGCCGATGGCGGTGGGTCGGGTCATCCGCGCCGACCCCGCCGCGTCCGCCCGGATCGGCGAGCGGCTCGGCCGGATCTGGGTGGACGGCGTGGTGTTCGGCGACGGGCTGCTCGACGCCGCCGCGGGCTGCGTCGGCGCCGGGCACGTGCTGTCCGGGTCGGACTGGCCCTTCCCGCTGAGCCTGTCGGCGCGGGAACTGCTGGCGCAGCGCGCCGGCACCGAGAGCATCGCGGGCCAGGCGGCCGCCTGGTGCCCGCGCCTGATCCCTGCCACCAACGGAGCGGACACATGAGTCAACTCGCCGTCGACACCGCCGACGGGCCGATGCCGTGCCTGATCGGGTCGCCGGAGGGCGACGCCAAGGGTGCGGTCGTCGTCATCCAGGAGGCGTTCGGCCTCACCGGACACATCCAGTCGGTGTGTGACCGGCTGGCCGCCGACGGGTGGCTGGCCCTCGCGCCGGGCATCTACCACCGCGACGGCGCCCCCAGCTTCGACTACGCCGACCTACCGCCGGCGCTCGCGGTGATGAACCGGCTCAACCCCGAGGGGCTGGGTACCGACCTCGACGGCGTCTACTCGTTCCTGGACGGCCGCGGGTTCCCGGCCGAGCGGGTCGCCGCCGTGGGCTTCTGCATGGGCGGGGCCATCTCGATGTGGGCGGCGACGCAGCGGCGGGTGGCCGCCGCGGTCACCTGGTACGGCGGGGGAGTGGCCAAGGGCCGGTTCGGCCTGCCGCCCCTGGTCGAGCTGGTCGGCTCGGTACGCCACCCCTGGCTCGGCCTGTACGGCGACCTCGACCACTCCATCGACCCGGCCGACGTGACCCGCCTGGCCGAGGCGGCCGCCGCCCGCCACGCCGACACCGGGGTGGCCACCGAGCTGGTGCGCTACCCGGACGCCGGCCACGGCTTCAACTGTGACGACCGGGCCGACCACTACCAGCCGGCCGCCGCGAAGGATGCGTGGGCACGCATGCTCGGCTGGCTGGACCGGCACGTCGCCCGGGACGCGGCATGACCGGCGAGGCGCACGACCCTTCCGGCCGCCCCGGGGCCGCCACCGCGATCGGCGAGCGCACCGGCGGGGCACGGGCCGCCGGTGCGGCCGGGACGCTGGAGGGCACCGGCCTGACGCGGGTGGCGCTCGGGCCCGGCGCGTTCGCCTACCTCGGCGAGCACGGCATGCCCAACGCCGTCACCGTCGAGGGCCGCGACGGCGTGCTCGTCATCGACTCGCTGTTCACGCCCCGGCACGCCACCCAGCTGATGGGGCTGCTGCGCGCCACCACCGACAAGCCGGTCGTGGCGCTGGTCAACACCCACTTCCACGGCGACCACACCCTCGGCAACGCCGCCATCCCCACCGACCGCGTCATCGCGCACCGCTCGGTGCGCGAGCGGCTGTCGACCGGCGGGGCCGCGTACCGGGAACTGCTGTGCTGCGTGCGCCCCGATCTGGCACCGGAGATCGGTGAGCTGGAGTTCGTGCTGCCGACCGAACTGGTCGACGACGCCCTCGACCTCGACCTCGGCGGCCTGTCCGTCGAGATCCGCCACGCCGGGCGGCACGCGCACACCGCCGGGGACCTCACCGTGTACCTGCCGCATCTCGACGTGCTGGTCGCCTCGGACCTGGTGTTCAACGGAATCCTGCCGGTGGCCCGCGACGCCGACCTCGACGGCTGGCTGGCCGTACTCGCCCAGCTGCGCGCGTCCTTCCAGGGAGCGGTACTCGTGCCGGGGCACGGCCCGATCGGCGGGCCGGAGCTGCTCGCGCGGCAGGAGGCCGTGCTGCGCACCGTCATCGACGCGGTGTCCCGCCACCGCGGTAGCCGGGCCGCCGCCCGCGCAGCCGCGCTGGAAGAGGTCGGCTCGCTGGCGCACGCCGGCGAGCGCATCGACGCATATCTCGATCTGATCCTGTCCTCGGAGGCGAACTGACCGTGGTGGCGCTCCTGGAACATCAGGCGAAGGACCTGCTCGCGGCCGGCGGTCTGGCCGTGCCACCGGGGCGGCTCATCCGCCCCGGCGACGACATCGACGCCGCGTGCGCCGGGCTCGGCCGGTCCGGCCGGCTGGCCGTCAAGGCGCAGGTGCCGGCGAAGAACCGGGCCGCCGCGGGCGGTGTGGTGGTCGTCGACGGCCCGGCCCGGGCTGCCGAGGCGGCCCGGGCCCTGTTCGACCGCGACATCCACGGCCATCCGGTCGGATGCGTGCTGGTCGAGCGGGCGGTGGACGCCACCGCCGAGTGGTTCGCCGGCGTGCTGGTCGACCCGTGGGGCCGCGGCCTGACCGTGCGGTGCAGCGACCAGGGCGGCACCGGGGTCGAGCAGCGGCTGGCGGACGGCGGGCACAGCGCCTCGTTCGGCCCCGACGCCGTACCCACCGCCGCGGAGCTGGCCCGCGCCTGGGGCTGGGATGGCGACGATCCGGTACGGGAGCGCGTCGCCGCGCTCGCCAGCCGGCTGTGCCGCCTGGCCGTGGACAACGACCTGCTGCTGCTGGAGGTCAACCCGCTGGCGGTCGGCGTCGACGCAGCGCTGACCGTGCTGGACGCGCACATCACCGTCGACGACTCCGCCGAGTTCCGCCAGCCGTGGCTGGCCGACCTGGAGCCCGAGCTCGAACGGGTGCATCCCGCCCGGGCGTGGCGTCGCCAGTACGGCGCCGACTTCGCGGTCACCGACCGGGAGGCCACTGTCGCGCTGCTCAACACCGGCGCCGGGGCCGGCATGCTGCTCACCGACGAACTCGGCTCGCGCGGCATCCGCACGTACAACTTCAGCGACATCCGGGCCGGCACGCCGGACCGCCGCCGCGAACGCTTCCGCGCCGCCGTCGACCTGATACTGCGCGGCCACGCCGTGGATACCGTGCTGATCTGCGTGCACGCCGGCATCACGGACCTCCGTGAGGTCAGCGTCGACCTGGTGGAGTCCGTGGAAACCCTGGGCTCGGCCGGGCGCAACGTGGTGGTGCGGTTGGAGGGGCCGTACTCGGCGGAGGCGTCCGCCGCCCTCGCCGGGCGCCACCGCGTGGTGGTCCAGCCCGATCTGCGCATGGCCGTCGACACCACCGCCGAGTTGACCGGGAAAGCATCATGAAGCCGCTACGTGAATGGCTCGAGGGCCGACCCGGTGTGGTCGTGCACGGGCTGGCCAGTCGCACTGGTCGCAACCAACTGGCCGCGCTGCGGGCGCAGGGCACGCGGGTGGTGGCCGGTGTCTCCGGGCGCCAGGCCGGCACCGAACTGGATGGCATCCCGCTGTTCGCGTCGACCGGCGACGCCTGCCGGGCCACCGGTGCCACCGTCGCGCTGCTGTTCGTGCCGGCCGAGCACGTCCGACCGGCCGCGCTGGAGGCGCTGGAGGCCGGCGTGGAGCTGCTGGTCATCCCCGCCGAGGGGGTACCGGTGATGGACGCGCTGGTGGTGGCCGAGGCGGCCGGGGACACCCTGGTCGTCGGCCCGAACTCGCCGGGACTGATCGTCCCGGGACTGATCAAGCTCGGGTTCATGCCGTCCGGGCGGCTGCGTCCCGGCCCGGTCGGCCTGGTCTCGCGCAGCGGCACCCTGTCCTACGAGGTGTCGCTGCACCTCGCGGAGCGCGGCATCGGCATCTCCACCTGGATCGGGGTCGGCGGCGACGTCGCGCCGTTCCTGCCGATGCGCGAGGCCGCCGAGCTGGTCGCCGCCGACCCGCAAACCGAGCTGCTGGTCATCGTCGGCGAGGTGGGCGGCACCGGCGAGGAGTCGGTGGCGCAGTCCATAGTGGACGGCCAGCTGACCGTGCCGGTACACGCGATGATCGTCGGCGGCCGGGTGGTCGGCGACGAGCCGGTCGGGCACGCGGGCGCCGTGATGCTCGGCGGGGCCGGCGGGTACGAGGGGAAGGTGGCCCGGCTGCGCGCCGCCGGCGCCACGGTGCACAGCACGCCGTGGGAACTGGCCGACGACATCGCCGCACGGCTGGCGGCCACGCCAACGACGATCGGAGAGCAGTGAGTACCCCCGAAGAACTGGCCCTGGCCACCCGAGTGCTGGCCGAACACGACCTGATCGGCATGTACGGGCACGTGAGCGTGCTGCCCGACCCGGGCGCGCAGGAGTACCTGCTCAGCCCGGGCGCGGGATTCCGCAAGCAGGACTGCGGCCCGCGGGACGTCGTGTCGCTGCGCTTCGACGACGAGTTCCGCCCCGGCCTGCCGCTGGAGCTGTACATGCACTCCGAGACGCACCGGCGCCACCCGGAGGTCCGCGCGCTCGTGCACACCCACGCCCCGGCGCTGACCGAACTGAGCCTGTACGCCGACGTGCCGGGCGACGCCATGCTGCTGCACGCGGCGTTCTGGCCCGAGGAGGTACCGGTGTACGAGCTGCCACGGTTGGTCGTCCGGCGGGACCAGGCGCAGGGGCTGGTCGACGTGGTCGGCACGTCGAGCGTCACCCTGCTGCGCTGGCACGGCGCCGTGGTCACCGGCCGCAGCCTGTCGGAGGCCGTGTTCCGCACCATCTACGCGGAGAAGAACGCCCGGCTGCTGCTGGACGGGCTGCGCGGGACGGGCAAGCGGGTAGCGCTGCCGTCGGGCGCCGAGCGGGAAGACATCGCCGAGCAGATCATCACCGACCGGATGCTCGGCCTGCACTGGGGCTACGAGGCCGCGGCGGACGCGGCCCGCGATCGGGGTGAGGACCGATGACGGACCCGAGCGAGCGGTACCGGACCACCGCCGCGCAGCGGGAACTGGCCGCCCGGGTGCGCGAGATCGCCGAGACCCACTTCGCCCCCCGCGCCCTGGAGTGGGAGCAGACCGGGCAGTTCCCGGCGCCGAACATCAAGCTGCTGGCCGAGGCCGGCGTCATGGGCACCGCGGTTCCGGTCGAGTACGGCGGCGCGGGCGGCGGTTGGCTCGACTCCGCCGTCGTACTCGAGGAGATCGCCCGCACCTGTTACGTCACCGCGATGGCCACCCTCGGCGAACTCGGGGTGCAGAGCCGGGCCATCGCCGCGTTCGGCGACGCCGCCCTCAAGGCCGACCTGCTGCCCCGGATCGCCCGTGGCGACGTGGTCTGCTCGATCTGCATCACCGAGGCGGACTCCGGCAGCGACGTCGGCGCCATCGTCACTAGGGCCGTGCCGACCGACGGCGGCTGGCGGCTGTCCGGCGGCAAGGCGCTGATCAGCCGGCTCGATGTGGTGGACATCATGCTGGTGTGCACCCGGTTCGGCACCGGCGAGGGGCGCGGCATCCGCGACGTGGGGTTCCTGGTGGTGGAGCGGGACCGGCCCGGCGTGACGGTGTCCGGCGCGCACCAGACCCTCGGCGGCGAGCGGCTGTTCGAGCTGACCCTGACCGACGTGTTCGTGCCCGAACGCAACCTGCTCGTCGGACCGGGCGGGTTCAAGACGATGATGAACGCGTTCAACGGCCAGCGCTGTCTCAACGCGGCCATCAGCATCGGCATCGCGCAGGGCGCGCTGGACGCGGCACTGGCCCGGGCGCAGCAGCGCGAGCAGTTCGGCCACCCGATCGCCGACTTCCAGGGCATCCGGTGGATGCTGGCGGACTGCGCCATCGACATCGAGGCCGCCCGGGCGCTGGTGCACCGCGCGGCGTACAACGACGGCAACGACTTCCCGAACCGGTACGACTCGGCGGTGGCGAAGGTGTTCGCCAACGAGATGTCGCTGCGGGTCACCGACCGGGTACTGCAGATCTTCGGCGGTCACGGCTTCCTGCGCGACCTGCCGGCCGAACGGTACCTGCGCTGGGCGCGCTACGGCGGGCTCGGTGGCGGTACGCCGCAGGTGCTGCGCGACGGCATCGCCGGCGAACTCTACCGCGCGCGGCGCTGATGTCCACAGTAGACTCCGGAATCGGGACGGGCTCTGCGGTCGGGCTGGATGACTCGGTCGGGCTGGATGACTCGGTCGCGGTGGATGACGAGTTCGTGGTGGCCGGCCGGGACGTGGTGGCCGCGGGCGTGGTGCGGCTGACACTGCGCCGCCCCGGCGGCCAACCGGTGCCCGCCTGGAAGCCCGGGGCGCACATCGACCTCGTGCTGCGCGACGGCCTGGTCCGGCAGTACTCGCTGTGCGGCGACCCGGCGGACCGCTCGGCCCTGCGGGTCGCGGTGCTGCGGGAGGCGGCCGGGCGCGGCGGCTCGGCGTTCGTGTTCGACTCGCTGGCCGCCGGCCGGCCGGTGCGGGTCCGCGGTCCGCGCAACCACTTCCCGCTGGTACCCGCCGGAAGCTACCTGTTCATCGCCGGCGGCATCGGCATCACCCCGATCCTGCCGATGATCGCGGCCGTCTCGGCGGCGGGCCGGCCCTGGCGGCTGGTCTACGGCGGCCGGACCCGGGCATCGATGGCGTTCCTCGACGCGCTCGCCGACTCCGCCAACGTGAGCATCGTCCCGCAGGACGAGGCCGGGCTCATCGACCTGGACGCCGTGCTGGGCCGGCCGGTCGCCGGTACGGCCATCTACTGCTGCGGGCCGGAGTCGCTGCTCGCCGCGGTCGAGAGCCGTTGCCGGGACTGGCCGCCGGGCGTGCTGCACGTGGAGCGGTTCGCCGCGCGTCCGGGTGCCGGGGACGGCCCGCGCGAGGCGTTCGAGGTGGAGTTCGCGCGCAGCCGCAAGGTCTGTGAGGTGCCGGCCGGCCGGTCGATCCTGCAGGTCGCCGACGAGGCCGGCGTGTTCGTGGCCACCTCCTGCGAGGAGGGCACCTGCGGCACCTGTGAGACGCCGGTGCTGTCCGGCGAGCCCGACCACCGCGACTCGTACCTCAGCCCGGCCGAGCGGGAGCGCGGCAACATCATCCTGGTGTGCGTGTCCCGGTCCCGCTCGCCACGGCTCGTGCTGGATCTGTAGCCGCGCTCCGATCCCGGATCCGGCTCACGCGGACCCGGCGACGGCTTCGGCGATGGCCGCGGGGGTGCCGAGCACTTTGAGCTGATCACCGGTCAGGCCGTAGCGCTGCCCCACGTACGCGGGATCCTGCCAGGTCATCAGCGACCCCGGCCGGCCGTCGTCGCGCACCATTATCCGCAGCGGCAGGTCCATGGCAACCTCCGGTACCGCCTGCATGAGCGGCGTGCCGGCCCGCGGGTCGCCGAAGCTGACCACCATGGTCTCGGGCATGCTCAACCCCGCCTTCCGGGCCGCGCCAGCGTGGTCGACCACCGCCACGACGGCGGCGCCCCGATGCTCGACCTCGCGGCGGATCGCGGCGACCGTCTCGGCGACGTCGTGGGGGCTGCGCGCGGTCACCAGGCCGTTCACGGCCGGCTCCGGGTCAATCGTGTCCGCATGACTCCCATCTTGCCCGCTACCCCCGCCGCCGGTCCCGTGGCGCCCGAGATCATGGTGGCGATCCCTCTCCCGAGGGGGATCGCCACCATGATTTGACGAGCGACGGGATGCGCCCGGCCGTTTGCCGCGGTCGAACCCGGCGAAACAGCGGCATGACCGAGAAGATGAGCCCGGAGGAGAAGACCGGTGCCCGCCCGATCCGGGTGCCGGACCCCGACGAGTACCGGCGATCGAGGCATCCGGCGCCCGAGGCCACCGACGAGCTTGCCGGCGATGAGACGGAGCGCTGGAAGACCGCGCTGCCGCCGAAGGCGGAGGACGGCGCCGACCCGGATGCCGACGACCGGTCGTGACAGACCGCGTCGGGTATGTGGTCGGAAGGTAGCGATTGGGGGAGAGTGAACCTGGTTCGGGAACCATCCGTTTGAGATAGTGCCGCCGTCGGTATCGTCGGCACACCTCGTCGCGACGCCGCATCGGCCGTCCAACGGAAGGATGATCGGGTTGTCGATCTTCACGCGCCTCCGCCAGTTGCGGGGCCAGCGATCGAGGGCAGTACGGGCCAGCGGCGCCGCCTCGGCCGATGGTGCGGTGGCGGCAGATGGTGCGGTGGCGGCAGATGGTGCGGTGGAGGCCGAGGGTGCGGTGGCGGCCGAGAATGCCGGGGCGGGCGGCGGGGTCGCCGCTGCCGGCGGCGCCGGGCGGCGGCCGGGCTGGCGGGTCGGGCTGGCGTGGCTGCTCACCACCCTGGCCGCCCTGTTCGTGTTCTTCGCCCTGGTCGGGCCGATCCGGCTGGACATGTTGACGTTCAGTGGGCTCGTGCGCATCCCGGTCGAGGGGCTGCTCGGCGTCCTCCTGATTCTCGCGCTGCCGCCGAGGCCGAGGAGGGTGGTGGCGGCGGTCCTCGGGGCGGTACTCGGCCTGCTGACCATCTTGAAGATCATCGACATGGGCTTCTACGAGGTGCTGGACCGGCCGTTCGACCCGGTACTCGACTGGGTCCTGATCGGCGACGGCGCGAACTTCGTCGAGCGGGCGGCCGGCCCGGCCGGCGAGATCGGTGCCTGGATCGCGGCGGTGCTGCTCGTCCTGGCCGTCGTCACCTTCATGACGCTGGCGGTGCTGCGGCTGAGCCGCATCGTGGTGCGGCACCGCAGGAACAGTGTCCGCACCGTCGCGGTGCTCGGGTTCGCCTGGGTGCTGTGCGCGGTGTTCGGTGCGCAGATCCTGCCCGACGTGTCGGTCGCCTCCACCGACGCGGCGACGCTCGCCTACGGCGAGGTGGCCCAGCTTCCGGCCGACGTGAAGGACCAGAAGGTGTTCCGGGCCGAGATGGCTCAGGACCAGTTCGCCAACACCCCGGGCGACCAGATGCTGACCGCGTTGCGCGGCAAGGATGTGCTGGTCACGTTCGTGGAGAGTTACGGGGTCGTGGCGCTGCAGGACCCGCAGGTCGACGCGGTGCTCGACGCCGGTACCAAGGAACTGGAGGCCGCCGGCTTCGGCGCCCGCAGCGCGCTGCTCACCTCGCCGACCTTCGGCGGAGGCAGCTGGCTGGCCCAGTCCACCCTGATGTCCGGGCTGTGGGTCGACAACCAGCAGCGCTACAACGATCTGGTCGCCGGCCACCGCCTGTCGCTGACCACCGCCTTCGGCCGCACGGGCTCCCGGATCGTGGGCGTGGAGCCAGCGGTCACCGAGGCATGGCCGCAGGGCGCCTACTACGGCTTCGACAAGCTGTACACCGCGCAGAACACCACGTACCAGGGTCCGCGCTTCAACTTCTCGTCCATCCCCGACCAGTACTCGCTCGCGGACTTTCAGCGCTCCGAGCGCGCTACGGGCCACGACCCGGTGATGGCGTTCATGGCCCTGCTGTCGAGCCACACGCCCTGGGCGCCGATCCCGCACCTGGTCGGCTGGGACAGCGTGGGCGACGGCTCCATCTACGACGGCATGCCGCAGCAGACCACCGGCCCGGTCGCGGCGTGGCGCACCAGCGGCGGCATCCGCACCGCCTACATGCAATCCATCCAGTACACGCTGAGCACCCTCATCTCCTACGTGAAGACGTACGGCGACAAGAACCTGGTGCTCGTGTTCCTGGGCGACCACCAGCCCGCGTCGGTCGTCAGCGGCGACCACGCCAGCCGCAACGTGCCGATCACGATCGTCGCGGGCGACCCGAGCGTGCTCGACCGCATCTCCGGGTGGGGCTGGCAGGACGGCCTGCGGCCCAACGCACAGGCGCCGCTGTGGCGGATGGACACCTTCCGCGACCGGTTCCTGACCGCCTTCGGCTCGCAGCCCGCGCCCGCGCCGTCCCAGCCCCACTGAACCGGGCTGGAGCGAGGCGTGCGGGGCGGCGCCAGACTCCAACGATGGACCCGCCTGTGGTCGGCGAGTGGTCCTCAGACCATAGCGGCACTCGGAATTCCTACCGGTACTCGGAGAGCCTGGGCCGCACGCCGGCGACCAGCAGTGTGAGCACCAGGCCGCAGCCGACCCACGGATAGGCGGTCCAACCATTGAGCCCGTGCCGGCCGGCAGCGATCGCGCCGTCGAAGGCGTGCTGGTTGATGGCGATGAGCGCGGCGAGCGACTTGTCGTACTGGTCGAAGGCGAAGTCGGAGCCGCCGGAGGCGTAGCTGGTGTCCAGCGCGATGGCGTCATCGAGCCGACCGTCGGCGGCCAGCGCCCGGATGCGGCGGTCGTCGAGTTCGTAGCTTTGCAGGCGCAGCAGCGTGGTCTCGGCCTGTGCGCCCTCGCCGGAGAACGTGACATTGTGGAACTCGGTGCCGAACAGGCCGCCCCACCCGATGTCGTGATGGTCGCGTTGGTACGCCGACAGCGCGCCGGCGAGGTCCGGATTCCAGGTGCCGAGCGTGGCGCCCGGCAGCGCGACGAGCTGCTGCGACTTCGCCAGGAACGACTGCTGGTACTGGTCGGCCCGGCCGGGGTCGACCAGGTACCGGCTCTCGTCGGCGTTCGCGTCGTAGCTGATCGCGCGGGCCCGGGTCAGGGCCATGATGGAGTCGAAGGCGTCCTGCTTGGCCACGCGCAGGTGGGTGCGCTCGCCGGACAGCAGCCCGGCCCCGGCCGCCAGGCCGATCGCGGCCAGCACGGTCGCCGCCGCCAGCGCCGGATTGACCAGCCGCCGGAACCGCCGGGTGAGATACACCTGAAGCGCCAGGAGCACGGCGAGCGCCACCGCCCCGACGGCTATGACGAGGGTCCGGTCGCGACCCAGCCCGGCATACTGCGCCCGGTAGGTGGAGTCGAGTGTTCGCGCGTGTGCGTCGTTCAGCCGCTGGGCGGCGGGCAGCAGTTGGCCCTTGAGTAGATCGGTGGCCTGCCGGTAGCGGGCCAGCGTGGTGGTCGAGGGGCGGCCGGCCGCGTGCGGCGCCTGCTGGTCGAGCAGGATGGTCTGCGCGGCCAGCGCCTCGTAGCTGCCGAGGTCGTCGAGCACGCTGTCCAGCGCCTGGCGGGAAACGGGGTCGGCGGCGGCCGAGGCGGCCCGCTGGACGTCCTGGTCGGCCTGCCGGCGGCGCTGCTCGTAGAGGTTGAGCGCCTGGGTGCGGGACAGGCCGAGGTTCTGCTGGTCGCCGACCAGCAGCACGTTGGCCACCTGAGCGTCCATGTCGTTGAGCGCGAAGTACAGGTCGGAGGTGGCCACCACCTCGGGCGCGGACCGGTCGGCGATCGTGGCCAGCCCGTCCCGCTCCTGTCCTATCTCGACGGTGAGCAGGACGGCGAGCGCCAGGGTGCCGAGCGCCGCGGCCGCCGCGAGTTGCCGGATGCGCACGGGCGCCCGACCGCCGGCGCCACGCCGTTGCCGGCCCGATGCCAGCGGTACCGGACGCGGACGATCGGCGGTCTCCAATTCGGGCGTTGTGATGGTCACTCGCCAGATCGTGACGGCGGTGTCAATCGACGCCAAGAGTGCTTGACGAAAAAACTACGGCACGGCTTGGTGACACGCGTGTCTATGCTGTCGGCTACGGCGGGATGGGGCGCGGGCACGACCCGCCCTGGAGGCGATTCGACCGCGGCGGGGCCCGTGACCCGTCGCCCTTGTCGGGATGGAAGCCGGACATGGTCACTGATGTGTTGATCGGGGTGGGCGCGTTCGTCGTCGCCTGGGTGTTCTTCGGCGGCGTGAGGATCGTCAACCAGGTGGAGCGCGGCGTCGTGTTCCGGTTCGGTCGGGCCCGCAAGAAGGTCCGCCAGCCGGGGCTGGCCGTCATCATCCCGATCGTCGACAAGTTGAGGAAGGTCAACGTCCAGATCGTCACGCTGCCGATCCCCACGCAGGAGGGCATCACCCGGGACAATGTCTCGGTGCGGGTCGACGCGGTGGTGTATTTCCGGGTAGAGGATCCGAAGAGGGCGCTCATCGACGTGCAGCACTACGTGTACGCGATCGAGTTGGTCGCGCAGACCTCGCTGCGCTCGATCATCGGCAAGAGCGAGCTGGACGACCTGCTGTCCAACCGTGAACAGCTGCACCGCGGCCTGGAACTGCTCATCGACAGCCCGGCGCTGGGATGGGGTGTCCACATCGATCGGGTCGAGATCAAGGATGTGCAGTTGCCCGAGGAGATGAAGCGCTCGATGTCGCGCCAGGCCGAGGCGGAGCGCGAGCGCCGGGCCCGAGTCATCACCGCGGACGGCGAGTTCCAGGCCGCCCAGAAGCTGGCGGATGCCTCGGCCATCATGGCCCAGACTCCCGGGGCGTTGCAGCTGAGGCTGCTGCAGACGGTGGTGGAGGTGGCCGCCGAGAAGAACTCGACGCTGGTCATGCCGCTGCCGGTGGAGATGCTGCGCTTCTTCGAGCGCGCGGCCGGGACGGCGGCCGGCGCCGGGGCGGCGCCGGATGCTCCCGCGGCCGGAGGGACCGGCGCGCCTGGATCGGCGGGCACGGACTCCACCGGCCACGTTCCGGCACAGGCCGTGGGGGCGGATCCGGCAGCGAACGACTGAGGACTCGTCGGCCCGCCCCGCCGAGGGGCGCGACCCCTCGCGGCTCAGTCCCGCGAGGGGTCGATGTGGGAAGGGTCGATGTCGTAGACCGCCAGCCACACGTCGAGGTCGAACAGATAGTCAATCAGCGCGCGGCCGGTGCCGGAGATCTGGTAAGTCGCCTGAGTCTTGGCGACCGTGTCCCAGGTGCCGCTGTCCTGGCGGGTCACGGCCTGGTGGGCGGCCAGGGCGCGCAGCGCGTCGACGGCCAGCCGCCGGGGCGCGCCGACGGTGCGGTACAGGCTGGCCAGACTGTGCGGGCGCTCGTCCAGGGCGGCCAGGATTTCGGCCACGTAGGGTCGGCGCATCAGGGCGATGACGGCCTGGTCCGGGCGGTAGCCGACCGAGGGCCGGTCACCGGATTCGGGTTGCGGAAGTGCCATTGAGGTCCACGACTCCTTTCCACAAGCCGGTGCACCACGGGCACGGTCGAGGTCGGCCGCCGCCGGAGGATCGTGCGATGGACGGGACCGGCCGTGGGGCTCCGTCCGGCGGCTCGACGGCCCGCCCGGTGGGGGACCGGTCCGCCGACTGGGGACTGACGTGTGGACGCCGGGAACCATTTCGCACCGCCCGGGGGCGGTACTCGTCGTCTGTCGTCGCGATTGCCGCAGTCGGCGGGCCTGTCAGCTATAGAGTCAACGAGGTCGGCGGGCCGAACACAAGGGCGCGAACGCAATATATATACGCTTTTTACGCCGTTGGGTGCGGCTTCTTTGGCCGCGATCGCCTTACGCGGAAACGGCGTTGGGAAAGCGTCAAGGAATCACTCGACGCCGTTAAGAAAACGTCAAGACGCGTCGGGAGTGGCCGCACTGCGGGGACCGCCCGTCGGGCGGCGATCCGCTCACGCGTGCGCGTTCGATCGACGTTGATGAGTGAGCGGGGCGCCGCTCAGGAGGCGATCTGGTGCGCGATGCTGCCGTACAGCCCGTACCCGAGAATCGCCACGGCGACGAGCGTGACCACCACATCGGTGGCCCGCAGCCGGCCGTGCCGCCGCACGAACCACGGGAACACGACCACCCCGATGAGCTGGCTCAGCCACAGGGCGATCAGCGAGGGCCGGATCAGCGTGTCGTAGAACTTGTCGGGGTCGATCAGGCTCACCGGCCCGGACGCCACCACCAGCACCGCGACGACCGCCGTGATGGTGCGGGTGGACCAGCCGGTGAGGGCGCGGGTGAGCCGGGTCACGGCGAGGTATTCGACCAGCATCACGCCGATCACGCTGACGGCCACACCGACGCCGACCGCCACCGCGAGCCCGTGGCCGGCGAACACCTGGGCCACCGAGACACCCGGGATCTCCGCGCGGGTGAAGGCCGGGTTCGTCGCGTACCCGATGACCGCCACGGTGACCGCCACCGCGGTGACCACGTACGCGACCATCAACGCCCAGGGCATCGTCCGGGTCGGCCGGGAAGCCTCCCCGCCGAGATACAGCGGCAGGCTGCCGCAGACGTACAGCAGGCCGATGCCGGCCGCCGCGTCGGCCAGCCCGCCATGGGGACCGACCGGTTGGAAGGCCGACGCCTGCGCGCCATGCCGCAGGGTGACCACCGCGAGCACGATCAGCAGGGCCAGTTGCGCCACCCCGATGACCGCAGTCACGGCGATGGCGACCCGCGCTCCGGCCAGCATGACGCCCGCGACCAGGATCGGGATCGCGACCTCCAGCCAGGGCCGGGCCGGGCCGATACCCGGAAAGACCGAGGTGAGGATGTCATAGACGACGTACTCGGTGGTGTACGTGAGGTAGAGCGCGTAGCTGAGCAGCCACAGCCCCGCCTGCGCATACCCGACCCGCGGACCCGCGGCGGCGCGCACGTAGCCGTACAGGCCGCCACCGCTGCCCGAGTGCCGGGCGTACCGCACCCAGATGTAGATGGGAAACGCGAACACCACGGCGGCTGCCAGCGCCACGAACCCCGACGAGCCGTCGAGGCCGGCCACCATGTGTGGGGCGTACAGCGCCGCGAGGGCGAGCGGACCGCCGAGGGCGGCGAGGGCGACAGCTGTCAGCCCCCACCGCCCGACGGCGCGGCCGCCGGTCTCGGCTACGACCATTCGCTGCCGCTACCGCTGCCCGTGCTCGTGCTGCCACCGGCGCTGCCGCCGGTGCTGGAGGTCGCGGGAGCCTTGGCGGTGATGGCGCTGCCGTTCGTGCCCACCACGTACCACAGGCCGCCGTTGTTGACGCCCTGTCCCTTGGTGTCGCCGGCCGCGGTGTCCGAGGCGAAGTAGTACAGCGGGTGGTTGTCGAAGTCCACCTGCATGGTGCCGTCGGTCCGCATGGTCGTGGTCAGGTCGGAGGCGTTCACGCCGCTGCCCGCCTGGGGCATCGCGGTCGTGGTCAACGGCGGCCAGAGGCTGGCGCACGAGCCGACACAGGTGGACGTGCTGCCGGTGTCCGACTGGAACAGGTACAGCGTGCGTCCTGAGGCGTCGGTGAGGTAGGTGCCCAGCGGCCCGGAGTGCGTCATCACGGTGGCGGGACCGCCGGTGGGTGCGGAGGCGGCCGGCGCGGGTGCCGCGCTGCTGCCACCGCCCGAGCTGGCGCTGGTCGAGTTGCTGCCGCACGCGGCCACGAGGGCACCGGCCCCCGCGATGAGGGCAAGCGTCCGCCATTGACGCGCGATGGAGTGCGAGATGATCTTCATGCCTGTCCTTCTTCGGTTCTCCGTCTCTGCGAGGCCTCGACTGACACATACGAGGAGTCACCCGGGCCGGTTCACCGGTGCGTTCCGCGCCACTCTCGTGGCCCCGGTCAAAGTGGCCGCGGTCACACATCGGCCGGCATTGGGCGACTGATAAGGGACGCGGCGGACGCGAACAACCCGCCGTGTCTCGCGCGTTGTTCCCTGCGTTGTCTTGCCGCGTTGTCGTCCTGAGTTGTTGTGCTGCGTTGTTTCGGGCGTTGTCGCGGGTGGGTATCCCGTGTCGGGTCTCGGGTCGCTGCGCGTCGGGTGTGGTGTTTCGGCGCTGGCGCGTCGAGAAAGCGTCAGGAAAACGTCGAGCACCGTCGAAATGGCGTAAAGAAAGCGCGCCGAGCCTGGACGCTCGATTTGTGCCGTGTATTCAATGGTGCGGTGACCATCCAGGGCGGCCCGCGGCGCGGGCACCGGACGGCGGCGCGACCGGCGCTCGCCGCGCACTCGTGCGCACCTGCCGGTTCCGGCACGCGCGTCCAGGGTGTCGCCCTCTTGCCGGCCGCGGTCGCGGCTCCGGCCGCCGCACGGGACCAGCCGACCTAGGCCGGCCCCGAAAACCCACGACGCTCCGCTCACCGCCGCCCGACCGGGCGCGCGGTGCCATCTCACATTTCCTGGAAAGAGCTATGTCGTCCATCGCCCATCCCTTGGTGGACGGGGAATTCGGTCGCGCGATCACCCGTGATCACTCGCCGATCGTCGTCGCGGCGTGGCCGCGGCGTGCCGCGAAGGCGGCCCGGTGATGGTCGACCGGGTTCCCAACATCGTGGTGAACGTCCTGATCGCCGTCGGGGTCGTGTGCTGCTTCGTGTGGGCCTATTTCGCCGGACGCGACCGCCATCGGGGCGAGCCGCCGGCCGGTGAAGCGGCCGAGCAGTCCAGGCCCGCCCGCCGGCCCAAGCGTCCGGGTACGCCGTGGCGACCGGCCGGTTCGGCCGGGTACGGCAGCCCGCGACACCGCCCAGGACCATGCGCGCGCACGGTTCGACGGCGGGCAACCGACCGTCCCGGAAGCTCGTGAAGGAGACCCGACTCGTGGCACCCTCGCGCGGACGCCCCCATCCGGGGCGACCGCTCTTTGTACTCGGGCTGATTTTTCTGGCCCTCGCCAGCCTGGTGTTCTTCGCCGGCGTTAATGGCGACTCGAGTGTGCGCCAGCGGTTGGCGCCCAAGCTCGGGCTCGACCTGGTCGGTGGAACCCAGGTGACGCTGTCCGCCACCACGTCCAACGGCAAGGCGCCGGGCGCCGGCCAGTTGGAGGAGGCCCGGCGCATCATCGAGAACCGGGTCAACGGCCTGGGGGTCAGCGAGGCCCAGGTGGTCACCGAAGGCGACCGGGACGTGGTGGTATCGGTGCCCGGCCAGTCCAACGACTCCATCAAGCAGATCGGAACCCCGGCGCAGCTTCGCTTCCGCGAGGTGTTGAACCAGACGCCCGGTGTGGCGCCGGACGGATCCACCACGAAGCCGGCCGCCAACCCGGGCACCCCGGTGTCCCTGGCCGCGGTGCAGAAGAAGCTCGGCCCGGCCTACCAGGCCGCCCAGGCGCTGACCGCGCCGCCGGATCCGACCTCGGACCCGAGCGCGTCCGCCGCCCTGGCGCCGTTCGCCTCGCTGTCACCCGCCGAGGTCGCGGTGCTGCCCGCGTCGATGCAGTTCAACGTGCCGTACATCACCTGCGCTCAGCTCAACGACCGGGTGGCCGGATCGATCCAGGCACCCGGCAGCCAGGCGGTCGCCTGTGACCAGTCCACCAAGTACATGCTGGACACCGCGAAGGTGCTCGGCACCGACGTCTCGGGTGCGACGGCGGGCACCGACCCGCAGACCGGCGCCTGGGTGGTGGACCTGTCCTTCACCGGCTCCGGACAGAACAAGTGGACCAGCCTGACCGAGCAGGCGTACGGCAACGGCGCGATGACCCAGATCGCGGTGGTGCTGGACAACCAGGTGGTCTCCGCGCCGTCGACGAACGGCGTCATCACCGGTGACGCGCAGATCAGCGGCAGCTTCACCCAGAGCCAGGCCAGCCTGCTCGCCGACCAGCTCAAGTTCGGCGCCCTGCCGCTGACCTTCCAGCAGAGCCAGGCGCAGAGCATCTCCCCGTCGATCGGCAGTGACCAGTTGCGGGCCGGCCTGATCGCCGCAGGACTGGGCATGCTGCTCGTGGTGCTGTACTCGTTCTTCTACTACCGGCTGCTGGGCACCGTCATCTTCCTGAGCCTGGGCCTGTCCGCGATGCTGGTCTACGGCTTCCTGGTGGTACTGGGCCGGCAGATCGGGTTCACCCTGTCGCTGGCCGGCATCGCCGGGTTCATCGTGTCGCTGGGCGTGGCCGCCGACTCGTTCGTCATCTACTTCGAACGGCTCAAGGACGAGATCCGCGAGGGACGAAGTCCCCGCAGCGCGGTGCCCAGAGCCTGGGCCCGGGCGCGGCGCACCATCGTGTCCGCGAACGTCATCACCATCCTCGCGGCGGTGGTGCTGTACCTGGTCTCGGTCGGCACCGTGAAGGGCTTCGCCTTCGCGCTTGGCCTGGCCACGATGCTGGACCTGCTCGTGGTGTTCCTGTTCCGTCATCCGGTGATGACGCTGTTCGCCGGTACCAAGGCATTCCTCTCCCCGCGGGTCAGCGGCCTGGGCCGGGTTGCCCGCCGGGCCCCCGCCTCGACCCCGACCCGCACCAAGGAGGTATGAGATGGCCCGCTGGAAGGCACCGGCCACCGTTGAACCGCCGGCACCGCCGTCCCAGCCGACCGGCTGGGCCGCCCGCCTCTACCGGGGGCAGGCGGGTCTCGACGTGGTCGGCCGGCGCCGGATCCTGTTCGGCGTCGCCGGCACGGTGCTGCTGATCGCTCTGGTCAGCTTCGGCGTGCGCGGATTCACCCTGGGCATCGACTTCCGTGGCGGCACGGAGTTCCAGATCCCCGCCAGCGTCGGCACCCTGGACCAGACGCAGAGCGCGGTGAGCCGCGCCATCGAGGCGGCAGACCCCGCCGCGTCGGTGGTCTCCGCCCAGCGGCTCGGCGGGGATCACCCGAGCTACCTGATCCGCACCACGTCCATGCCGGCCAACGACACGGCCACCGCGAAGTCCACACTGGAGGGCAGCCTGCACCTGCCCGCCTCGCAGATCAGCGACAACCGGGTCAGCGCGGCCTGGGGCGCGCAGGTGACCCAGCGGTCACTGCTCGGCCTGGTCATCTTCCTGCTGCTCGTGGTGGTGTACCTCATCATCCGCTTCGAGTGGCGGATGGCGGTCGCGGCCGTAAGTTCGCTCGCCTTCGACCTGGTGGCCACCGCGGCGGTCTATTCATTGGTCGGTTGGGAGGTCTCACCGAACACCGTGATCGGTGCGCTCACCATCCTCGGCTTCGCCCTCTACGACGTCGTGGTGGTGTTCGACAAGATTCAGGAGAACTCGAGGGGAATCACCGCCCGCAGCGACCGGACCTACAGCGAGGCGGCCAACCTCGCGGTCAACCAGATGCTGATGCGCTCCATCAACACCGGGCTGGTGGCCCTGCTGCCGGTGGGCGGCCTGCTGTTCATCGGCGCCGGCCTGCTGGGCGCCGGTACCCTGGAGGACCTGGGCCTGGTGCTGTTCGTCGGCATGGGTACGGCGGTGTACTCGTCCATCTTCTTCGCCACCCCGGTGCTGGTCAGCCTCAAGCAGCGGCAGCCATCGCTGCGCGCGCACACCCGCCGGGTGAACAGCCGGCGGGCGGCGGCCAAGGCCAACCGCGAGCGCGAAGAGCGCGAGTCGATGGTCTCACCGCAGCCGGCGGCGGCGCTGGCCACCGCGGGAGCGACCGCGAACCCGGCGGCCGACGTGGCCGTCGCCGCTTCCACCGGCGCGCCCGGCAACGCGTCCAAGGCGGCCTCGCGCACCGGCAACGGTCGGCAGGCGCCCGCCGGGGCACGTGGCTCGAAGGCGAGGAGCGGAGGCGGGACGGCGGGACGCAACCGGCGCCGGTGAGGAACGTGGGGTCGGCGACGCTCCGCCGCGTCGCCGACCCCACCCAGCCCGGCCCTGCCTAGTCCCGTACAGCCTCGTCCCGTACAGCCTCGTCCGGCAAACCGGGGGAGCGTCTGGGACAGGCGGGCCGTTCGCGGCGCAACATTCTGATTTGAGACACAGCATTGTTTTTTCGTCAGCGGAGTTGGCGATGATCGGTCGACGTTGCATTATAGGTAGCGTGACTACTCTTGAGGATGGGGTTCCCCGGACGCGCGAGGTGGACGACCCCCTGTGGCGGCCGCGCATCTTCGACGCGCACATCCACATGACGTCCCGGACGACCGACGACTACGAGCGTATGAGCGCCGCGGGCGTCCGTGCTGTCGTCGAACCGGCGTTCTGCCTGGGTCAGCCGCGCACCAACCCGGCATCGTTCGTCGACTACTTCGACGCCCTGGTCGGCTGGGAGCCCTTCCGGGCGATCCAGTTCGGCATCCGGCACCACGCCGCGCTCGGGCTGGACCCGAAGGAGTCCAACGATCCGCGCTGCCACGAGGTCATCGACCTGCTCCCGCGCTACCTCGAGAAGGACGGGGTGGTAGCGGTAGGGGAGATCGGGTACGAGTCGATGACGCCGGCCGAGGACGAGGCGTTCGCCGCCCAGCTCGCCCTCGCCGTGGCGTACGGGCTGCCGGCGCTCGTGCACACCCCGCAGTGCGACCGGGTTCGCGGTACGCGGCGCAGCCTCGCCGTGGTCGACGAGTCGGCGATCGACCCGGGGCGGGTGGTCATCGACAACCTCACCGAGGTGAGCGCCGCCGTCGTGCGTGACTCGGGCTGCTGGATGGGGTTCTCCATCTACCCGGAGGCGACGATGTCTCCGGAGCGCATGGTCGACCTGCTTCAGATGTACGGCACGGAGCGGATCCTGATCAGTTCGGCGGCGGACTGGGGCCGCTCGGATCCATTGCTGACCGTGGTGACGGCAAAGGCGATGCTGGCCGCCGGCTTCGGCGAGGACGACGTCGACCGGGTGTTCTGGCGCAACCCGGCGGAGTTCTACGGCCAGTCCGGCCGGCTGGACCTGTCCGCCGTGGCCGAGTCGTCGGCCGCGGTTGAGTCATTGACCGCGGTTGAGTCGTCCGCCGTGGCCGGGTCGCGGGCCGTGCCCGACGCTCCGGCGGCCGCGGCCGGCGCGGTGTGATCTGACGTTTCGAGCCCCGGACGGCCTCTACCGAGCGCCGTCCGGGGCTTTTCGGCGATGCGGCCGGCGCCGGCATCGCGGCCCGCGACCTTGACGGGTCAACCGCTCGGTGACATAGTGATGAACGTCGATCTGGATCGCCCACACCCCAATTTCTCCAAGACTCAACGCCTTCGAGTCGCAAAGATTGTTACCGGTAACATTCTTTTCCGTCAATCGGATGGACTCGCTGGCGTATGACCACCCGTCGCGGAGAACGAGCGTAGGAGTTGATCCAGCATGGTCAGATCACCCTTACGGCGGCCACGCCGTACGGTCCTCGCCGCGGGTACCGCCATCGCCCTCGCGCTGATCGGCATCACCTTCGCTACCGCAACCGGGGCGCAGGCGGCCACCCAGGGGCCCTGTGACATCTACGCCGTGGGCGGTACGCCGTGTGTGGCCGCGCACAGCACGACGCGGGCGTTGTATGCCTCGTACAACGGGGCGCTGTATCAGGTGAGGCGTTCGTCGGACAACGCGACGCGGGATGTCGGGTTGCTCAGTGCG